>NZ_JBFAWY010000001.1:0-309924 GCF_040680575.1 Streptomyces sp. NPDC052020
CGGCTTCACCGTCGACGTGGCGCCGATCGGCGACGTGAAGTGGGTCGAGATCGACAACCACGACGACCTCGCCAAGGGCAGGGAGATCGCGTGCCGCTACTGACGCGGCTCATCCCGTCGCCGGTCGTCGTCGACATCCGCCCGGGCGCCCTCGACGACCTGACGAGCGTCCTCGCCGACCAGCGGATCTCCCAGTCCGGACGGCTCGCCGTCGCGGTCAGCGGGGGGTCCGGGGCGCGGCTGCGCGAGCGGCTGGCGCCGGCCCTGCCGGGGGCCGAGTGGTTCGAGGTCGGCGGCGGGACCATCGACGACGCGGTGCGGCTGGCCGACGCGATGAAGGGCGGCCGGTACGACGCGGTCGTCGGGCTCGGCGGCGGCAAGGTCATCGACTGCGCCAAGTACTCCGCGGCGCGCGTCGGGCTGCCCATGGTCGCCGTGGCCACCAACCTCTCCCACGACGGCATCTGCTCGCCGGTGTCGATCCTGGACAACGACGCCGGCCGCGGCTCGTACGGCGTGCCCACGCCCATCGCGATCCTGGTCGACCTCGCGGTGATCCGCCAGGCACCGATCCGCTTCGTGCGGTCCGGCATCGGCGACGCCGTCTCCAACATCTCCGCCGTCGCCGACTGGGAGCTGGCGCACCGGGTGAGCGGCGAGAAGGTCGACGGCCTGGCCGCCGCCATGGCCCGCCAGGCCGGCGAGGCCGTGCTGCGCCATCCCGGCGGCTGCGGCGACGACGGGTTCCTGACCGTGCTGACCGAGGGGCTGGTGCTGTCGGGCATCGCCATGTCGATCGCGGGGCACACCCGCCCCTCGTCCGGGGCCTGCCACGAGATCAGCCACGCGCTCGATCTGCTGTACCCCAAGCGGGCGGCCAGCCACGGCGAGCAGGTGGGGCTCGGCGCCGCCTTCGCGACGCACCTGTGGGGCGACCACGAGGGCTCCCGGCTGATGGCCCGCGTGCTGCGGCGGCACGGTCTGCCGGTCCTCGCCGAGGAGATCGGGTTCGGCGACGACGAGTTCGTCCGGGCCGTGGAGTTCGCCCCGCGGACCCGCCCGGGCCGCTACACCATCCTGGAGCACCTGGAGCTGTCGCCGGCGCGGATCCGGGAGGCGTACGCCGACTACGCCGCGTCGGTCGCCGACTGAGCCGCGAGAGCCCGGTTTGACCCCCGTGGGGCGGGCCCCGTAACCTTGACCGTCGGCGTGTCCACTGACATGCCACATCCCCGTAAACCTCTTCCTCCCGGACACAGGGCTGGCCGGGAGAGGCCGTCCGTCAATCCGGGCGGCTGGCCTGCGGGGGTGCCGTTTCCCGAGCGTAGAGAGAGAGTTCCGCGTGTACGCGATCGTGCGCAGCGGTGGTCGGCAGCACAAGGTTGCTGTCGGCGACATCGTCGAGGTTGACAAGATTTCCACCGCCAAGGTCGGCGACACGGTCGAGCTCTCGACCCTGCTGCTCGTCGACGGCGACTCCGTGACCAGCGACCCGTGGGTGCTGGCCGGCATCAAGGTCCAGGCCGAGGTCGTGGACCACCACAAGGGCCAGAAGATCGACATTCTGCGCTACAAGAACAAGACCGGCTACCGTCGTCGTCAGGGCCACCGCCAGCAGTACACGGCGATCAAGGTCACTGAGATCCCCACGGCTGCGAAGTAAGGGACTGAGAACAGATGGCACACAAGAAGGGCGCATCGTCCACCCGGAACGGTCGCGACTCCAACGCCCAGCGGCTCGGCGTGAAGCGCTTCGGCGGTCAGGTCGTCAACGCGGGTGAGATCCTGGTCCGCCAGCGCGGCACGCACTTCCACCCGGGCTCCGGCGTCGGCCGTGGCGGCGACGACACGCTGTTCGCCCTCCAGGCCGGTTCGGTGCAGTTCGGCACCCACCGTGGCCGCAAGGTCGTGAACATCGTTCCGGTCGCCTGAATCGCCTGACGGGCGTTTCGACCGAGCGTTTCGAGAGGCGGACCTCACTTCCCGTACGGGAAGCGGGTCCGCCTTTCGCGCGTTTCACCTACGCGCCCGTTTCATCTGCGCACCGCTTTTCACGCGCAGCGCACCGACACGCGCACCACACCGAAGAGACTTTCCCGCACTTCTCCCGGCTCCCGGCCGGGGCACCCCCAGGAGGCACCCACCATGACCACCTTCGTGGACCGCGTCGAACTCCACGTCGCCGCGGGTAACGGAGGCCACGGCTGTGCCTCCGTCCACCGTGAGAAGTTCAAGCCGCTGGGCGGCCCGGACGGCGGCAACGGCGGCCGCGGCGGCGATGTGATCCTCACCGTCGACCAGTCGGTGACCACGCTGCTGGAGTACCACCACTCCCCGCACCGCAAGGCCACCAACGGCAAGCCCGGCGAGGGCGGCAACCGCTCCGGCAAGGACGGCCAGGACCTCGTCCTGGCGGTCCCGGACGGCACCGTGGTCCTCGACAAGGCGGGCAACGTCCTCGCCGACCTGGTCGGGCACGGCACCTCGTACGTCGCCGCGCAGGGCGGCCGGGGCGGCCTGGGCAACGCGGCGCTGGCCTCCGCCCGGCGCAAGGCGCCCGGCTTCGCCCTGCTCGGCGAGCCCGGCGACGTGCGCGAGATCGTGCTGGAACTGAAGACCGTCGCCGACGTGGCGCTGGTGGGCTATCCGAGCGCCGGCAAGTCGTCGCTGATCTCCGTGCTCAGCGCCGCCAAGCCGAAGATCGCCGACTATCCGTTCACGACCCTGGTGCCGAACCTGGGCGTGGTGACGGCCGGCTCGACCGTCTACACGATCGCCGACGTCCCCGGCCTCATCCCCGGCGCCAGCCAGGGCAAGGGCCTGGGCCTGGAGTTCCTGCGGCACGTCGAGCGGTGCAGCGTGCTGGTGCACGTGCTGGACACGGCCACGCTGGAGTCCGACCGGGACCCCGTCTCCGACCTCGACGTGATCGAGGAGGAGCTGCGACAGTACGGCGGCCTCGACAACCGCCCGCGGCTCGTCGTCCTGAACAAGATCGACGTACCGGACGGCCGGGACCTGGCCGAGATGGTGCGCCCGGACCTCCAGGCGCGCGGTTACCGCGTCTTCGAGGTGTCGGCGGTCGCGCACACCGGGCTGAAGGAGCTGTCCTTCGCGCTGGCCGAACTGGTGGCCGCCGCGCGCGCCGCCAAGCCGAAGGAAGAGGCGACCCGGATCGTGATCCGGCCCAAGGCGGTCGACGACGCGGGCTTCACCGTCACGCGCGAGGAGGACGGCCTGTTCCGGGTGCGCGGCGAGAAGCCGGAGCGCTGGGTGCGGCAGACCGACTTCAACAACGACGAGGCCGTGGGGTACCTCGCCGACCGGCTCAACCGCCTCGGTGTCGAGGAGGAGCTGATGAAGGCCGGTGCCCGCAGCGGCGACGGCGTCGCCATCGGCCCCGAGGAGAACGCGGTCGTCTTCGACTGGGAACCGTCGGTGATGGCGGGAGCCGAGATGCTCGGCCGCCGCGGCGAGGACCACCGTCTGGAGGCTCCCCGCCCGGCCGCCCAGCGGCGCCGGGACCGGCAGGCCGAGCGGGACGAGGCGCAGCGGGAGTTCGACGACTTCGAGCCGTTCTAGGACAGACGGCTCTAGGACCGAGCGGGCGGCCGCCGCCCGCTCGCCGTACGTCTGGCCGCTCGCCGTACGTCTGGCCGCTCGCCGCACGTCTGGCGGGCGGCCGAGGCGGCGTCCGGGCCGTGGCCGCGCGGGACGGGCCCGGGCGCCGCGGCCGGTGACCGCCGTGGCTCGCATGTGTCTCAATCGTGACCGCCCGGTGAACAACGTTGTGCGGTCCGTCCACGTCTAATGTGCGGGGCCGCTCCCTGCCCGGCCGTGATTCGTTCCGCCGGCGCGGTGGGGAACCCGGGAGGGACCGGCCGGCACGACGACCGGTTCCCGGATCACGGCCAAGGACGGCGTCCGCACGCGGCGCCCTGGATGGGGATTGACTGTGAAGATTGCATTCCTGGTCCGCGACCTCTGCCACATGGGGGGCGTGGTGAGCGCGACCCAGAATCTCGCCGGCGCGCTCGCCGACCGGCACGACGTGGAGATCGTGGCGTTGCGCAAGGTGCGCGACGAGTCGTACTTCCCCCTCGACCCCAGGGTTTCGGTACGGGTGCTCAGCGATCTGCGCCCGCACTCGCCGGTCTCCGACCTGGACGACCCGCTGGTGGAGAAGTGGCCGCTGATCTACCCGCCCAACACCGGCGCGAAGAAGCCCGTCGTCAGCCGTCTGGCGGAACGGCGGCTGCTGGAGTACCTGGCCACCACGGACGCCGACGTCGTGGTCAGCTCCAGCCCGCGCAACACCATCATGCTGGCGCAGGCCCCGGGCACCTATCTCAAGGTGACCCAGGAGCACTCCATGCCGTCCATCTACGCCAAGGACATCAAGGAGCGGCTGTTCCCGGCCTATCTGTCCCTGGACGCCCTGACGGCGCTCACCCCCGAGGAGGTCGAGAGCATCGGGCGGCAGGTGCCCGCGGTGCGGGACCGGCTGGCGGTCATGCCGAACTGCGTGCCGGCCTCCCCGATCCGCTCCAAGGGCACCAACAAGGTCGTCGTCTGCGCCGGTCACCTCACCGACAACAAGAACCACGCCCTGCTGGTCGAGGCGTTCGCCAAGGTGCACGCCCAGGCGCCCGACTGGACGCTGCGGATCTACGGAAGCGGCGCCGAGAAGAACCGGCTGCGGGCCCGCATCGAGGAACTGGGCCTGTCCAACAGCATCCTGCTGATGGGGCAGACCGCCCCGGTCACGCCCGAGTTCGGCAAGGGGTCGATCTTCGTCCTGCCGTCCAAGCGGGAGGCGTTCGGCAACGTCATCGTCGAGGCCATGGCGGCCGGGCTGCCCGTGGTCAGCACCGACGCCGACCACGGCCCGCGCAACATCCTCACTCACGGCGAGGACGGGCTGCTCGTCCCGCGCGGTGACGTGGAGGAGATGGCCGGGGCGATCCTGCGGCTGGTCCAGGACGACGAACTGCGGCACAAGATGGCCGCCAACGCCGTGCGCGGCGCCGAGCGCTTCCACGAGACCGCCAGCCGGGAGCGCTTCGAGGCCATCCTGGAGCGGGCGTTCGCCCGCAAGGCGCTGCCCCGGCACGCCACCGCCCGGGTCGACGACCGGGGCAGTGTGCACATCGCGGTCGGCCCGCTGCCCGAGCGGGCCCGCGGCGCCGAGCTGGTGCTGCGCCGCGGCGGCAAGAACGCCGAGGAGCGCCGCTTCCCGCTGTCCGACACCGGCGAGGCGCTCGTCGCCTGGGACGCCGGGCTGCCGCACGGCACCTGGGAGGCGGCGCTGGCCTCCCCGACGGGCGCGGAGGTGCCGCTGACCACCGACGGCTACGGCTGCGACACCCGGGACCTGCTCGCCGTGGAGCTGCCCCGGCCGCACGGCCACCCGCTCGCGCTGCTGCTGCCGCACCGGCACGACAACGGCCGGCTGCGGGTGCGCAGCGCCCTGCGCGAGGTGCACGCCGAGGTCGGGCCGGTCCGCGTGGACGACCAGGCGGTCCGGCTGCGGGCGGACCTGTGGGGCGCGGCGCTGGGCCGGGGCGCGGTGGTGGAGGCCGTGCACCGGCGGGACAAGGAGCGGGTGCTCGCCTTCGAGGCGCGCGACGCCGGGGACGGCGCCTTCGAGACGGTCATCGACTGCGCGGTGCTCGCGCGGGAGCACGGCGAGGAGGACGAGAAGGAGGTCATCTGGGACTTCTGGATCCGTCCGGAGGAGGGGGCGCCGCGCGCCGCGCTGGCGAAGCTGGCCACCGACGTGCTCAAGCCGATCGACGTGTTCACCTTCCCCCGCCCGAAGCTCACCACCGGCTCCGTGCCCCGGCCGTCGGTGGTGCGCCGCGCCGCCCGCAAGGCCCGGCGCAGCCTGGGCGCGACGCCGGCCGCGCTGCCGCGGCCGGTCCGGACGGAGCTGCGGCCGTACTACACGGCGCTGAGCCAGTTCGCGGTGAAGACCGTACGGCTGTGACCCACCGCCGCGGCGTCTTCGGCGCCGCGGCACCACCACGACGACGGGCCGGGCCCCGGAGGACGCGTCCTCCGGGGCCCGGCCCGTTCCGGTCAGCGCCGCGGGGCGGTCACAGCTCCCGGCTCTGCTCCAGCATCCGGTCCACGACCCGCTTGGAGGCGTTGCCGTCGTCCAGGTCGCAGAAGAGGTGGTGGAAGCGTTCGAAGCGCTCCTGGTACTCGGCCGACACCTGGTCGATGTCGCGCAGCGCGTCGACCAGTTCCTTGGACGTGGAGATCAGCGGGCCGGGCGAGTCCTGCTCGAAGTCGAAGTAGAACCCGCGCAGGGTGTCCCGGTAGTGCTCCAGGTCGTAGGTGAAGAACAGCATCGGCCGCCGCAGGTGGGCGTAGTCGAACATGACCGACGAGTAGTCCGTGATCATGACGTCGGCGGCCAGGTAGAGGTCCGCGATGTCCGGGTACTCCGACACGTCCCACACGAACCCGTTGCCGGCGCCGGGCACCGCGTCGACGACGTTGGAGTGACGGCGGATGAGCAGCACATGGTCGTCGCCGAGCCGCTTCTGCGCGTCCTCCAGGTCGATCCGCAGGTCGAACAGGTACTGGCCGGCGCTGTGCGACAGGTCGTCCCGCCAGGTCGGCGCGTAGAGGACGACCTTCTTCCCCGCGGGCAGGCCGAGCTGCTTCTTCACGCGCTCGGCGATGCGGTCCTTGTCGGGGGAGTACAGGTAGTCGTTGCGCGGGTAGCCCGCCTCCAGGATCTCGCCGTCGTAGGAGAAGGCGCGCTTGAGGATGGGCGTGCTGAAGCGGTTGGAGGAGACCACCAGGCTCCACTGCTTCGCCTCCAGCGCCAGCTTCTCCTGGTAGCGGCGGTCGAAGTGCAGCGTGTCGATGTCGTGGCCGATCTTCTTCAGCATCGTGCCGTGCCAGGTCTGCACGATGACCTGGCCCGGGCGCCGCTCGATCCAGTCCGGCAGGTGGCCGTTGGTGACGATGTAACGGCTGGTGGCGAGCGCCTCGTACCACTCGGTGCCCCACATCCGCACCCGCTCGACGCCCTCGGGCAGGATGACCTGCCCGTCACGGACCGCCCACAGGTGCTTGAGGTCCGAGCCGCGGCGGACCAGCTCGTGGTACATCGCCTTCGGGCTGTCGGAGAACTGCTTGCCGTTGTAGCTGAGGTAGAAGACCTGGTCGCGCAGGGGCTCGCGGCGCAGGGGCTGGTACAGCTCGCGGCGCAGCTGCTTCTGCCGGAACGGGCCGCGCTCCAGGTCGCTCAGCTCCGAGCGGCAGTTGAGCTGGGGGAAGTCGGCCCAGCGGTTCTCCAGCCAGTAGCGGCGCCCGTTCAGCTCGGCGCGCAGCGGGAACTGCGGCGCCGCCAGCCGGTCGGTGACGAAGGGCACGTCGGGCGCGCCGTCCTCCGGGCGCAGCCACAGGTTCCAGCGGCCCGCGCGCAGCGGCACGTTGCCCTCGCCGCCGAGGGCCGACGGGTCGAAGGCGACCTCGAAGCGGCCGTCCTCGAACCAGCGGGCCTCGACGAAGCGCTCCTCGAAGCGGTTGCGGGGCTTGAGCAGGAACCGGGCGCCGGTGAGCCGGGGGTCGGTGTGCGCGGCGATGGTGATGCGGCCGTCCTCGACGCCGACCCGGTCGATGGTGGCGCGGCGGGTGCGGCCGGCGAACTTCAGGTAGCCGGTGTGGCCCGCGACGATGGCCAGCTCGCCCAGCTCGGCCCGCTCGCCCAGGGAGGCGGGCAGGTTGAAGCGGGCGTCGGGCAGGCCCTCCTGGAGCACGGTGCTGAACTGGCGCTCGGCGCCCTGCGGGTCCCGGGCGATCAGCGCGGTGGACCAGGTGCGGTTCTCCGGCTGCGCCTTGGCGTCGACGCCCTCGTGGAAGACCAGCGCCACGTCGGCCACCGGGACCTCCACCGAGAACCGCCGGGTGCCGCCCTCGTCGGTCACGGTCACCGGGTACTCGTGGACGTCGGCGCCCTTCTGGTTGCGCACCCGCAGCACCACGTCCTCGCCGGCGGCGAGGGGCACCCGGATCTCGCCGGTGACGACGATCCGGTCGCCCTCCACGGTGCGCCCGGTGATCAGCGCCCGGACCCGCTCAATGCGGATCTTGAGCGCGCCGCGCTCGACGGAGGGCAGCAGCCGGAAGTCGGGGCTGAGCCAGGTGTACGGCGGGAAGTTGCAGGCGGCGCCGCCGCTGGACTGCACGGCGGCGCGGCGCATCAGGCCGGAGGCGTACAGGCCGAGGCCCACGTGCCACAGGCCCTCCTGCCACTCGCCGCCCTTGCGCAGCTTCGCCGGGTCGATGGTGACTTCCCAGCCGGCCCAGTCGTAGTTGTAGCGGTCCTGGCCGGAGTTGGTGGTGCACTCGGGGCGGTGGACGTTGCGGGCGGGCAGCAGGATGCGGCGGCGGGACTTGTCCTTGCGCAGCTGGAGCACCTTGACCGAGGAGTGCTTCGACGGCAGGTCGATCTTGTCGATCCAGGCGTTGCCGGACAGCACGAGCTTGCCCTCGGACCAGGTCACGTCCTGGAGCGGGGCGCGCATCCGCAGGTCCTGGTCGATGCGCAGCGCCTTGCGCGGGAAGTCCAGGTCGGAGTCGGCCAGCGAGGGGAAGGAGGCGTACTTGCGGACCAGGCCGCTGACCTCCACGGCCTCCTTGCGCCGCTGGCCGGCGAGGAGGGCGATCAGCTCGTCCAGCTTGTGCTTGCGCACCAGCAGCCACTGCACGCGCAGCTGGGCGGGGAGCGCCATGACGACCTTGGGGTCGATGCGGTCCAGGAAGCGGTTGGCCGAGCGCAGGAACTCGGCGCGGTACTCCTCGTCGCCGTCGGGCACCACGTTGAGGAAGAGCCGCAGGTCGTCCTTGAGGACGCGGGTGTCGTACTCCTCCTTGAGCCGGGCGAACATCTCACCGGGCTGCTCGGCCAGGAAGGCGCTGATCTCCAGCACGGAGGTGACCCGGTCGCGGACACCGGCCGGGTCGGTGCGGCGCTGGGTGATGGAGGGGGCGGACTCGCCCTCGCGCAGCCGCCAGTAGTAGCAGGGCTCGGAGATGACGTCGACGGCGTCGGCGAGGTAGTGGGCCCGCATCGTGACGGGCGTGTCCTCGTACAGTCGGCCCTCGGGGAAGGCGAAGCCGTGCTTCTCCCAGAACGTGCGGCGGAATACCTTGTTGCAGGCGATCCGGTCGGCGACGAGCTTGCCGTACTGGGAGATGTGGGTGGCGCGGCGGGCCTCGCCTGCGAGCATCCTCAGCAGCGGCACCTGCCAGGTCTTCTCGCCCTTGAGGTGGAAGACGTTGCCGGTGGCGAAGTCCGAGCCGGACTCGTCGAGGCTGGTCACCATCAGCCGGTAGGCGTCCGGTGGGATCAGGTCGTCGCTGTCGACGAAGGTGACGTACTCCGCCTGCGGGGACAGGTGTTCCAGGCCCGTGTTGCGGGCGGCGCCCAGGCCGCCGTTCTCCTTGCGTATCAGCTTGAAGCGCGGGTCGCGCTCGGCGTACGCGGCGGCTATGGAGGCGGAGTCGTCGGGTGAACCGTCGTCCACCATCAGGACCTCGAAGTCGCGGAAGGTCTGGGCTGCCAGCGAGTCCAGGCAGGCCGGCAGATAGCGCTCCACGTCGTAGATGGGGACGATGACACTGAGCCGAGGGGCCATGGCTTGGTGGTCTCCTTTCGGGGTCAGGCCCGCTCGACCGGTTCGAGCGCCTGGGCGGGGGTCGGGGCGTGGGGCCGTTCGCCGAACGGGACGAACGGCAGCGGGGTCTGTTCACCGAGGAAGACGCGCCGGACGACGCGTTCGGCTGCGTGCCCGTCGTCGAATTCGCAGAAACGCCTGCGGAAGGCGTCCCGGCGCCCGGCCGCGTCCCGGCTGTCGTAGTCACCCGACCCGAGCAGCCTGATCAGCTCCGCCTGCGAGGTGGCCACCGCGCCGGGCGGCTCCTGGAGGAGATCGAAGTAGGTGCCGCGCACGGCGGAGTAGATGTCCCAGTCGGGCGCGTAGACGATGATCGGGCGGTCCAGGACGGCGTAGTCGAACATCGCCGAGGAGTAGTCGGTGATCAGCGCGTCGGCGGCGAGGTAGAGCTCCTCCACCCGCGGGTGCCCGGAGACGTCGACGATCCGGCCGCTGCGGCGCAGTTCGGCGATGTGCGGGGAGTTGCCGTAGAAGTAGTGGCCGCGCAGCAGCAGGGTGGCGTCGGGCCCGAGTTCCTCCGCCAGCCGGGCCAGGTCCAGGCCGGGGGTGAAGCCGGGCTGGTACTCGCGGTGGGTCGGCATGTAGAGGAACGCCTTGGCGCCGTCGGCGAGGCCGAGGGCCGCACGGGCCCGGCGGACCTCCTCGGCGCCGGCGTTGACCAGGACGTCGTTGCGCGGGTAGCCGGTCTCCAGCGAGACGTAGGAGCAGGGGTAGACCCGCTCCCATATCGCGGTCGAGAAGCGGTTGGAGCTGATGCTGTAGTCCCACCGGTCGCACCGCTCGAGCAGCTTCTCGAAGTCCATGTCGGTGGAGGCCGGGTACTTCCGCTGGTCCAGGCCCATCGTCTTCAGCGGCGTGCCGTGGTGGGTCTGCACGTGGATCTGCCCCTCGCGCTTGACCACGGCGTCGGCGAAGTTGACGTTGTTGACGAGGTACTTGGCGCGGGCCAGGGCCGCCCAGTACGCGCGCGAACCCACGCGGACGTACTCCACGCCCTTGGGCACCCGCTCCACCGCGTCCGGGCGGATGGCCCACACACGGCGCAGGTGCGGGGCGAGACGGGCCACCTCCGCGTCGATGGCCGCGGGGTTGCAGGAGACGCTGCGGCTCCAGTAGGCGGAGAACAGCACGAGGTTCTCGTCCAGCGGCAGCCGCAGCTGCGACTGGTAGTGGACGCCCATCGCGCCGCGCTTGGAGCGGTTGACGGCGTCGCGGGTGCGCTTCCTGACCGACTGGCGGAGCTTCACCGCGGTGGTGGCGCTCATCAGGGCCGCGTACGCGTCGCGCTCCAGCATCGTGTACTTGTGACCGCGCCCGCCGGCGGGCTTGTGGAAGTCCTTCGGCAGCCGGGCCCGGTAGTCGGCGGAGGCGCGGTGGAAGAACTCGGCGCGCGCCTCGCGCGGCAGCCGGCCGGGCCGCTCCAGCACGGTGAGGTAGTGGTCGACCATCTTGCGGAACAACGGGCCGCGCCACCGGTCGAGTTCCTCGTGCGCGTCGAGGAAGTCGAAGACGCGGCGGTACTGGTCGAAGACGTCGAAGTGCTTGCGGCTGACCGTCTTGAGGATGTTGCCGCCCTCGCGGCGCTGCCGGTACAGGACGCAGACGCGGTCCAGTACGGCGATCCGCCCGGCGCTGATCAGCGAGCAGAACGTCCAGGGGGCGTCCTCGTAGTACCCGGGCGGGAAGGTGAGGCCGGTGCGGGTGATGAAGTCGCGGCGGTACGCCTTGTTCCAGACGATCTGGAGCAGGTCGAGCAGTTGCGGGCGCTCGGCGAGGGAGAACACGTCCGGCCCGTCGCTCTTGAGCAGGTCCGCCCGCTGGTTGGGGCGGACCTGGCCGTCCCAGTAGGTGCGGGCGTAGTCGAAGACGAGTATCTCGGGGTCGCCGGTGGCCTCGAGGCGCTCGGATATCGCGGTCAGGGCGCCGTCGGACAGCGTGTCGTCGCTGTCCAGGAACAGCACGTATTCACCCTGGGCCTTTTCCAGTCCCGCGTTTCTCGCCCGCCCCAGCCCGACGTTCTCCGTGAGGTGAATCACATGAATCCGCGCGTCCCGCTGCGCGTACTCGTCGAGAATGGCCCCTGACCCGTCCGGCGAGCAGTCGTCGACGGCGATGATCTCGAAGTCCGTGTAGTCCTGGCCGAGCACGGAGTCAAGGCACTCGGGCAGGTAGCCCTGCACCTTGTACACAGGGACGACGAGAGAGAGTTTGGGCATCCTTACAACCTGTTCCGAGAACTGACCACGGTGCGCGGGCTGGGGTCGGAACGCGCTCCGAGCGCGGTGGACCGGGAGCGCGCCGCCGCATCAGCGTAAAGGATTCACATGAAGTTTCCGTGGGCACGGTAGCGGGTCCGCCAAGGGCCGCGAGTGACCGGAAGACCCGGAAAAAACCCGGAAATACGTGGGTGAATGAGCCGCTCCGCAGGGAGTGGAGAACTTGCTCACGTTGAGTCGACAGTGACCCGCTTTACAGTATTTTGTCCTGTGTGTCCGACTCGATTTTCCGGGGCGCACACACGAGTCTGCACCCAGTGACAACGACCTGGGAGGCATGAGGATGAGCTGGCTGGTCACGGGCGGAGCCGGGTACATCGGCGCACACGTGGTGCGTGCCATGGTGGCGGGCGGTGAACGCGTGGTCGTCTACGACGACCTGTCCACCGGCAGCGCCGACCGGGTGCCCGAGGGCGTGCCGCTGGTCGTCGGCAGCGTGCTGGACGCCTCCCTCCTCGCGCGGGCGTTTCGTGACCATGCTGTGACAGGCGTGGTCCACATCGCCGCCAAGAAGCAGGTGGGGGAGTCCGTGGAGCAGCCGCTCCACTACTACCGGGAGAACGTCACCGGCCTCCAGACCCTGCTGGAGGCCATGACGGAGGCGGGCGTCGGCAAGCTCGTCTTCTCCTCCTCCGCCGCGGTGTACGGCATGCCGGATGTGGAGCTCGTCACGGAGGACACCCCCTGCGCGCCGATGAGCCCCTACGGCGAGACCAAGCTGGTCGGCGAGTGGCTGATCGCCGCCGCCGCCCGCGCCCACGGCATCCGGGCCGCCGCCCTGCGCTACTTCAACGTGGCCGGCGCCGCCGAGCCCGCGCTGGCCGACGCCGGTGTCTTCAACCTCATCCCCATGGTCTTCGAGCGCCTGGAGGCCGGGGAGGCCCCCCGTATCTTCGGCGACGACTACGCCACGCCCGACGGCACCTGCGTACGCGACTACATCCACGTCGAGGACATCGCCTCCGCCCACCTCGCGGCGGCCCGGCGGCTGGGCGAGGCCGCCGACGGCACCTCCCTCGTCCTCAACATCGGGCGCGGCGAGGGCAGTTCCGTCCGCGAGATGGTCGACCGCATCCTCAAGGTGACCGGCCACGAGCACGTCACCCCGGAGGTGGCACCGCGCAGGCCCGGCGACCCGGCGCGCGTGGTCGCCTCCGCCGACCGCATCCGGCGCGAGCTCGACTGGTCGGCGCGCTACGGCCTGGACGACATGATCCAGTCGGCCTGGCGGGGCTGGCGGCACCTGCACGGCTGAGCCGGACCGGCGGCCGCGCCGCCGGCGTCCGGTACCTGAAACGGACGCGCGGCCCGGCGCCCGCCTCGCGTAGATTGCGAGGCGGGCGACAGGAGGCGTCGACGCCGTGATCGAGGGGAAAGAGCACAGGTGGCAGGGGCAAGGCAGGCCGTGAGCGAGGCTCGCAGGATCGTCGTCAAGGTCGGGTCCTCGTCACTGACCACCGCCGAGGGCGGGCTCGACGCCGACCGGGTCGACGCGCTCGTCGACGTCCTGGCGAAGGTCCGCGGCGGGGGAGAGCGGGAGATCGTCCTCGTCTCCTCCGGTGCCATCGCCGCCGGCCTCGCCCCGCTGGGCCTGCGCCGCCGCCCCCGGGACCTGGCCCGCCAGCAGGCCGCCGCCAGCGTCGGCCAGGGCCTGCTCGTGGCCCGCTACACCGCCTCCTTCGCCCGCTACGGCGTCCGGGTCGGCCAGGTGCTGCTCACCAGCGACGACATGAGCCGCCGCGCGCACCACCGCAACGCCTCGCGCACCCTGGACGAACTGCTCGCCATGGGCGCCTTCCCGGTCGTCAACGAGAACGACACCGTCGCCACCGACGAGATCCGCTTCGGCGACAACGACCGCCTCGCCGCCCTCGTCGCCCACCTGGTCCACGCCGACCTGCTGGTGCTGTTGTCGGACGTGGACGGCGTGTACGACGGCGACCCCGGCAAGCCGGGCACCACCCGGATCGCCGAGGTGCGGCGGCCGGAGGACCTCGCGCACGTCGAGATCGGCAGCGCCGGCAAGGCCGGGGTGGGCACCGGCGGCATGGTCACCAAGGTCGAGGCGGCCCGCATCGCCGCCGCCGCCGGCATCCCCGTGGTGCTGACCAGCGCGGTCCACGCGGCCGACGCCCTGACCGGCCAGGACACCGGCACCTACTTCCACCCCACCGGCAAGCGGTCCGCCGACCGGCTGCTGTGGCTCCAGCACGCCTCCACCCCGCAGGGGGCGCTCACCCTCGACGACGGGGCGGTGCGCGCGGTCGTCGAGGGCCGCAAATCGCTGCTGCCGGCGGGGATCGCCACCGTGGAGGGCGAGTTCAGCGCCGGGGACCCCGTCGAACTGCGGGACGGCGAGGGGCGCGCGGTGGCGCGGGGGCTCGTCAGCTTCGACGCCAAGGAGATCCCCCGGCTGATCGGCCGCTCGACGCGGGAGCTGGCCCGGGAGCTCGGACCGGCGTACGAACGAGAGGTCGTACACAGGGACGATTTGGTGATCCTGCACCCGTAAATGGGTCGAAACATCCCCGCACCGGTGGTGGACGTTCCGCAAAACCGCCCCGCGATCCGGCGCCGCCTGCTCAACTTTGTCCGGGGGGCCGAGTCCGCGCGACTTCGTCCCGGGAACCAGCCCGCGCGACCCTCGGGTCGACCTGTGCACGAAGGAGGCCGTCGTGAGACGAGTGCGCCCGGGGACGGCGACGTCCCCCGGTGGTGCCGGCTCCCGCGCGGCCGGGGAGGAGCGCGCCCTGACGAGCGTGGCGGCGGGGGACCGGTTCGAGCGCGAGGGGCCCGCCGAGCCCCCGCGCCTGTGGCACGTCACCCTGAGCGTCTCCGGCGCACGCGCCCCGCTGCCGGAGGTGCGGCGCGCCCTGGAACAGCTCGCGCACGACCATCCCTTCCTGCTGACCAGCAGATACGCCGACGACCACGCCGAGATCCGCTACTGGGAGGAGGCGCGCGACCTGCACGACGCCGCCGCCGTCGCGCTGCGCCTGTGGGGCGAGCACCGCCAGACCGCGGGCCTTCCGCCCTGGGAGATCGTCGGCCTGGAGGTCATCGACCGCGCGACCTACCACCAGCGCATCGCCGCGGGGTACGGGCCGGCCCCGGCGACCCCTGTCGGGGTTCACCCCTTTTGAGGCCGTCTCGCGCTGTGGGACGGCCGCCGGCCGGACCCGGCGCGCGCACTACGCTTCCCTCATGACCACGCTCTCGCCGTACGACTCGATGACCCCGGTCACCCAGGCCGCCTACCGCGCCAAGGCCGCCGCCGCCGACCTCGCGCCGCTGCCCCGGGCCGTGAAGGACGACGCGCTGCTCGCCATCGCGGACGCCCTGGAGGTCCGCACGAGCGAGATCGTCGAGGCCAACGCCCAGGACGTGGCCAGGGCCCGGGAGAACGGCACCAGCGAGGGCATGATCGACCGGCTCACCCTCACCCCGGAGCGGGTCCGCGCCATCGCCTCCGACGTGCGCGACGTGGCCGCGCTGCCCGACCCGGTCGGCGAGGTGGTGCGCGGCTCCACCCTGCCCAACGGCATCGACCTGCGCCAGGTCCGCGTCCCGCTCGGCGTCGTCGGCATCATCTACGAGGGGCGGCCCAACGTCACCGTCGACGCCGCCGCCCTGTGCCTGAAGTCCGGCAACGCCGTTCTGCTGCGCGGCTCCTCCTCGGCGTACCGGTCGAACACCGCGCTGGTGCGGGTCCTGCGGGACGCGGTCGGCGGCGCCGGGCTGCCCGCCGACGCCGTCCAGCTCGTGCCCGGCGAGAGCCGCGAGAGCGTGCGCGAGCTGATGCGCGCCCGCGGCCTGGTCGACGTGCTCATCCCGCGCGGCGGCGCCTCGCTGATCAACACCGTCGTCCAGGAGTCCGTCGTCCCCGTCATCGAGACCGGCACCGGCAACTGCCACGTGTACGTCGACGCGCGGGCCGACCTCGACATGGCCGTCGAGATCCTGATCAACTCCAAGGCCCAGCGGGTCGGCGTCTGCAACGCCGCCGAGACCCTCCTCGTCCACCAGGACATCGCCCCCGAGTTCCTGCCCCGCGCCCTGGACGCCCTGGCCGACGCCGGGGTCACCGTGCACGCCGACGAGCGCGTGATGGCGTACGCGAAGGACTCCCGGGCGACGGTGGTCGAGGCCACCGCGGAGGACTGGGAGACGGAGTACCTGTCGTACGACATCGCCGCCGCGGTCGTCGACTCCCTCGACAAGGCCGTCGAGCACATCCGGCTGTGGACCTCCGGCCACACCGAGGCCATCGTCACCACCTCCCAGCAGGCCGCCCGCCGCTTCACCCAGCTGGTCGACTCCACGACGGTCGCGGTCAACGCCTCCACCCGCTTCACCGACGGCGGCCAGTTCGGCTTCGGCGCCGAGATCGGCATCTCCACGCAGAAGCTGCACGCCCGCGGACCGATGGGGCTGCCGGAGCTCACCAGCACCAAGTACATCGTCACCGGCGACGGGCACACCCGGCGCTGAGCGGCGGACGGCCCGGCGGCGCCCGCCGGACGCGGGTGCCGTCTCGCCCTCCGGACGAATTTCCATACCGTCTGCCCAAATTGACCCCTCCGGTCTACTCTGGATCCGTGCCGGAGGACGTGGGGGGCACGCCGTTCCCTGACGGCTGGGACGGCCGGGAGCCCGACAGCGACCCTGACCGCGGAGCGTGGGACGAAGAGTTCGCCTCCGTGGTCTTCGACGAGGCGTTCGTACGGGCGGCCGCGGTGCACGAGCCGACCGCCGTCGAACGTCTCCTGGCCGCCGCCCAGGCGAGAGCCGAGGCCGCCGAGACGGAGGCCCGCCGCGCTCACCCCGGAGGCGAGCGGTACGACGACGGATCCGACGGGTACGGAGGCTTCGGCCACGCGCCCGGCCTCGGTGCCCCGGACGGCGGCGGCGACGCCCTCGACGGCCCCCGCGGCCCCGCGAGGACGTACGGCAAGCAGCTGCGCTGGCACCGCCCCGTCGCCTGGGTGCTCGCCCTCGTCATGGGCATCGGCATGGTCGCGCTGGCCTTCACGGCGGTTTACCGGGGCGGATCCTCGGGCGGCGACCGCGAGCAGACCCCGCCGCCCGCCTCGACCAGCCCGGAGCAGGGCGACGCGGCGACCCCCCCGGCCTCCGCCGAGCACCCCCCGACGGCCGTCCCGGTGATCCCGCACAGCCCCTGAGGGGCGCCCCGGGGCAGCCGGCGATCCGGCCGCGGGAGTGTCCGAACTTGGCGTACGGCAGCGCGTTTACCGGGGCTCGCGCCGACCTACCCTGAAGGTATGGGAGGGCCTGGAGACCCGCCTGAGGGGACACCCGAGGGCATCCCCGGAGGTGGCGAGGACGAGTACCGGTCCGTCGTCTTCGACGAGTCCTTCGTCCGGGCTGCCCGCCTCCAGGAGTACTCCGCCCAGGAGCGCATGGCCGACCACACGCCCGCCGTGCGCCGCCGCCCGCCGCTGCGCCGGCCCGGGCTGCCCCGGCAGGCCCTCGTCCTCGTCGTGCTGATCGCGATCGCCTTCGGCACCGCCGTCTTCATGGGCCTGCGCCACCCGTACCAGACGCCCGCCGCCCAGGAGCCCGCCGAGCCGCTGCGCATGACCGTCGTCCCGCTCGCCCCGCAGGGCCGGGTGCCCGGCACCGCCGATACCGCCCGCCTGTTCGAGCGGAGTCCCGCCGCGGGATTCCGCGTGGGCGCCGAGGGCGTCCCGCTGCCGGCCGCTCGGCGCACCGCGCACTTCTCCGACGGCCAGGTGCTCAGCGCCCTGACCACCGCGAAGGACTACATCGTGCGCTCCGGGCTCGACCCGGAGGTGCTCGGCGGCGGGCCGGTCCGCTCCGTGCGGGTCCTGCTCGACCCCGACCAGCAGGAACAGTTCGACGCGAGCTTCAAGAGCCCCGCCGCCGACGGCCGGCACGCGCCCACGGGCTGGCTGGTGCGGTTCGACCCCGCCCGCGCCGAGCTCGCCGACCCCGGGATCCGGGCGCACGGCACGCTGCGGGTGGCCGAGACCGACTCCGCCACCCTGGAGGTCACCGCCGACCACACCTTCGTCTACGCGCTGCGGTCCGCCGGGCGGGACGACCGGGCCGAGGTGTCCCTGTTCACCGTCCGGCGCGAGCTGCACTTCCGCTTCGACCGGGACGACCTGCGCCTCCACCAGGCCGAGCTCGTCCTGTCCACCCTCCAGGCCGGGCCGCTGTCGTGCGCCGAGGACTCCGCGAGCCATCTGCGCCCGCTGCTCGCCGGCCAGACCGCCGGGGACGGCGCCCCGGCCGGGACCGACCCCTACGTCACGGGCGGCGCCACGGCCCTGTGCGGAACGCTGGCGGCGGGCGCGCAGCCGAAGGTGTGACCACGAGGGGCGCTGCGGCGGGCGGTGCCGCGCCCCTCGTGGTCACTCCCCGTCGCGGCGGTCAGTCCTCCTCGCGCGGCGGCCGGCCGCCCGGGGTCCCGCCGTCGCCCGGGGCCTTTGGTCCCGCGGCCTCCCCCGGCCCGCCCGGGGACTTCGGCGGGCGCGGCTGGGAGCCGGTGAAGCCGCCGAAGCCGCGCCGCACCCGCTCGCCGAGGTCCCCCGCGCCGCCGGCGAGGTCGTTCACCAGCTTCATCAGCGGGTCCTTCGAGCCGCGCACCTGCGTGGCGTAGCTGGACGCCGACTCCCGGAAGGAGTCCCGGACCGAGGTGTCCCCGTCCTCGCCGCGCCGCGGGTAATGGCCGTCCATGAGCCGCTGGTAGTCGCGGGAGGCGGCCCACTTCTTCAGCTCGGCGGCCCGCACGGTGGTGAACGGGTGGGACCGCGGCAGCACGTTGAGGATCTTCAGCACGGAGTCGCGCAGATCGCCGCCGGCCTCGTACTCGTCGGCCTGCTCCAGGAAGGCGTCGACGTTCATCTCGTGCAGATGGTTCCCGCCCGCGATCTTCATCAGGCCGCGCATGGATGCCTGGAGGTCCTGGCCGGCCAGGAGACCCGCGCGGTCGGCGGACAGCTCCGACTTGCGGAACCACTCCCGCAGCGCGGTCACGATCGCCATGATCGCGACGTTGCCGAGCGGGATCCAGGCGACCCGGACCGCGAGGCTGGTGAGGAAGAGCAGAACGGTCCGGTACACCGCGTGGCCGGACAGCGCGTGCCCGACCTCGTGGCCGACGACGGCCCGCATCTCCTCCTCGTCGAGCAGCTCCACCAGCCCGGTGGTGACGACGATGATCGGCTCGTCCAGGCCGACGCACATCGCGTTCGGGTTCGGGTCCTGGTTGACGTACATCGGCGGGACCTTCTCCAGGTCCAGGATGTAGCAGGCGTCCCGCAGCATGTCGTTCAGATGGGAGAACTGCCGGTCCGAGACCCGCACGGAGTCGGACAGGAACAGCAGCCTCAGGCTCCGCTCCGGCAGCAGGCCGCTGAGCGCCTTGAAGACCGTGTCGAAACCGCTCAGCTTGCGCAGCGCCACCAGGGCACTGCGGTCGGCCGGATGCTCGTACGCACGCGAGGAGATCTCCGGGAAGCGCCTGCGCTGCCGGCCCGGCACCTTCTCCTGCCCGCTGTGCTGGTGGCCGTCGGACATGTCTTCCCCCATGCGTGTGTGTGAGGTCCTTTACGGACCCTTGTGCGGCCCTTTGTACCCCCGCGGCGGAGCCCAGCCTAGGCGGAGATACCGTGGACGGGCAGCACAGCGAAGGAGACCGCGTCATGGAGCACACCCCCCGCACCGCCTGGCTCGCCGAGGCCGCGCGCACGGCCGCCGAGCCGCAGGGAGCGGGAAATCTGCTCCGGGTCATCCTGATCGTGATGGTGGTGGGCTGTGTGCTGACCGCGTGGTTCCTGCTGCGGGGCTACAAGCGCAAGGACGACTGAGGCGTCCGGAAGGTTCCCCGGCCCCCGGGGCGGCCGGGGCGTGCGCGGGCGTCCCGGGGGCGGACGGGCGTCCCCAACGGCGGAGTCGGCGTGATCGCCCGCACGGCTCCCGCATACGATGAGCCGACGTCTTTATCCCGCCCACACCTGATAGGTCCTGCCGAAGATGAGCTTCCACAGCACCGCTGCCCAGCTGGTCACCCTCGCCGCCGAGGGCCAGGAGCACGGCGGCAACCACGAGAGCCTCAGCCCCTACCTCACCGGCGGCGCCGCCTTCGTCATCCTCATGCTCCTGCTGTGGATCACCACGCGCTTCAACCGCGACCGCTAGGGAGACGCCGGAGACACCCCTGAGGGCGGCCCCGGACCACCCGGACCCGGCCCCGGGATGCCGGGGAGCCCGGGGGAGGCCGGAGCCCTCGGACCGGGCCGGTAGGGTCTGCACGCATGGGAGAGCAGGACATGCCTACCGGTCCGGCGCACGACACGGCGAGCGGCGCACAGGAACGCCCGGCGCCCGGCCGCGCCGCCGGCCCCGGCAACGGCCCGTGGCGCACGGGCAAGCGCCGCCTCGGCGTCATGGGCGGCACTTTCGACCCGATCCACCACGGGCACCTGGTGGCGGCCAGCGAGGTCGCCGCGCAGTTCCACCTCGACGAGGTGGTGTTCGTCCCCACCGGCCAGCCGTGGCAGAAGAGCCACCGCAAGGTCTCCGCCGCCGAGGACCGCTACCTGATGACGGTCATCGCGACCGCCGAGAACCCGCAGTTCTCGGTGAGCCGCATCGACATCGACCGCGGCGGCCCCACCTACACCGTGGACACCCTGCGCGACCTGCGCGCCCTCAACCCCGACACGGACCTGTTCTTCATCACCGGCGCCGACGCGCTGGCGCAGATCCTGACCTGGCGCGACAGCGAGGAGCTGTTCTCCCTCGCGCACTTCATCGGCGTCACCCGCCCCGGCCACCATCTGACCGACGCCGGGCTCCCCAAGGGCGGCGTCTCCCTCGTCGAGGTCCCCGCCCTCGCCATCTCCTCCACGGACTGCCGTGCGAGAGTCGCCAAGGGCGACCCGGTCTGGTATCTGGTGCCCGACGGAGTCGTGCGCTACATCGACAAGCGCCAGCTCTACCGCGGCGACTGAGCCGAGAGGGGCACCGGTGAACGACCGATACGACGCGGGACACGGGGCGGACGGGGCCGCCCCGTACGAGTTCGTCGGTTACGACGAGTACGGCCAGCCCGTGTACCGCCAGGCCCCGGTGCGGCAGGACACGCACCAGCAGCCCTACGACCCGTACGACCCGTACAGCGGGTACGGCCAGCAGGGGCAGCAGGGGCAGCAGAGCCACGCCTACGACCCGTACGCCCCGGGCGGCGGGCAGTCCGCCCCGGCGTACGGCGCCCCCGACGCCGCCGGCCAGGACACGGGCCCACAACCGCCCGTGCCCTCGTACGGCTCCTCCTACGACCCGTACGACCCCTACGGCGCCGCCGCCCACCAGGGCGCCGCGGGCGGGCAGCCGTACGACCCCTACGGGCAGCCCGCGGCCGGCGGGACGCAGGCACGCGTCACCGAGCAGAGCGCCTACATCCCGCAGCAGGCCGGCCCGCCCGACGAACCGGAGCCCGCCACCGGGAGCGAAGGGGACTACCGCACCGAGCAGTTCGCCTTCGTCGAGGAGCCGGACGGCGACTCCGAGGACGTCATCGACTGGCTGAAGTTCACCGAGAACCGCACCGAGCGCCGGGAGGAGGCCCGCCGCCGCGCACGCGCGCGCCTGATCGCGCTCGCCGCCGTCCTGGCCCTGCTCGCGGTGGGCGGCGTGGGCTGGCTCTGGTACGCCGGCAAGCTCCCCGGGCTGTCGTCCTCGGACTCCGGGACCGGTACGACCGCGGCGGGCGCCCAGAAACGCGACGTGATCGTCGTCCATCTGCACGACACCAGGCAGGGCGGCACCACCACGGCGCTGCTCGTCGACAACGCCACCACCCGGCAGGGCACCACCGTCCTGCTGCCCAACTCCCTCACGCTGACCGGCGGCGACGGCACCACCACCACGCTCGCCAAGTCCGTCGAGGACGCCGGCGCCGACGGCACCCAGGACGCGCTCGACGCGGTCCTCGGCACCTCCATCCAGGGCACCTGGCGGCTGGACACCCCCTACCTGCAGAACCTCGTCGACCTCGTCGGCAACATCGACATCGACACCGACGCCGACGTGCCCGACCCGGACTCCCGGAAGAAGGACCAGGGGCCGCTGGTCCACAAGGGCCGGAACCAGACCCTCAGCGGGAAGATGGCGGTCGCCTACGCCACCTACCGCGCCCCCGAGGAGTCCCCCAACGCCCAGCTGGAGCGGTTCGGCCAGGTCATGCAGGGCGTGCTGCGCAAGCTGTCCTCCGACCCGCAGGCCGCCACCGTCACCATCCAGACGCTGGCGCAGATCCTGGACCCGCCGCTCACCGACAAGGAGCTCGGCACCTTCCTCGCCGGTCTGGCCGACCTGGCCAAGGGCGGCGACTACAAGACGGCGCTGCTGCCCGTCCAGGACGACGGCACGCTCGGCGCCGAGGCGGGCGACAGCGTCGTCAAGGACATCCTGGGCGGCACCGCCAAGAGCCCCGACCAGGACTCCGCCGTGCGCGTCCTGGTGCAGAACGCGGGCGGCACGCGGGACGACGCCGACAAGGCCCGGATCGCCCTCCTCAACGGCGGCTTCACCTTCCTGGAGGGCGGCACCGCCTCCTCACGGACGGCGTCCCAGGTCCGCTACGCGGACGCCGCGGACAAGGAGAACGCCACCGAGGTCGCCAAGACCCTGGGCCTGCCGGCCGGGGCCGTCACCCAGGGCAAGGTCTCCTCGAACGCGGACGTCGCGGTGGTCCTCGGCGAGGACTACGACCCGTCGTCGTAGCGCCCGCGGGGCCGGGCGCCGCCGAGGTTCCGGAGCACCACCGGTCCCCGTGCGGGGCGCGTCGCACGCTCGCGCGTGACGCGCCCCGCACGGGGGCCGTCCCCTCGCGCCCCGCGCCCGTGACGCGTCCCACGCGGGGGCCGCCCCCTCGCGCCCCGGGCGCCGGCGGCGGTCCGTGAGACCCTGGAAGGCAAACCGACCGCCGACCGAAAGCCGTGCAGTGACCGCAACCGACCGCTCCCTGGAGCTCATCAACACCGCCGCGCAGGCGGCAGCCGACAAGCTCGCCCACGACGTCATCGCCTACGACGTCAGCGACGTGCTGTCGATCACGGACGCCTTCCTCCTCGCCTCGGCGCCCAACGACCGCCAGGTCAAGGCGATCGTCGACGAGATCGAGGAACGGCTCCTCAAGGAGCTCGGCGCCAAGCCCGTGCGCCGCGAGGGCGACCGCGAGGCCCGCTGGGTCCTGCTGGACTACGTCGACATCGTCGTCCACGTCCAGCACAGCGAGGAGCGCGTCTTCTACGCGCTGGAGCGGCTCTGGAAGGACTGCCCCGAGATCGAGCTGCCGGACGACGCCCGGGCCACCCGCGGCAAGGCCGAGGAGCACGCGCGGGCGCAGGCCGCCGCCGAGGAGGCCGCGGAGGCGGGCGGAGAGTGGCGGTGAGCGGCGCCGGCGCCGAGCCCGCCGGGCAGCAGGGCAGGGGCCGCCGCGTCATCCTGTGGCGGCACGGCCAGACCGCCTGGAACGTGGAGCGCCGCTTCCAGGGCACCACGGACATCGAGCTCACCGAGACCGGCGTCGCCCAGGCCCGCCGCGCCGCCCGGCTGCTCGCCGGCCTCAGGCCCGACGCGATCGTCGCCTCGGACCTGCGGCGGGCCGCGGACACCGCCCGCGAGCTGGCCGCCCTCACCGGCCTCGACGTGACCCTCGACGAGGGCCTGCGCGAGACCTACGCGGGCGTCTGGCAGGGCCTGACGCACGAGGAGATCATCGCCCGGCACGGTGAGGAGTACGCCGCGTGGAAGCGCGGCGAGCCGGTGCGCCGCGGCGGCGGCGAGCTGGAGACCGAGGTCGCCGACCGCGCCGCCCCCGTCGTCCTCCGGCACATCGAGAAGCTCCCCGAGGACGGCACGCTCGTCGTGGTCAGCCACGGCGGCACGATCCGCACGACCATCGGCCGCCTCATCGGCCTGGAACCGCGCAACTGGGAGAGCCTCGGCGGCCTGACCAACTGCTGCTGGTCGGTGCTGGGCGAGGGCGCCCGCGGCTGGCGGCTCCTCGAGCACAACGCCGGCACCCTCCCCGAGCCGGTGCTGGGCGACGACGACTGAGCGGCGCGCGACCGCTCCCGGGACCCGGATTTCACTTTCCGGCAGGTCACAGGCTAAAGTTCTTCTTGTTCGCCCCGCCGAGCGGGAAGAACACCAGGGGCTATAGCTCAGTTGGTAGAGCGCCTGCATGGCATGCAGGAGGTCAGGAGTTCAATTCTCCTTAGCTCCACAGCACACGGACGAATCCCGTCCCCTCCGGGGGGCGGGATTCTTCGTTCCCCCGCTTCGAGGCGCCTCTCGGCTCGGGGTGCCGGCCGCGCGGGCGCGCACCGCCACAGCCGCCGCCCCGGACGTCCCGTCCCGACCGCCGCCCGGGATGTCGTGACCGCACTGGTATCCAAGGCGTCGCTGACCGTATTGGCCTGGCCGTGGCAGAATCAAACGGCCGGAAGGGAGCGCGGCCCGACGGGAGGAGTAGCGATGCCTGCGAGCATCCTCGAGGAGGTCGATCACTTCCTCGACACCGCTGTGACGCACAACACGGTCACCCGCCTCAGCTGCCCTTCCTGCGGTTCCGCGCACGTGGCCCAAGTCCTCGGGGACAACGGCGGTATCTCGTACGTGTGCACGGCCTGCGGCCACAGCTGGAGCTGATCGATGGGTGCCCACAGGCGGAAGTGCGACTGGTGCGGCAGTGGTACGCCGATCGTCCGTGACATGGAGCCGGTCAACCCGGACTACCAGTACTGGTGCGAGGAGTGCGCGCGGGCGCTGATCATAAAAGGCGACCCGATCGAGACGTACCGCGAACTGGAGGGTGAGCCGATCTACGGGCGGCTCCTCGAAGAGCACTGCACGCTCAAGCGGTTCTACTCGTTCGTCACGGCCTGACCCTCCGGCTTCACATCGCTGCCGCACCGTTTCGTCCGGAGCGGCACCTGTGCTCCGGCAGAGGCTCATGGACGGACATAAGGTGCGAATCGGTACACGGCGGAGCCGATTTGGTGTTGGGCCGGGGGGACCGTGTAATGTTGGCGTCGCCGCCGGGGAAACCGGAAGAAAAACGGCAAGGGGCTATAGCTCAGTTGGTAGAGCGCCTGCATGGCATGCAGGAGGTCAGGAGTTCAATTCTCCTTAGCTCCACAGAAAGGATCCCGCCGGGTCGGAAGACCCGGCGGGATCCTCCCGTTTCCGGGTCGGCGGCCGAGTGCGCGGCGCCCCCTGGTGACTGTCGCCCTGTCGTAACCCTCCGTGGTGGCGCGCGGGGCGCCCGGTCGGTGTGCGCCTGCGGCGCCTGGCCGACGGCACGGGGGCTGCCGGGAAGGGCGTCGCCGTCCGTGCGGAGGCTGCGGTACCCTGACGCCATGCGTGCCGTACGCCTTCTGCTTAGCGGGCCGCGCTGATCAGCCCCGGCCACCGGACGAGTCGAGTGGCCGGAATCGGCGCGGCGTCCCCTCCTGTGCGAGGGGATTTTTCGTTTCTCGACAGCCGTGGGCAGAGACGATCGATGGAGCTTTGAGGATCATGAGCGAGACGAACCCCGCTGCCACCACTGGCATGACAGCGGAAGCCGCGCCGCACCGCTACACGGCCGCCATGGCCGCGGAGATCGAGGCACGCTGGCAGGACTTCTGGGACGCCGAGGGCACCTACGCGGCGCCCAACCCCAGCGGCGACCTGGCGGGCGACCCGGAGCTGGCCGCCAAGCCCAAGAAATTCATCATGGACATGTTCCCGTACCCCTCCGGTGCGGGCCTGCACGTCGGCCACCCCCTGGGCTACATCGCCACCGACGTCTTCGCGCGCTTCCAGCGCATGACCGGCCACAACGTCCTGCACACCCTGGGCTTCGACGCCTTCGGCCTGCCCGCCGAGCAGTACGCCGTGCAGACGGGCACGCACCCGCGCGTGTCCACCGAGGCCAACATGGAGAACATGAAGTCCCAGCTGCGCCGGCTGGGGCTGGGCCACGACAAGCGCCGGTCGTTCGCCACGATCGACCCGCAGTACTACAAGTGGACCCAGTGGATCTTCCTCCAGATCTTCAACTCCTGGTACGACGAGGAGGCGCGCAAGGCGCGCCCGATCTCCGAGCTGATCGCCCAGTTCGAGTCCGGTGCGCGCGCCGTACCGGGCCACACGCGCGCGTGGAGCGAGCTGAGCGCCGGGGAGCGGGCCGACGTCCTCAGCGGGTTCCGGCTGGCGTACGCCTCCGACGCGCCGGTCAACTGGTGCCCGGGCCTGGGCACCGTGCTGGCCAACGAGGAGGTCACCGCGGAAGGCCGCTCCGAGCGCGGCAACTTCCCGGTCTTCAAGGCCAAGCTGCGCCAGTGGAACATGCGTATCACCGCCTACGCCGACCGGCTGCTGGAGGACCTGGAGGAGCTGGACTGGCCCGAGGCCATCAAGCTCCAGCAGCGCAACTGGATCGGCCGTTCCGAGGGCGCCCGGATCGACTTCCCCATCGACGGGGAGCGCATCACGGTCTTCACCACCCGCCAGGACACCCTGTTCGGCGCGACCTACATGGTGCTGGCGCCCGAGCACCCGCTGGTGGACAAGTTCACCCCGGCCGCCTGGCCGGAGGGCACCCACGAGGTGTGGACCGGCGGGCACGCCACGCCGGCCGAGGCCGTCGCCGCCTACCGCGCGCAGGCCGCCGCCAAGTCCGACGTCGAGCGGCAGGCCGAGGCCAAGGACAAGACCGGTGTCTTCACGGGCGCGTACGCGACCAACCCGGTCAACGGCGAGAAGATCCCGGTCTTCATCGCCGACTACGTCCTGATGGGCTACGGCACCGGCGCGATCATGGCCGTCCCGGCGCACGACGCCCGCGACTTCGCCTTCGCGCGCGCCTTCGAGCTGCCCATCCGCTGCGTGGTGCAGCCGACCGACGGCCGCTCCACCGACACCTCGACGTGGGACGGCGCCTTCTCGGCGCACGACGCGACGATCGTGAACTCCTCGGGCGCGGACGTCTCCCTGGACGGTCTGGGCGTCGCCGAGGCCAAGGCGCGCATCACCGAGTGGCTCCGGGACAAGGGGCTGGGCGAGGGCACCGTCAACTACCGCCTGCGCGACTGGCTGTTCAGCCGCCAGCGCTACTGGGGCGAGCCCTTCCCGATCGTCTACGACGAGGAGGGCATCGCCCACGCGCTGCCGGAGTCGATGCTGCCGCTGGAGCTGCCCGAGGTCGAGGACTACAGCCCGCGCACCTTCGACCCCGACGACGCCGACACCCAGCCCGAGACGCCGCTGTCGCGCAACGAGGACTGGGTCAACGTCACCCTGGACCTGGGCGACGGGCCGAAGAAGTACCGGCGCGAGACCAACACCATGCCCAACTGGGCCGGTTCCTGCTGGTACGAGCTGCGCTACCTGGACCCGCACAACAGCGACAAGCTGGTGGCCCCGGACATCGAGCAGTACTGGATGGGCCCGCGCGAGGGGCAGCCGCACGGCGGCGTCGACCTGTACGTCGGCGGTGCCGAGCACGCCGTGCTGCACCTGCTGTACGCGCGCTTCTGGTCCAAGGTGCTGCACGACCTGGGGCACATCTCCTCGGCCGAGCCGTTCCACAAGCTGTTCAACCAGGGCATGATCCAGGCGTACGTCTACCGTGACGCCCGTGGCATCGCGGTGCCTGCCGCCGAGGTGGAGGAGCGCGACGGCGCCTACTACTACCAGGGCGAGAAGGTCTCCCGGCTGCTGGGCAAGATGGGCAAGTCCCTGCGCAACGCGGTCACGCCCGACGAGATCTGCGCCGAGTACGGGGCCGACACGCTGCGCCTGTACGAGATGGCGATGGGCCCGCTGGACGTCTCCCGGCCGTGGGACACGCGCGCGGTGGTGGGCCAGTTCCGGCTGCTCCAGCGGCTGTGGCGCAACATCGTCGACGAGACCACCGGCGAGGTGACGGTCACCGACGCCGAGCCGGACGAGGAGACGCTGCGCGCCCTGCACAAGGCGATCGACGGCGTGCGCCAGGACCTGGAGGGCCTGCGCTTCAACACCGCCATCGCCAAGATCACCGAGCTGAACAACCACCTGACCAAGGCGGGCGGCCCGGTGCCGCGGCCCGTGGCCGAGGCGCTGGTGCTGATGGTCGCGCCGCTGGCCCCGCACATCGCCGAGGAGCTGTGGCGCAAGCTGGGCCACACCGAGTCGGTGGTCCACCAGGACTTCCCGGTGGCCGACCCGGCGTACGTCGTGGACGAGACCGTGACCTGTGTCGTGCAGGTCAAGGGCAAGGTCAAGGCGCGGCTGGAGGTGCCGCCGTCCATCTCCGAGGAGGAGCTGGAGAAGGTGGCCCTGGCCGACGAGAAGGTCGTGGCCGCGCTGGACGGGGCCGGGATCCGCAAGGTGATCGTGCGGGCGCCGAAGCTGGTGAACATCGTCCCGGCGTAGGCGTACGCCCCCCGGGCGACGTGTGCCGGGATCTCGCCCGGCCGTCGGGGGCGGCCCTTTGCGGGGCTGTCGGGGCGGCCCTTGCGGGCCTGCCGCGCGGACGGGGGCGGTCCCGCGGGTCTGCCGCGCCGGTGGCTCGGGGGCTCGGGGCGGTCCCCTACGGGCAGGTTCGGGGTTCTTCCGGAACTCCGGGCCTGCCCGTTGCGTTTACCGTTGAAGAGCGGCGCGGCGGCCGCCGTGGCGGGCCGGACCGCCGTATGCCGCAGGGACAGTGGGGCCGCCCGGCAGGAGGAGGAGCACCGTGGAAGCAGTGATCGCAGTAGTCGCCCTGCTCTTCGTGCTCTTCGTCGCCCTCGGCGTCTACGCCACGGTGAAGGCGGTCGGTGCCGCCAAGCGAGGCGTGGACCGCACCCTCGCCCAGGCCCGCCGCACGGTCGAGGACCACACGCTGCGCGCCAAGTCCTTCGCCCAGCCCGGCCCGGCCGGGGAGCTCGCCCAGCTGCGGCTGGCCCTGCGCACCTCGATGCGGGCCACTCAGGACGCCCTGCACGCGGGCGTGGCCGAGGACGAGTCCCTCAAGGAGTCCCTGGCCCTGTTCGAGCGGCTCAGCGCGCACGGGCACGAACTCGACGCCGAACTCAGGCGCCTGGAGTCCGAACCGGACCGTGCCGCGCTCGCCGCGCGGCTGCCGGATGTGCGGGAGCGCACCGAGCGCGTCACCCGCTCCGCGGACTCGCTGCGCTGGGCGGCCCGCGACCGGGCCCGCCGGTTCGCCGACGACGACCTCGACATGCTGAGCGCGCAGATCGACGTCGAGGCCGGTGCCCTGCGGCACTGGACGGGCACGGACGCGGACGGGTCGCAGACGCCGCCGCCTCCGTGGCCCGAGGCCCCGGCCGCCGACGCCACGGCGGCGCGGCAGGACCGGCCCCAGGACCCGCGGCCACACGCCGGGGGACAAGCGCACCCGCGCGCGGCGGAGGAACCGGAACGGCCCGCCATCACCCCGCCCGGCCCGCGTCCCGCCCACCCCTGGCAGCGGAAGACCCGCCCGGAGAGCACCACTTGATCCGGTCGCGTCCGCCCCGGCCGGCCGGGGCCGGGCTGCCGCGCGGGCACCACGCCAGGTAACCTCCAGCACATGTCCCGCCATGTCGCGATCGTCACCGATTCAACGGCCTACCTGCCGGCCCGGACGGTGGAGCGCCACGGCATCACCACGGTCCCGCTGACCGTGGTCCTCGGCGACCGGGCCCTGGAGGAAGGCACCGAGATCTCCACCCGCTCCCTGGCCCAGGCCTTGCAGAGGCGACGCCCGGTCACCACCTCCCGGCCGAGCCCCGAACTCTTCGCCGAGACCTACCGCAAGGTCGCCGCCTCCGGCGCCGACGGCATCGTCTCCCTCCATCTGTCCGCCGAACTGTCGGGGACGTACGACGCGGCGGTGGCCGCGGCCCGGGAGGCGCCGGTGCCCGTGCGGGTCGTGGACACCGGGATGGTCGCGATGGCGCTCGGGTTCTGCGCGCTCACCGCGGCCGAGGCGGCGGAGGCGGGCGCCACGGCGGACGAAGCGGTCACGGCCGCGGAGAAGCGCGCCGCGGGCACATCCGCCTACTTCTACGTCGACACCCTCGACTACCTGCGGCGCGGCGGCCGGATCGGGGCCGCGCAGGCGCTGCTCGGCTCGGCGCTCGCGGTCAAGCCGCTGCTGCGGCTGGGCGAGGGGCGGATCGAGCCCCTGGAGAAGGTGCGGACGGCGTCCCGGGCGATCGCCCGCCTGGAGGAGATCGTCGCCGACCGCGCCGGCGCGGCCGAGGTCGACATCGCCGTCCACCACCTCGCCGCACCCGACCGGGCGTCGGCCCTCGCCGACCGGCTGCGGGCACGGGTGCCCGGGCTGGCCGACCTGCATGTGAGCGAGGTCGGCGCGGTGATCGGGGCGCACACCGGGCCGGGGCTGCTGGGAGTCGTGGTCTCGCCCCGCTGAGGCGATGAGCCACCGGGGGCCTGTGCCCCCCTCACCCGCCCTTCACTCGTGTGAGTGGCCGGGATATCCACAACCGGGCCGTTGTCCCCGGAAACCCACCAAGATCATCGCGGGTGCGGCGGGGTGCCCGATCCTCGTCGCATGGCTCTTCGATCACGTTCACGCACGGCGGCGGTGACCAGCGGGCCGGGCCGCGGTCCGATGTCCGACGGCCGCACCCGCCACCGCCGCCGGCTCCACGCCCACGGCCGCGGCGGGCACCGCCACACCCCGGCCGAGGAGCTCCGCCGGCGCGCGGAGATGCTCTTCGCCGGACCCGCCGGTGAGGCACCGGAGCCGGTGAGGGGACTGCCGCCCGGCGGGCCCGCCGCGGCGGACCCTGCCGGGGACGGCCGCCAGGCGCCGAGCGCGCGCGATCCCGGGGAACCTCCGGACCGAGCGGGGGCGGACGCCGCGACGGCCGGGGGCGGCTGGCGGGAGCGGGCCGGGCCGGCACTGCGGGAACGCCTGCCGGTGTGGCTCCAGGTCAGGTGCGGACTGGAACGGCGGAGCGTGATCGCGCTCACGGTGGTGCTCGTCGTCGCCCTGGCCTTCGCCGTGCAGCACTTCTGGAGCGGCCGTACCCAGCCCGTGCGGGCCCCCGAGGCGGTGCGGGCGGCGCCGCACGGCGAGCAGGGACGGCGGACCGCGTCGCACCCGGCGGCACCGGGGAGCGGGGCGCCGGGGAGCACGGCCGGCGCCGAGATCGTCGTGGACGTCACCGGCAAGGTCCGCGAGCCCGGGATCCACCGTCTGCCGGCCGGGTCGAGGGTGGCGGACGCCCTGCGCGCGGCCGGCGGTGTGCGGCCCGGTACCGACACCGGCGGGCTGAACCGGGCCCGCTTCCTGGTGGACGGCGAACAGGTCGTCGTCGGCGCGCCCGCCCCCGCCCCGGTGCCGGGCGCGGCCGCGGGGGCCGCCACCGGGGCCCCCGCGGCACCCCTGTCCCTCAACACGGCGACCGCCGAACAGCTCGAGACACTGCCGGGCGTCGGGCCCGTACTGGCCCGGCACATCGTCGACCACCGCACACGAATCGGCGGATTCCGCTCGGTGGAGGAACTGCGCGACGTGAACGGCATCGGCGAGCGGCGCTTCGCCGACCTGCGGAATCTGGTCCGGCCATGAGGCCCCGCCCCGCACCGCCGCAGCACCCGGCCGCTCCGGACCCCGCCGATCCGCCCACGGCGCACACCGCTCGGACACCGCCCGCCCGAGCGGCCGTGCACGCGGCCTCCGGGAAGCGGCTGGGAGCGGCCCGCCCGCGGGAGGAAGGACCGGTGGACCTGCGGCTGGTGCCGCCCGCGCTCGCGGCCTGGGCGACGGCGGCGCTGACGGTGGACGCCTCGCCGGGGTGGGCGGCCGGTGCCGCGATCGGCTGCCTGGCCGTGGCCGGCGTCCTGCTGACGGCCCCGGCCGGCGTCCTACTGACGGCCCCGGCCGGGGTACTGTCGCGGGGCCGCCGGTTGGGGGCCTGGTCACGGATGCCGGCCGCCGCCGTACTGCTGTGTGCCGCCGCGGCCGCGGCCTCGGCCGGGTTCCACGGGACGGACCTGCGCCGGGGGCCCGTACCGGCCCTCGCACGGCAGTACGCGACCGTGACCGCCGAGGTGGAGACCACCTCGGACCCGCGCCTCGCCCGGCCCCGGGTCAGGGGCGACCGCCTGGCCCCGGACGCGGTGCTGGTCGACGCCGACGTACGGCGGGTGGGCGCCGGCGCGTCGGCGGTCGCGACACGGACGCCGGTGCTGCTGATCGTCCGCGCCGGTTCGGGGACGACCGACCCGGAGGCCGCGCGGGGCGCCGGCCGTTCGCCGTGGCTCGGGCTGCTCCCCTCCACCCGGCTTCGGGTCACCGGGCGGCTGGCGCCCGCGACGGCGGACGGGGACCGGGTGGCGGCCGTGCTGCGGGTACGAAACCGGGCGGCCCCGGCCGTGGTGGGGGAGCCGTCGGGACCGCAGCGCCTGGCGGGACGGCTGCGCGCCGGACTGCGCGAGGCGACCGACGGCCTGCCGGCGGACGCGCGGGCGCTGCTGCCGGGCCTGGTCGTCGGGGACACCTCACGGATCACCCCCGAGCTGGACCAGGCGTTCAAGGAGACCGACCTCGCCCACGTTCTTGCCGTTTCCGGTTCCAACTTCACCATCCTGCTCGCCCTGCTGCTCGGACCGCCCGCCCTGGCCCAGCGCAGTGAGCGCCGGGGACTGGCGCCCCGCCTCGGCATCTCCCTGCGGGCCACGGCCGTGCTGGGCGGCGCCCTCGCCCTCGGCTTCGTGGTCGTGTGCAGACCCGATCCGAGTGTGCTGCGGGCCGCGGCCTGCGGCTCCGTCGCGCTGCTCGCCCTGGCCACCGGACGCCGCCGGTCGCTGATCCCGGCGCTGGCGGCGGCGGTGCTGCTGCTGGTGCTGTACGACCCGTGGCTGTCGCGCAGTTACGGCTTCCTGCTCTCGGTGCTGGCCACCGGGGCCCTGCTCACGATCGCGCCGCGGTGGAGCGTGGCGCTGCGGCGGCGCCGGGTTCCGCCGCGGGCGGCGGAGGCGCTGGCCGCCGCCGCGGCCGCCCAGGCGGTGTGCGCGCCGGTCGTCGCCGTGCTCTCGGCGCGGGTGAGCCTGGTGGCGGTGCCGTGCAACCTGCTCGCCGAGTTCGCCCTCGCCCCGGCCACGGTGCTGGGCTTCGCGGCGCTGGGGACGGCACCGCTGACCATGCCCGTGGCCAAGGCGCTGGCCTGGTGGGCGAGTTGGCCCGCGGAGTGGATCGCGGAGGTGGCCCGCACCGGGGCGGCGCTGCCGGGAGCGGGGATCGACTGGCCGGGCAGCTGGACCGGGGCGGCGCTGCTCGCGCTGGTCACGGCGGCCGTGCTGCTCGCCGGACGGCACCTGTCGCGGCACCCCTGGTGGTGCGCGGTCTGCGGCGTACTGCTCCTGCTCGTGGTGGTGCAGCCGCCGCCGCTCACCCGCGTGATCACCGGCTGGCCGCCGCCGGGCTGGCGGATGGTCATGTGCGACGTGGGGCAAGGGGACGCGCTGGTGCTCGCGGCGGGCGAGGGCACGGGTGTCGTCGTCGACGCCGGACCCGATCCCACGCTCGTCGACCGCTGCCTGCGCGCGCTCGGCATCACCCGGATCCCGCTGGTGGTGCTGACCCACTTCCACGCCGACCACGTGGCGGGCCTGCCCGGCGTGCTGCGGGGACGGGCGGTCGGCGCCATCGAGACGACCGGTTTCGAAGAGCCCCCGGGCCAGGCGGAGTTCGTCCGGCGCCAGGCCGCGGCACGGCGGATCCCCGTGCGGCACGCCGTCGCCGGGGAACGGCGGTGGGCCGGTGCGCTGTCCTGGGAGGTGGTGTGGCCTCGCGCGCCCGCCCGGCCCGGCGCGGGCACCCACGCGGGTCCCGCGGGCCCGGAACCGGAGGGGCCGAACGACGCCAGCGTGACCCTGCTGGTCCGGACGGCCGGTCTGCGGCTGCTGCTGCTCGGCGACCTGGAGCCCCCGTCCCAGCGGGCGCTGGCCGGATCACCGGCGGCAGCGGCACTGGAGGACGTGGACGTGCTCAAGGTGGCCCACCACGGCTCGGCGTACCAGGACCCGGACCTCTTGCACCGGCTCTCTCCGCGGCTGGCGCTGATCTCCTGCGGCGAGGGCAACCCGTACGGGCACCCCGCGCCCGGCACGGTCGCCGCCCTGCGGGCCGGGGGCGCGATGGTGCTGCGCACGGACCGGGACGGCGCCTTGGCGGTCACGGGCTCGGAGGGGAGGCTACGGGTGGCGCACGACTGAGGCCGGGCGCCCCTGGCCGGGGCGGGCCCGTGCCGCCCGCCCCGGCAGCGGCGTACGCGTCCACCGCACCCGCCCCGGACCGGCCCGCGTCAGCCGCGCCGCGCCGCGCCCTCGGGCCAGACGACGTCCACGGGCAGGCCCGTCTCCCGTGCCGCGAGCACGGTGTCGGCCGTGCCGCCGCCCTTGCCGCTCGGCGGCGCTCCGTCCCACACGGCGACGAGCCGATCGGCCCGGCTCACAAGGGCGCGGTTGGCGTCCTCGTACGCGGCGCGGCCCGCCGTCTCGTGGTCCATCACGATCACTTCGGCGGCGGCCGCGACGAGCTGGTCGAAGGTCCCGGCGTGGCCCGGCTTCACCTTGGCCTGCCGGTAGTCCCGGGAAGGGAGGACGACGACCAGGCGGCCTCCGAGCTCCAGGACCACCTCGGCGAAGAGCGCGTCGGCGCCCTCGGCGACGCAGGAGACGCCGGTGAGACCGGCGGCGTAGGGCTTCAGCGTCTCGCGCAGTGCTTCCCTCACCAGCGGGACACTGCTGTCAACCAGGTCCATGTGTCCGGTCACGGCGATCGTGGTCACGGCGCTCCTCACCTCGACAGGGCGGCGGACCCGCGCCCGCGCTTGGCCGACGGTACGCGACGCCGCGACTCGGCCGTCCTGCCTGGGGCTGACCCGCGGTCCGCCGTCGCCGGGGGCCCCGCTCGCCGTCGGGGCCGTGCCGGACAATGGCGTGCGTGAGTGATGTGAGACATGTGCTGGTGCTGCCCGATCGCGATGCCGCGGAGGAGGTGGCTCAGGCGCTGGGGGAGCGGTTCGGGGTCGAGGAGGAGCCCCGGCTGGTCCGGGACGCGCTGGCGGGTGAGGACGATGCCGAGGACGCCCAGTGGCTCGTCCTCCTGCGGGACGAGGACGAGCGGCTGGACGCGGCCGAGCTGGACGCGTTCGCGGAGGAGTGGGACGGCTGGCGGGAGGAACCGTAGCCTGGCCAATCGGCCGGCGGTCCCGGTTCCGGTGAGCCGGGTGTCCCCCGCCGGGGCCCGTGCTCGGACCGGGTTGTCAGTGGCGCGTGGGATGCTGGACGCGATGGCCAGGAAGACTGCTGACGACAACCCTCTCGCCCCGGTGACCCTCGCCGTGGGCCAGGAGGACCTCCTGCTCGACCGTGCCGTGCAGGAGGTGGTGGCCGCCGCCAAGGCCGCCGACGCCGACACGGACGTACGAGACCTGACCCCGGAGCAGGTGCAGCCCGGCACGCTCGCCGAGCTGACCAGCCCGTCGCTCTTCGCCGAGCGCAAGGTCGTCGTCGTACGCAACGCGCAGGACCTGTCGGCCGACACGGTCAAGGACGTGAAGGCGTACCTCGCCTCGCCCGCCGAGGAGATCACCCTCGTGCTGCTGCACGCGGGCGGCGCCAAGGGCAAGGGGCTGCTGGACGCCGCGCGCAAGGCGGGGGCGCGGGAGGTGGCGTGCCCGAAGATGACCAAGCCGGCGGACCGGCTGGCGTTCGTACGGGGGGAGTTCCGCGCCGCCGGGCGGTCGGCCACACCGGAGGCGTGCCAGGCGCTCGTCGACGCGATCGGCAGCGATCTGCGGGAGCTGGCCTCGGCGGTCGCGCAGCTCGCCGCGGACGTGGAGGGCACGATCGACGAGGCGGTCGTCGGGCGGTACTACACCGGGCGGGCCGAGGCGTCCAGCTTCACCGTCGCCGACCGGGCGGTCGAGGGGCGGGCGGCGGAGGCGCTGGAGGCGTTGCGCTGGTCGCTGGCGACCGGGGTGGCGCCGGTGATGATCACCAGCGCGCTGGCCCAGGGGGTGCGGGCGATCGGCAAGCTGTCGTCGGCGCGCGGCGGGCGGCCGGCCGATCTGGCCCGTGAGCTCGGGATGCCCCCGTGGAAGATCGACCGGGTGCGGCAGCAGATGCGCGGCTGGACGCCGGACGGGGTGGCCGTGGCGCTGCGGGCGGTGGCCGAGGCCGACGCCGGGGTGAAGGGCGGCGGGGACGACCCCGAGTACGCCCTGGAGAAGGCGGTCGTGACCATCGCGCGGGCCGCGCGGTCCCGGGGCAGGGGGCAGTGATCCGCTCCGCCCCGGCTGTCGGGCGGAGGAGACTGGTGGCGTCAACGCGGAGCTTGGCCAGGTCAGCACCGGTGCGTGGCGTCCGCTCCGGCAGGACACCAGCGTGCCCTTGGCGAAGGAGATCGACGAACCGCGCAGTGAGGTGAACGAACTGATTCCACGCCACCGGGGCGCGGATGGGCGTCGACGTCGCGCTGGCACGGAGCGGAAAGGCCCTCACGATGATCGGGGGCCCGGACCATGACGACCTACAGTCCTTGTCCGGGGCGGCACGGAACCCGTACGCCATGGACAAGGCCATGGCGCCGGTCGTGATGGTGTCGTGGTAGCCGAAAAGCCGCCCACTGGACTGGATCCCCTGAGAGCTCAGGGGATCACCGCTGCGCCCCGGAGGCGCATCCGTGGTGATTGGTCGATCCGCCACCCGATCGGTGTAATCCGCGAAGGCGGCGAAATCCTGGGCCGACGAAGGGTGGGTTTCCCGTGTGGCCGCCCCTGGCGAGAGCGGCTACCGTCGATAGGCAGGTGAATCGGAATGCGCATCAGGCTTCGGGGCGGTGCTCGTGAGGCGCGCGGTGCTGCCACCTCGCGCGCTGGGGTTCCACCTTGAAGGAGGTAACGATGGCCACCTTGCATCCCGTGCCGGTGATCGATTCGGTCGAATGCATCGAAGATGTCGTCGCCAAGGTGGTCCAGGAGTGCCAGAACGGCTTGCCCAGCCGAGTCCTTTACCTGGCGACCGAGGCGTCCTGGTGCGAATTGAGCGAGCGCATCACGCACTACGCGGACTGCGTTGAGGCGCCGTACTCCTGCCGGGAGACCGGCATCGATGTATGGGTGGCGCGAGCGATCGTGACTGTGGAGTGGCTGGCGGGCTCCGTCCTCGTATGCGGTCACCGTATAGGCCCGGCGACCCCCGCGGACCACGATCACATGGTGCCTCCTCCCGAAGGTGCGGCCGAAGTCTGGAAGCAAGCCGAGCGGTTGATGGAGCTTGTGTCGACCGGGGGGCCGACCGAGGAGCCTGGCCGTATCGCGGGGTTGTTGAAGCACGACAGCTGGCTGGTTGCCACCTTGGCTTCCGACGTGCTGAACCGCATGGGAATACCAGCGGTTCCGCAGTTCGTATGCGACTACGAGCCGGATCTGGAACTCAACGACCCTGCGGCCACCAGCAAGCGGCCTGTGGACGGTAGATTCACGGAGACCTGGGAATCACGGATCAGCGTTGACGAGTATGCGCTCTTCGAGGCCACTCACCCCGCGTATGCGGTGCAGATGGTGGAACTCGGCCGCATGGTGCGCACGTATTCCCGGCAACTGGCCGACTCCATCCTTGATGTCGGCAGCGGGCCCGGTCTATCGACGGTCATGCTCGCCGAGATGTTCCCGGATGCCGAGATCGACGCGGTGGAACCCAGCAAGGCGGCATTCCCGCACTTGCTACGGAACACCTCGCGACACCACATCACTGCGCACAACACCGGCATCACTGAATTCTCCGGGCGTAACGACTACCCTCTCACCGTCTCCGTGGGAGCCTCGCACCATCTGGATACCCGCATGTTTCTGCGAGGTATGAAGCGGCACACCGCGCAGGGCGGACTGATCATCGTCGCCGATGAGATGATCGCGAAGTTCAGGTCCGCCGCCGAGCGATCGAGAATTATCACAGACCATCACTTTGCTTATATCGAACAGGCCCTCGCCCACATCCGTGAAGAGGACCTTCCGCTGGCGGAGCAACGCAGGCTGCGGGCCATACGCGACGTCGATCGAAGAGCGCCGGGAGCGCTGCACAAGCTCCTCGACGAAGTGCGCCTTGAGCGGTTCTTCTACCGCGGCAACGACAGTCCATGGCATCGCGTACGGTTCACGGTGCTGGAACTCGAAGCTCTGGTGGCCGGCATCGATTACGACGTCGAGCGCAAGACGTATCCGGAGAACTTCATGACCCTCGCCGAGGATGAGGGACTGGAGGTCATCGGGCACAAGCGAGTGCACGCCACCTTGGGGACCAGCGATCTCGACGCGGGCACGCACGTCTTCGCGCTGCGCAACGGGCGCCCCTCGGACGTCACCATCGGGCCGTCATGACGAGAGAGCCAAGCTGCTATCCGGCTCAAGTCTCCATCGAGAGCCGAGAATGCAGCCCGCAGCTCCTGGAGCGACTGACCGGCGCGACGTTCTTTCCGGAGCGTCTGGTGGGATCAGCGATCATCAACACGGTGTGCCGAGCCGGCGGCCACCTCCTTTACGTGACGGCGCCGCCGATGATCGAAGCCCATCAGCAGGTGGACTACTACCTCGGACTGCTGGGCGGTGGCCGCGACAGCGGCAGGGCTCGGATCCACATCGTGGGTCTGAACGATGTCACCTCCCGCTGGCTGAGTGAGAAGGTTCTCGACCCCGAAAACCCACAGGCCGCACGGGTCCGTGCGGTGATCCGCGAGTTCGTGGACAGGGAACGGCGCAATGGCGCCGATGTCCAGCTGAGTTATTTCGAACCGTCCGAGCCGCTTGAGCGCTTCGCCCGTACCCTGGGAGTGCCCGGTAACCAGTCGCACTCATCCCACATCCCCCTGGGGACCAAGCACGCCGGCCGCCAACTCTTCACTAGCGTCGGCATCGACGTTCCCGCGGGCACCGGGCTGTGCCGCAACGCTACCGAACTCGCCGAGGAGGTGGCCCGAATGGCGCGATCGGGGCATCGCGCAGTGGTCATCAAGCTCAACAGCACCGCCTACGGGGGCGGTCTCGGTAATGCGTTGCTGGATCTCGGCGGTCTCATGTCACCCGGGGCGAGCGACGATGCCGCTCTGACCGAGCAGGTCCTCGCCGCACTACCTCATGCCACCTTGGTGGACACCAAAATCACATGGAACGACTTCGCCGGGATGATCGAAGAATCCGGTGCCATCGCGGAAGAATGGATCGAGGGCGGTGCGGTCCGCAGCCCCAGCTTCCAGGGCAGGCTCACCGCCGAGGGCGGGATAGAGGCGGTCTCGACCCATGACCAAGTGCTCAGCGCCCACGGCCAGACCTACACAGGGTGCTTCTTCCCGGCGAGCGCCGAATACCGGCGGACGCTCATCGACTACGGGGTACGGATCGGCCGGGCCCTCCTAGAACACGGGGTCGACAGCGGTGACTACGGAGTCGACTTTCTGGCACTGCGCACCTCTGCCGGATGGCGGCTCCTAGGATGCGAACTCAATCTGCGTGCCACAGGTACGAAGCACGCCTTCACCACGGTCAAGGGGCTGCTCGGGGTTTCCGTCACGGAAGACGGGCGGTTGCTCGTCGATGGTTCGGAGCGTGTCTACGAGGCGTCGGACAGCATCATGGACCCTCGCTATGTGGGACTACGCCCGACCCAATTGATCCGGGCGGTCACCGGATCGCGTCTCGGTTACGATCCCACGCGTAAAACGGGAGTCGTGCTGCACATGATGAGCGCCGCCGTCAGTTACGGGAAATTCGGCGCGGTATGCATCGGCGCAAACCAGGCCGAGGCGAGAACCTTGATGCGGGGCCTTCGGGAACTCATCAACGACCTTGTGGAGCCGAGTAGGCATCAAGTACTCCAGTGAGATTTCGCGGGCGGCGGAGGCGCTGGAGGCGGTGCGCTGGTCGCTGGCGACCGGGGTGGCGCCGGTGATGATCACCAGCGCGCTGGCCCAGGGGGTGCGGGCGATCGGCAAGCTGTCGTCGGCGCGCGGCGGGCGGCCGGCCGATCTGGCCCGTGAGCTCGGGATGCCCCCGTGGAAGATCGACCGGGTGCGGCAGCAGATGCGCGGCTGGACGCCGGACGGGGTGGCCGTGGCGCTGCGGGCGGTGGCCGAGGCCGACGCCGGGGTGAAGGGCGGCGGGGACGACCCCGAGTACGCCCTGGGAGGGCGGTCGTGACCATCGCGCGGGCCGCGCGGTCCCGGGGCAGGGGGCAGTGATCCGGTCGCCCCGGCCCCCGGCCGGAGGGGACTGGTAGGTACGTACGGCCGACGTATCGCCCGGGACGGGGAGGCGGCGACCGGACACGGACCCCGCCGGCAGGCCGAAGGCCCCGTCGCCCGCCCTGGGGAAGGGCGGGGCGGCGGGGCCTTCGGGTGAAGCTGCTGGATCCGCGCCCGCGTGGCGAACGCAGGCCGCGCGCGGATCCGGGGTGCCGGTCGGGAGCGGATGAGAGAGGGCCCGCTCGGGGTCCTTCCGGCGGCTGGATCCACAGAGGATCCGGTCAGATCCGGTCAGATCAAAAAGGTTCAGCCCTTGAGGGACGCGACCTTCTGCGCCAGCGCCGACTTCTTGTTGGCGGCCTGGTTCTTGTGGATGACGCCCTTGGAGACAGCCTTGTCCAGCTGACGCGCGGCGGCGCGCTGGTACTCGACGGCCTTCTCGGCGTCACCCGCGGCAGCGGCCTCGCGGGCCTTGCGGATCGCGGTCTTCAGGGAGGACTTGACGGCCTTGTTGCGCAGCCGGGCCTTCTCGTTGGTCTTGATCCGCTTGATCTGGGACTTGATGTTCGCCACGAATGAGCCTCTACAGGTTCAGGCACGCGAGAACGGGGCCGCGGGCGGTCCGTCTCACGCGCCGGTGATTTCTTGAAGGCGTGCCTCCTGCGGAGAGGGCACGAGACACAGCCACTCAGACTACCAGCGGACGATTGTGCGGCCCAAACCAGTCACCGGTCCGCGCCCGTGGGACCATGGAAGCTACGTATCGATCCGACCCGAGACCGCAGACACTGCGGACGCCTCAAGAATCAGGACCCTGCGTGCCCGCGATCCCTAGCCATGTGCCCGAGCCGAGCCGTACCGACCCGGCTCTGATCCGCAATTTCTGCATCATCGCGCACATCGACCACGGCAAGTCCACGCTCGCCGACCGGATGCTCCAGCTGACCGGTGTGGTCGAGCAGCGGCAGATGCGCGCCCAATACCTCGACCGCATGGACATCGAGCGCGAGCGCGGCATCACGATCAAGTCCCAGGCGGTGCGCCTTCCGTGGGCCCCCACCCACGACAAGAGCAACACGCACATCCTCAACATGATCGACACCCCGGGGCACGTCGACTTCACCTACGAGGTGTCGCGGTCGCTGGCCGCCTGTGAGGGGACCATCCTCCTCGTCGACGCCGCCCAGGGCATCGAGGCCCAGACCCTCGCCAACCTCTACCTGGCGATGGAGAACGACCTCACGATCATCCCCGTGCTGAACAAGATCGACCTGCCGGCCGCGCAGCCCGAGAAGTTCGCCGAGGAACTCGCCAACCTGGTCGGATGCGAGCCCGGCGACGTGCTCAAGGTCTCCGCGAAGACCGGGCTCGGCGTCGAGGCGCTGCTGGACAAGGTCGTCGCCGAGGTCCCCGCCCCGGTCGGCGTCGCCGACGCCCCCGCCCGCGCGATGATCTTCGACTCCGTCTACGACTCCTACCGGGGCGTCGTGACGTACGTCCGTGTCATCGACGGCCAGCTCAACAAGCGCGAGCGGATCCGGATGATGTCCACCGGCGCCACGCACGAGCTCCTGGAGATCGGTGTCAACTCGCCGGAGATGCTGCCGGCCGACGGTCTCGGCGTCGGCGAGGTGGGCTACCTCATCACCGGTGTGAAGGACGTCCGCCAGTCCAAGGTCGGCGACACCGTCACCAGCCAGCACAAGGGAGCCACGGAGGCGCTCGGGGGGTACAAGGACCCCAAGCCCATGGTCTTCTCCGGGCTCTACCCGCTGGACGGCTCCGACTACCCCGAGCTGCGCGAGGCCCTGGACAAGCTCCAGCTGAACGATGCCGCGCTGGTCTACGAGCCGGAGACCTCCGCCGCTCTCGGCTTCGGCTTCCGCGTCGGCTTCCTGGGCCTGCTCCACCTGGACGTGATCCGGGAGCGCCTGGAGCGCGAGTTCGGCCTCGACCTGATCGCCACCGCGCCGAACGTGGTCTACCGCGTGATCATGGAGGACGGCACCGAGCACACGGTGACCAACCCCAGCGAGTTCCCCGAGGGCAAGATCCAGGAGGTCTTCGAGCCGGTCGTGCGGGCCACCATCCTCGCGCCGACCGAGTTCATCGGCGCGATCATGGAGCTGTGCCAGACCCGGCGCGGCACCCTGCTCGGCATGGACTACCTGTCCGAGGACCGCGTCGAGATCCGCTACACCCTGCCGCTGGCCGAGATCGTCTTCGACTTCTTCGACCAGCTGAAGTCCAAGACCCGCGGATACGCGTCGCTGGACTACGAGCCCACCGGCGAGCAGAGCAGCACGCTCGTCAAGGTCGACATCCTGCTGCACGGCGACAAGGTGGACGCCTTCTCGGCGATCACCCACAAGGACCAGGCGTACGCCTACGGCGTCCGGCTCGTCGCCAAGCTGAAGGAGCTCATCCCGCGGCAGAACTTCGAGGTGCCGGTGCAGGCCGCCATCGGTTCCCGGGTGATCGCCCGCGAGACCATCCGCGCCATCCGCAAGGACGTCCTCGCCAAGTGCTACGGCGGTGACATCTCCCGTAAGCGGAAGCTGCTGGAGAAGCAGAAGGAAGGCAAGAAGCGGATGAAGATGGTGGGTTCCGTGGAGGTCCCCCAGGAGGCCTTCATCGCCGTTCTCTCCAGCGATGACAGCGCGGGATCGGCCAAGGGCAAGAAGTAACCGGACGCCGACCGGACGAAACGGACGCCGTGGGGCCCGTCGTACGAAAGTGCGGCGGGCCCCCGCGCGTACTCTCGGGCATCCTCCAGGGAACGGTGAGGAAGGAGAGGAGGAAGTGGCAGGGCGCGGAGTCTTACGCACCGGCCGGGCGGCCTTTACTCTGATCCCTGCTCGATAGTTACTCGTGAGTTAAACAACGGCTCGCGAGGGAGACCAGCCGCACCTGAGCCAGCCGCACTGTCGCGGGCCCGGAGGATGTCGTGAGCGACGCACAGACACTGATCGAGAAACGTCCGCCGTCCGTGGCGGGCCTCTTCCTGGAGCGCGTGGCGGCCACGCCGGACGCCGAGGCGTACCGTTACCCGGTTCCCCCCGCCTCCGGACAGGGCCCGGACGACTGGAAGTCGCTGAGCTGGGCGCGGGCCGCCGAGCGGGTCACCGCCATCGCGGCCGGGCTGATCGAGCTCGGGGTGCGGCCGGAGCAGCGGGTGGCGCTGGCCTCGTCCACGCGGATCGAGTGGATCCTGGCCGACCTCGGGATCATGTGCGCGGGCGCCGCCACGACCACCGTCTACCCGCAGACCAACGCCGAGGAGTCGGCGTACATCCTGTCGGACTCCGGGAGCCGGGTGCTCATCGCGGAGAACGCCGAGCAGCTGGCCAAGGCCCGCGCCAAGCGCGACGAGCTGCCCGAGCTGACGCACATCGTCGTCATCGACGGCGAGGGCGCCGAGACCGGCGAGGGGGTGCTCACGCTCGCCGAGCTGGAGAGCCGCGGCGCGGCCCGCCTGGAGAAGGAGCCCGAGCTGGTCCAGGAGCGGGTCGGCGCGATCACTAAGGACCAGCTCGCCACCCTCATCTACACCTCCGGCACCACCGGCCGGCCCAAGGGCGTCCGCCTCCCGCACGACAGCTGGTCCTACATGGCGAAGGCGATCGCCGCGACCGGACTGATCACCGGCGACGACGTGCAGTACCTGTGGCTGCCGCTCGCGCACGTCTTCGGCAAGGTGCTGACCTCCGGCCAGATCGAGGTCGGCCACGTCACCGCCGTCGACGGCCGCGTCGACAAGATCATCGAGAACCTTCCGGTGGTCCAGCCGACGTACATGGCGGCCGTGCCCCGCATCTTCGAGAAGGTCTACAACGGCGTCGCGGCCAAGGCGAAGGCGGGCGGTGCCGCCAAGTACAAGATCTTCCAGTGGGCCGCCGAGGTCGCCCGGGAGTACGCCAAGGTCACCCAGGACAACTTCCGCCGCACCGGCACCGCGAGCGCCCCCTTCGGCCTGTCGGCGAAGCACAAGGTCGCCGACACCCTCGTCTACGCCAAGATCCGCGAGGCGTTCGGCGGCAACCTGCGCGCCTGCGTGTCGGGCAGCGCCGCCCTCGCGCCCGACATCGGCTACTTCTTCTCCGGCGCCGGCATCCACATCCTGGAGGGCTACGGCCTCACCGAGTCCTCCGCCGCCTCCTTCGTCAACCCCGGCGAGGCGTACCGCATCGGCACGGTCGGCAAGCCGCTGCCCGGCACCGAGGTGCGCGTCGCCGACGACGGCGAGATCCTGCTGCGCGGCCCCGGCATCATGCAGGGCTACCACAAGCTGCCCGAGAAGACCGCCGAGGCGCTGGAGCCGGACGGCTGGTTCCACACCGGCGACATCGGCGAGCTGTCCCCCGACGGCTACCTGCGCATCACCGACCGGAAGAAGGACCTCATCAAGACCTCCGGCGGCAAGTACGTCGCGCCCGCCGAGGTCGAGGGCCGGTTCAAGGCGCTGTGCCCCTACGTCTCCAACATCCTCGTGCACGGCGCCGACCGGAACTTCTGCACCGCGCTGATCGCCCTGGACGCGGACGCGATCACCGAGTGGGCCGCGGAGAACGGCCTGGAGGGCAAGCCGTACGCGGAGATCGTCGCCGCGCCCGCCACCGTGGAGATGGTCGACGGTTACGTCCGGCAGCTCAACGAGGGCCTCCAGCGCTGGCAGACGATCAAGAAGTTCCGGCTGCTGCCGCGCGACCTCGACGTCGAGCACGGCGAGATCACCCCGAGCCTGAAGCTGAAGCGGCCGGTCGTCGAGCGGGAGTACCGGCACCTGATCGACGAGATGTACGAGGGGACGCGCGAGGCGTAGCGGCCCCGGGAGGGGAGCCGGGGGCGGACCGGAGGCGGGGTTCCCGGCGCGGGGAACGCCGCCCGGTGCTGGACAATGGAACCCATGCCCTCCGCACTCCCCGACGGCGAACCCGTCCCCGCCGACGGCGCCCTGCCCGCGTCCGCGCTGGCCGGGGCCGCCGACCGGCCCCTCGGCTTCTACCTGCACGTCCCGTACTGCGCCACCCGCTGCGGCTACTGCGACTTCAACACCTACACCGCCACCGAGCTGCGCGGCACCGGCGGCGTCCTCGCCTCCCGCGACAACTACGCCCAGACGCTGACCGACGAGATCCGCCTCGCCCGCAAGGTGCTCGGCGACGACCCCCGCGAGGTCCGCACGGTGTTCGTCGGGGGCGGCACGCCGACGCTGCTGGCCGCCGGCGACCTCGTACGGATGCTGCGCGCGATCCGCGACGAGTTCGGGCTGGCGGCGGACGCCGAGATCACCACGGAGGCCAACCCGGAGTCGGTCGGCCCGGCCTACCTCGCCGAACTCCGCGAGGGCGGCTTCAACCGGATCTCCTTCGGCATGCAGAGCGCCCGGCGGCATGTGCTGAGGGTGCTCGACCGCACCCACACCCCCGGACGGCCGGAGGCGTGCGTGGCCGAGGCCCGCGCGGCCGGCTTCGACCACGTCAACCTGGACCTGATCTACGGCACCCCCGGCGAGTCCGACGACGACTGGCGGGCCTCCCTGGACGCGGCCCTCGGCGCCGGACCGGATCACGTCTCCGCCTACGCGCTGATCGTCGAGGAGGGCACGCAGCTCGCCCGCCGCATCCGCCGCGGCGAGGTCCCGATGACCGACGACGACGTCCACGCCGACCGCTACCTGATCGCCGAGGAGACCCTGTCCGCGGCCGGTTTCGCGTGGTACGAGGTGTCGAACTGGGCGACCTCGGAAGCGGCCCGCTGCCTGCACAACGAGCTGTACTGGCGGGGCGCCGACTGGTGGGGCGCGGGACCCGGCGCGCACAGCCACGTCGGCGGTGTGCGGTGGTGGAATGTGAAGCACCCCGGCGCCTACGCGGCGGCCCTGGCGGCCGGGCGGTCGCCCGGCGCCGGGCGCGAGCTGCTGAGCGAGGAGGACCGCCGGGTGGAGCGGATCCTGCTGGAGCTGCGGCTGCGGGAGGGGGTGCCCCTGTCGCTGCTGCGGCGGGAGGGCCTGGCGGCCGCCCGCCGCGCGCTGTCGGACGGGCTGCTCCAGGAGGAGCCCTACGAGCGGGGACGGGCCGTGCTCACCCTGCGGGGGCGGCTGCTGGCGGACGCGGTGGTCCGGGATCTGGTGGACTGATTCATCTGGCGGAGTGAATCACCACGGAATGCGAGTTCGACCCCTAGCCTGGTTCGTAGGCTGCCGCCGACAGGACGCGGCGGATGTGGAGGGCCACGGAGATGACCGCTGTGGACGAGCGCGGGATGACGAAGTTCTTCGAGGAGTTCGAGCCTCCCGAGGGCGTCAAAGCCGAGCTTTTCCGGGGGGTAGTCGTGCTGATGGCCGGCCGTGATCTGGTGCACAACATGATCGTGGAAGACGTGTTGGACCAGATTCCGCGCAAGAGGTGGTCTCGTCTCCAGACGCAGGACGTCGACATCCCCGGCGAGGCCAGTGAGCCCGTGCCGGACTTGGTGGTCCTGCGGCGTGATCTCAGGCCCGATTCCGGGCGCCTGCTGCCGTCTCCCCTGGTCACGATGGTCGTGGAGGTCGTCTCCAAGTCCAGCGTCCACCAGGACTACGCGGTCAAGCGGTCGATTTACGCGGCGGGGAAGGTGCCCGCCTACCTCATCCTCGATCCGGTCATGGCGCAGTGCGTGCTGCTGACGGAGCCCGCGGGCGAGGGTGAGGGCGCCGACTACCGGGCGCAGCGGATCGCCAAGTTCGGTGACCCGCTGCCGCTGGAGGTTCTGGGGATCGAACTGGACACGAGCGAGTTCGGGACGCTCCCCGGTGTCAGGCCCCACCGCTATCCGTGACGAAGTCGATCAGTTCCTCCACCCTGCCCAGCAGCTCCGGCTCCAGGTCCTTGTAGGACCGCACCCGCCCCAGGATGTGCTGCCAGGCCGCCCCCGTGTTCTGCGGCCAGCCCAGTGCCCGGCACACCCCCGTCTTCCAGTCCTGCCCGCGCGGCACCCGCGGCCATGCCTCGATACCGAGGGAGGACGGCTTGACCGCCTCCCAGACGTCGATGAAGGGGTGGCCCACCACCAGGGCGTGCTCGCTGGTCACCGACCGCGCGATGCGCCACTCCTTCGAGCCCGGCACCAGATGGTCCACCAGGACGCCGAGGCGGGCGTCCGGGCCGGGGGCGAAGGAGGCCACGATCGACGGCAGGTCGTCGACGCCCTCCAGGTACTCCACGACCACGCCCTCGACGCGCAGGTCGTCGCCCCACACCTTCTCGACCAGCTCGGCGTCGTGCCGCCCCTCGACGTAGATGCGGCCGGCGCGGGCCACGCGCGCGCGGGCGCCGGGCACCGCCACCGAGCCGGACGCCGTGCGGGTGGGCCGCGCCGGTCCCGACGGCGGCCGTACCAGCGTGACCACCTTGCCCTCCAGCAGGAAGCCCCGCGGCTCCATCGGGAACACCCGGTGCTTGCCGAAGCGGTCCTCCAGGGTGACCGTGCCCGCCTCGCAGCGGATCACCGCCCCGCAGAAGCCGGTAGCGGGCTCCTCGACCACCAGGCCCGGTTCGGCCGGTACCTCCGGGACCGGCCGGGGCTTCTTCCAGGGTGGGGTCAGGTCGGCGGAGTACACACGGGGGCGCGGGCCCGAAGGGCCCTCGCTGGAAGGGCGGTGGCGGGAGACGGGTGGGCGCATTCTTCCGACGATAGGAGGGGTCCGCGGGACCCGTTCAACGCGACACGCCGAAGCGCCCCGCCAGCGCGTCCCGCTGCCGCCGCACGAACGCCGCGTCCACCACCGCCCCGTGGCCGGGTACGTACAGCGCGTCCTCGCCGCCCAGGTCCAGCAGCCGGTCCAGGGCGGCCGGCCAGCGGGACGGCACGGCGTCGGGGCCGGCCTGCGGCTCGCCGGACTCCTCGACGAGGTCGCCGCAGAAGACCACCGCCGGGTCGCCCGGCACCACCACCGCCAGGTCGTGGGCGGTGTGCCCGGGGCCCACGTCGGCCAGCAGCACCCGCCGGCCGCCGCCCAGGTCGAGGGTGTGCTCGCCGCGCACCTCGTGGCCCACGGGGACCAGCGCCCGCGCCGCCTTCCGCGCCCGCCGCGCGTCCAGCCCGTTGGCCACCGCGTCCGCGCGCAGCTCCTCCCGGCCGCGGGCGAGCGCCGCGCCGATCCCCGCCGCGCCGAACACCTCCGCGCCCGGGAACGCCGCCGCGCCGAGGACGTGGTCGAAGTGCGGGTGGGTCAGCGCGAGATGCGTCACACGGCGCCCGGCCAGCCGCCGCGCCCGCGCGCGCAGCCGCGCGCCCTCCCCGAGGCTCGAACCGGCGTCGATCAGCAACGCCGCGTCCCGGCCGGTCACGAGCCCCACCGTGCAGTCCCACACCGGCAGCCGGCACCGCCCGGTCCCGGGCGCCACCCTCTCCCACCCCTGCTCTTCCCAAGTCACCCTCATACCGGCGACGCTAGCGGGCACGGGACCAGCCTTGCCGGGGACGTACCTCACCGCCGTACACTGGGCCGGGGAAGGTTGGCACTCGCACGCGCCGAGTGCCAGGCGAAAACAGGGAAGAGACCCGGCGGACGACTTCTGGAGGTGTGCGCGATGCTCAGTGAACGCAGGCTTCAGGTGCTGCGCGCCATCGTCCAGGACTATGTCGGCACCGAGGAGCCCGTCGGCTCCAAGGCGCTCACCGAGCGGCACAACCTCGGCGTCTCCCCGGCCACGGTGCGCAATGACATGGCGGCCCTGGAGGACGAGGGGTACATCGCCCAGCCGCACACCAGTGCGGGGCGAATCCCCACCGACAAGGGCTACCGGCTGTTCGTGGACAAGCTGGCCGGGGTCAAGCCGATGACCGCGCCCGAGCGGCGCGCGATCCAGAACTTCCTCGAGGGCGCCGTCGATCTCGACGACGTGGTGGCGCGCACGGTGCGGCTGCTCGCGCAGCTGACCCGGCAGGTCGCCGTCGTCCAGTACCCGTCGCTGACCCGTTCGACCGTGCGGCACGTGGAGCTGCTCTCCCTCGCGCCGGCCCGTGTGATGCTCGTGCTGATCACGGACACCGGGCGGGTCGAGCAGCGGGTGGTCGACTGCCCGGCGCCCTTCGGCGAGACGTCCCTGGCGGATCTGCGCGCGCGGCTGAACAGCCGGGTCGCGGGCCGCCGGTTCACGGATGTGCCGGGCCTGGTGGAGGACCTCCCCGACGCCTTCGAGGTCGAGGACCGCGGTACGGTCTCCACGGTGCTCTCCACTCTGCTGGAGACCCTCGTCGAGGAGAACGAGGAGCGGCTCATGATCGGCGGTACCGCCAATCTCACCCGCTTCTCGCACGACTTCCCCCTCACGATCCGGCCGGTGCTGGAGGCGCTGGAGGAGCAGGTCGTCCTCCTGAAGCTGCTCGGCGAGGCGCAGGATCCGGGCGTGACCGTCCGTATCGGTCACGAGAACGCCCACGAAGGACTCAACTCCACGTCCGTCGTGTCGGTCGGCTACGGTTCGGGCGGCGAGGCTGTCGCCAAGCTCGGCGTGGTCGGACCGACCCGCATGGACTACCCGGGAACGATGGGAGCGGTACGCGCAGTGGCACGGTACGTCGGACAGATCCTGGCGGAGTCGTAGGTGGCCACGGACTACTACGCCGTACTCGGCGTGCGCCGCGACGCGTCGCAGGAAGAGATCAAGAAGGCGTTCCGGCGGCTCGCTCGCGAGCTGCACCCGGACGTCAACCCCGATCCGAAGACGCAGGAGCGGTTCAAGGAGATCAACGCCGCTTACGAGGTGTTGTCGGACCCGCAGAAGAAGCAGGTCTACGACCTCGGCGGCGACCCGCTCTCGCAGTCCGGCGGGGCCGGCGCGGGGGGCTTCGGGGCCGGCGGCTTCGGGAACTTCTCGGACATCATGGACGCGTTCTTCGGCACGGCGTCGCAGCGCGGGCCGCGCTCGCGCACCCGCCGCGGCCAGGACGCGATGATCCGCATCGAGGTCGAGCTGGACGAGGCGGCCTTCGGCACGACCAAGGACATCCAGGTCGACACCGCGGTGGTGTGCGCCACCTGTAGCGGTGAGGGCGCCGCGCCGGGCACGTCCGCCCAGACCTGTGACATGTGCCGCGGCCGCGGTGAGGTCTCCCAGGTCACCCGGTCCTTCCTGGGCCAGGTCATGACGTCGCGTCCCTGCCCCCAGTGCCAGGGCTTCGGCACGGTCGTCCCGACGCCGTGCCCGGAGTGCGCCGGTGACGGCCGGATCCGCTCCCGCCGGACCCTCACCGTCAAGATCCCCGCCGGTGTCGACAACGGCACCCGCATCCAGCTCGCCGGGGAGGGCGAGGTCGGCCCCGGCGGCGGTCCCGCCGGCGACCTGTACGTGGAGATCCACGAGCTCCCCCACCCGGCGTTCCAGCGCCGCGGTGACGACCTGCACTGCACGGTCACCCTCCCGATGACGGCGGCGGCCCTCGGCACCAAGGTGCCGCTGGAGACGCTCGACGGCCGGGAGGAGGTCGACATCCGCCCGGGCACCCAGTCCGGCCAGTCGATCCCGCTGCACGGCCGGGGCGTCACGCATCTGCGCGGCGGCGGGCGCGGCGACCTCATCGTCCACGTCGAGGTGCAGACCCCGACCAAGCTGGACCCCGAGCAGGAGCGCCTGCTGCGCGAGCTGGCCAAGCTGCGCGGCGAGGAGCGGCCGCAGGGCCAGTTCCAGCCCGGCCAGCAGGGGCTGTTCTCGCGGCTGAAGGACGCGTTCAACGGACGCTGAGGCGTAGGCGTAGGCGTAGGCGCAGGCGCGAGGGGCGGCCCCGGACCCCGGAGACCGCCCCTCGCGCCTGCGCGGCCGGAACCGGCCGGCGGACGGCGGTCGGCGTCCGCGCGGCCGGAAGGGCGCGTTCCGGAGGCGCCGCCGGGTGCCCCGCGAGAGCCCGTGCCGTCGGCTTATGCCGGTGGGCGGGCGGATTCGGACGGGTGCCCGGGACGTGACACCATGCGGTCATGTCCTCCGCGCTGACCGATCTGTTCCCCCTGCCGATCGTGCAGGCCCCCATGGCGGGCGGTGTCTCCGTGCCGCGGCTCGCCGCCGCCGTGAGCGAGGCGGGCGGGCTCGGGTTCCTGGCCGCCGGGTACAAGACGGCCGACGGGATGTACCAGGAGATCAAGCAGCTCCGCGGGCTGACGGACCGGCCCTTCGGCGTCAACGTGTTCGTGCCGCAGCCGGAGACGGCCGACCCCGCCGCCGTCGGCGTCTACGCCCACCAGCTCGCGGGCGAGGCCGCCTGGTACGAGACCGAGCTCGGCGACCCCGACAGCGGCCGGGACGACGGCTACGACGCCAAGCTGGCGGTGCTGCTGGACAACCCGGTGCCGGTGGTCTCCTTCCACTTCGGCTGCCCGGGCCGCGAGGTCCTCGACGCCCTGCGCCGCGCCGGCACCCTCACCCTGGTCACCGCGACCACCGCGGACGAGGCCCGGGCCGTGGAACGGGCCGGGGCGGACGCGGTGATCGCGCAGGGCGTGGAGGCCGGCGGCCACCAGGGCACCCACCGGGACGTGCCGGAGGCGGACGGCTCCGGCACCGGGCTGCTGACGCTGGTCGCCCAGGTGCGCGAGGCGGTGAGCCTGCCGGTCGTCGCCGCCGGCGGCCTCATGCGCGGCGGGCAGATCGCCGCGGTGCTCGCCGCGGGCGCGAGCGCCGCCCAGCTGGGCACCGCCTTCCTCGCCACCGACGAGTCCGGCGCGCACGACCTGCACAAGCGGGCCCTGACCGACCCGCTGTTCGTCCGTACGGAGCTGACCCGCGCGTTCTCCGGGCGCCCGGCGCGCGGCCTGGTCAACCGCTTCCTGCGCGAGCACGGCCGGTACGCCCCCGCCGCCTACCCGGACGTCCACCACCTCACCGCGCCGCTGCGGGCGGCGGCGGCCGGGGCGGGCGACGCGCAGGGCATGGCGCTGTGGGCGGGGCAGGGCCACCGGATGGCCCGGGAGCTGCCCGCGGGGCGGCTGGTGGAGGTACTGGCGGCCGAACTCGCGACCGCCGTCACGACGTTGCCGGGTCGCCCGGCGGGAGGTGCGGGCCGATGACGGCGCCGGTGTTCGTGGTGGACTCCCTCGGGCCGGCGGACCTGCCGGGCGGGGAGTACGTGCTGGACGGCCCCGAGGGCCGGCACGCCGTCTCCGTCAAGCGGCTGCGGCCCGGTGAGGACGTCGTCCTCACCGACGGGCGGGGACGCTGGGCGGAGGGCGTGGTGAAGGCCGCCGAGGGCAAGGACCGGCTCGTCGTGGCGGGGCTGGCGAGCGTGCGCGAGGAACCTCCCGGGCGGCCCCGCGTCACCGTCGTCCAGGCGCTGCCCAAGGGCGACCGCGGCGAACTCGCCGTGGAGACGATGACCGAGGTCGGCGTGGACGCGATCGTGCCCTGGGCGGCGGCCCGCTGCGTCACCCAGTGGAAGGGCGAGCGCGGGCTGAAGGCGCTGGCCAAGTGGCGGGCGACGGCCCGGGAGGCGGGCAAGCAGTCCCGCCGGGTCCGCTTCCCCGAGGTCGCGGACGCGGCCACGACCAAGCAGGTCGCCGCGCTGCTGGCCGGGGCCGACTTCGCCGCCGTCCTCCACGAGTCCGGCGAGCTCCCCCTGGCCACCGCCGACCTCCCCGCCTCCGGCGAGATCGTGCTGGTCGTCGGCCCCGAGGGCGGCGTCTCCCCCGAGGAGCTGGAGGCGTTCGCGCGGGCGGGCGCGCGGCCCTACCGGCTCGGCCCCAGCGTGCTGCGCACCTCGACCGCAGGTACGGCCGCCACGGCGGTGCTGCTGGCCCGCACCGGCCGCTGGAGCTGACGGACCGTCCGGCCGACCTCCGGCGGACCTCCGGCCGGGCGGCCCGGCGGGCGGCCGCACCGGCGCGCGCGTGGCCGTATGCGCTCTACCGTCCGGGCGGGGCGGTGGCAGTCTGCCCTTCATGGGGGCGTCGAGGCCGGTCCGGCGGGGACCGCGCGGACGGCGGACGGCGATCGCGGGCGTGTTCGCGGCCGTCGCCGTGGCCGGGGCCGTCGCCTGCGATCCGGGCGGGCTGAGCTCCGTGTCGGTGGCGTACACGACCGACGAGTCGGTGACGCGGGAACTGGACCGGCGCGAGGCGAATGTGCGCTGGCTGACCTGCGACGCCTCCTACGGCGACGACGGTACGGCGTCGGCGCGTTCGGCCCCGGGGAGGACCGTCGCCTCCGTCGCCTGCGAGGGCGAGACGAGCGACGGCGGGGACATCACCGTCGACGGCGAGGTGACCCGCGTGGTCGACGGGGCCTGCGTCCGCGGTGACCTCACCGCCGAGGTGGGCGGCGAGCGGTGGCTGCGCGTCGACGGGCTGGGCGACTGCGACGCGACGCCCGCGCCGCCCGCGCCCGACTCCGCCCCGGGGCGGCCGGGGCCCACCGTCACGGTCACCAGGACCCTGTGGTGCCAGGGCGACCCCAAGTGCCTGCCGGTGGAGGGGAAGTGACGCCGGTGAGGGCGGGTGGCGGGCGAACCCGCCCTCTGTCCAGCGGGGCCCGTGCTGCATAGGGTGATCGGGTGACCCAGTCCGCATCGTCTGCCTACCTCCGTTACCCGCACCCGCACGGCGACCTGGTGGCCTTCACCGCCGAGGACGACGTATGGCTGGCCCCGCTCGACGGCGGCCGGGCCTGGCGGGTGAGCGCCGACAACGTGCCCGTGTCCCACCCGCGCGTCGCCCCCGACGGCACCACCGTCGCCTGGACCTCCACCCGCGACGGCGCCCCCGAGGTGCATGTCGCCCCGGTCGACGGCGGACCCGCCAGGCGCCTGACGTACTGGGGGAACTGGCGCACCCAGGTGCGGGGCTGGACGCCGGACGGCCGGGTGCTCGCCATCAGCGCCCATGGACAGGCCGGCGCGCGCCGCACCTGGGCCCGTGCCGTCCCCCTCGACGGAGGCCCCGCGCGGACCCTGCCCTACGGGCCCGTCGGCGACGTCGCCCACGGCCCGGACGGCACGGTGCTGCTGTCGTCGGTGATGACCCGCGAGGCGGCCTGGTGGAAGCGGTACCGGGGCGGCACGGCGGGCAAGCTGTGGATCGACCGGTCCTCCCCGGGAGAGGAAGGCCCGGGAGCGGAAGGCGCCGGGGAGTTCGTCCGGCTGCACGAGGAGCTGGACGGGAACATCGAGTACCCGCTGTGGGTGGGGGAGAGGGTGGCGTTCCTCTCCGACCACGAGGGCACCGGCGCGCTGTACTCCTCCCTGCCCGACGGCTCCGGTCTGCGGCGGCACACCCCCCTCGGCGGCTTCTACGCCCGGCACGCCGCCACCGACGGCACCCGGGTCGTGTACTCCAGCGCCGGGGAACTGTGGGTGCTGGACGACCTGGACGGCGCCGAGCCGCGCCGGCTCGCCGTCCGGCTCGGCGGCCCGCGCGTCGACCTCCAGCCGTTCCAGCTCAACGCCGCCCGCTGGTTCGGGTCCGCCTTCCCGGACCACACCGCGCGGGGCAGCGCCGTCGCCGTACGCGGCGGCGTGCACTGGGTCACCCACCGCTCGGGCCCGGCCCGCGCGCTGTCGGTGCGGCCCGGCGTCCGGGCCCGGCTGCCGCGCGTCTTCCGCGCCGACGGCGAGGAGTGGGTGGTGTGGGTGACGGACGCCGAGGGCGACGACGCCCTGGAGTTCGCGCCCGCCACCGGGCTCGCGCCCGGCGCCACCCCGCGCCGGATCGCCGCCGGGCGGCTCGGCCGGGTCCTGGGGCTGGCGATGGCCCCGGACGGCAGCCGCGCCGCCGTCGCCTCCCACGACGGTCGGGTCCTGCTCGTCGAACGCGCGACGGGCGAGGTCCGCGAGGTCGACCGCAGCGAGCACGGCGACGCCTCCGGGCTCACCTTCTCGCCCGACTCGGCCTGGCTCGCCTGGTCGCACCCCGGGCCGGACCCCCTGCGCCAGCTGAAACTGGCCCACACCACCGACCTGTCGGTCACCGAGGCGACCCCGCTGCGGTTCCGCGACTACGCCCCGGCGTTCACCCTGGACGGCAAGCACCTCGCCTTCCTGTCCACCCGCTCCTTCGACCCGGTCTACGACGAGCACGTCTTCGACCTGGCCTTCGTGGAGGGCGCCCGCCCGTACCTGATCACGCTGGCCGCGACCACGCCCTCGCCGTTCGGGCCGCAGCGGCACGGCCGCCCCTTCGACACCTCCGACCACCGGGAGGAGACCCCCGACAGCGAGGGCACCCCCGCCACCCGCGTCGACCTGGAGGGCCTGGCCGACCGGATCGTGCCCTTCCCCGTCGAGGCCGCCCGCTACTCCAACCTGCGCGCCGCCAAGGACGGCGTGCTGTGGCTGCGCCACCCGGTGACCGGTGTGCTCGGCGCCTCCCGCGCCACCCCGGACGACCCGGACCCGCACACCGAGCTGGAGCGCTACGACCTCGCCCAGCAGCGCCTGGAGCACCTGGCCGGCGACGTCGACCGCTTCGAGGTCAGCGGCGACGGCAAGCGGGTGCTGATGCGGACCGACGGCCGGCTGAAGGTCGTCCCCAGCGACCGGCGGGCCTCCGGCGACGACGACAGCGACACCAACATCACCGTCGACCTGACCCGCGTCCGGCAGACGGTGGACCCGGCGGCCGAGTGGCGGCAGATGTACGAGGAGACCGGCCGCGTCATGCGGGACCAGTTCTGGCGGCCGGACATGAACGGCGTCGACTGGGACGCCGTCCTGGACCGCTACCGGCCGGTCCTTGACCGCGTCGCCACCCACGACGACCTGGTGGACCTGCTGTGGGAGGTGCACGGCGAGCTGGGCACCTCGCACGCCTACGTCATCCCCGGCGGCGGCTTCGGCGGCGGCGCCCCGCAGGGCCTGCTCGGCGCCGACCTGTCCCGGCACGAGGACGGCACCTGGCGCGTCGACCGCGTCCTGCCCTCGGAGACCTCCGACCCCGAGGCCCGCTCCCCGCTCGCCGCGCCCGGTGTCGCGGTCCGCCCGGGGGACGCGATCCTCGCCGTCGCCGGGCAGGGCGTCGACCCGGTCACCGGGCCCGGCCCGCTGCTGGCCGGCACGGCGGGCAAGCCGGTGGAGCTGACGGTCTCGCCGTCCGGCGGCGGCGAGCCGCGGCACGCGGTGGTCGTGCCCGTCGCCGACGAGGAACCCCTGCGCTACCACGCCTGGGTCGCCGACCGGCGGGCCTACGTCCACGAGCGGTCCGGCGGCCGGCTCGGCTATCTGCACGTCCCCGACATGGTCGGTTCCGGCTGGGCGCAGCTCCACCGCGATCTGCGGGTGGAGGTCGCCCGCGAGGGGCTCGTCGTCGACGTGCGCGAGAACCGCGGCGGGCACACCTCCCAGCTGGTCGTGGAGAAGCTCGCCCGCCGGGTCGTCGGCTGGTCGGTGCCGCGCGGCATGCGGCCGCAGAGCTATCCGCAGGACGCGCCCCGCGGCCCGGTCGTCGCCGTCGCCAACGAGTTCTCCGGCTCCGACGGCGACATCGTCAACGCCGCGATCAAGGCCCTCGGGCTCGGCCCGGTGGTGGGCACCCGGACCTGGGGCGGGGTCATCGGCATCGACAGCCGCTACCGCCTCGTCGACGGCACGCTGATCACCCAGCCCAAGTACGCCTTCTGGATGGAGGGCTGCGAGTGGGGCGTGGAGAACCACGGCGTGGACCCGGACGTGGAGGTGGTGCAGCGCCCGCAGGACCACGCGGCGGGCCGCGACGCGCAGCTCGACGAGGCGATCCGGCTCGCGCTGGCGGCGCTGGAGGAGACCCCGGCCAGGACGCCGCCCACCCTGCCCGCCCTTGACGACAGGCCATAGTCGCTACGATGCACCGGTACATGATCACCGGGCGTGAGGAGGCACACGCATGGCAGGGGAGCCACAGGACGACTGCCTGTTCTGCAAGATCGTCGCAGGGCACATCCCGGCGACGGTCGTCCGCGAGACGGAGACGACGCTCGCGTTCCGCGACATAAACCCCCAGGCGCCCACGCACGTCCTGGTGATCCCCAAGGCACACCACGCGGACGCCGCCGCGCTCGCCGCCGCGGACCCGGCGCTCGCCGCCGACGTGCTGCGCGAGACGCGGGCGGTCGCCGAGGAGGAGAAGCTGGACAGCTACCGCATCGTGTTCAACACGGGCAGCGGCGCCGGGCAGACCGTCTTCCACACCCACGCCCACGTCCTCGGCGGGCGCGGGCTCCAGTGGCCTCCGGGGTAAGGCGCCTTGTCCGTACGCGAACTGGTCGTCCTCGGCACGGCCAGCCAGGTCCCGACCCGGCACCGCAACCACAACGGCTACCTGCTGCGCTGGGACGGCGAGGGCATCCTGTTCGACCCCGGCGAGGGCACACAGCGCCAGATGCTGCGCGCCGGGGTCGCCGCCCACGACCTGAACCGGATCTGCGTCACCCACTTCCACGGTGACCACAGCCTCGGCCTGGCCGGGGTGATCCAGCGCGTCAACCTCGACCAGGTGCCGCACGAGATCACCGCCCACTACCCGCGCTCGGGCCGGCGCTTCTTCGACCGCCTGCGGTACGCCACCGCCTACCGCGAGACGGTCGGCATCACCGAGGCGCCGGTCGCCGCCGACGGGGTCCTGGCGGCCACGCCCGCCTACACCCTGGAGGCGCGCAAGCTGTCCCACCCCGTCGAGTCCTACGGCTACCGGCTGATCGAGCCCGACGGGCGCCGCATGCTGCCCGAGCGGCTGGCCGCGCACGGCGTCAAGGGCCCGGACGTGGGCCGCCTCCAGCGCGAGGGGTCGCTCGGCGGCGTGCGGCTGGAGGACGTCAGCGAGGTGCGGCGCGGCCAGCGGTTCGCGTTCGTCATGGACACCCGGCTGTGCGACGGCGTGCACGCGCTGGCCGAGGGCTGCGACCTGCTCGTCATCGAGTCGACCTTCCTCGACGAGGACGAGCCGCTCGCGGTCGAGCACGGGCACCTGACCGCCGGGCAGGCCGCGCGGGCCGCCCGGGACGCCGGGGTGCGGCACCTCGTGCTGACCCACTTCAGCCAGCGCTACACGGACCCCGAGGAGTTCGAGCGGCAGGCGCGGGCGGCCGGATACGAGGGCGAGCTGACGGTGGCCCGCGATCTGCTGCGGGTACCGGTTCCGAAACGTCGGTGAAACGGCCGTACCATGCTCTGATGCCCCTGCCCAAAGCTGAACTGCACCTGCATATCGAAGGCACGCTGGAGCCCGAGCTGGCCTTCGAGCTGGCCGCGCGCAACGGCGTGCCGCTGCCGTACGCCACCACGGACGACCTCCGCGAGGCGTACCGGTTCCAGGACCTCCAGTCCTTCCTGAACCTGTACTACGAGCTGATGGCCGTCCTGCGCACCGAGCGGGACTTCGAGGAGCTCGCCGACGCCTACCTGGCCCGCGCCGCCGCGCAGGGCGTGCGGCACGCGGAGATCTTCTTCGACCCGCAGGCCCATCTCTCCCGCGGGGTCGCCATGGGCACCGTCGTCGAGGGGCTGTGGCGGGCGCTGGGCCGCGGCGAGGACAGGCACGGCGTCTCCACCCGGCTGATCCTGTGCTTCCTGCGCGACGAGTCCGCCGAGTCGGCCCTGGAGACGCTCCGGGCCGCCACGCCGTACCTGGACCGGATCACCGGCGTCGGCCTGGACTCCGCCGAGGTGGGGCATCCGCCGGCGAAGTTCCGCGAGGTCTACGAGGCCGCCGCCGCCCTCGGTCTGCGCCGGGTCGCGCACGCCGGTGAGGAGGGCCCGCCGGAGTACATCACCGAGGCCCTGGACGTCCTGGGTGTCGAGCGGGTCGACCACGGCCTGCGCTGCATGGAGGACCCGGCCCTGGTCGAGCGGCTGGTGCGGGACCGGATCCCGCTGACGCTGTGCCCGCTGTCGAACGTCCGGCTGCGCACCGTCGCCGCCCTCGCCGACCACCCGCTGCCCGCCATGCTGGACGCCGGGCTGCTGTGCACGGTCAACTCCGACGACCCGGCCTACTTCGGCGGCTACGCGGGCGACAACTTCGACGCCGTGCGCCAGACGCTGGGCCTGGACGAGAAGTGGCTGCGCGAGCTGGCCCGCAACTCCTTCCTCGCCGCCTTCCTGGAGGACGACGAGGAGCGGCGGGAGCGGTACCTCGCCGAGGTGGAGGCGTACGACTTCGACGCCCGGCGCTGAGGCGCTAACCGATGCCGGACCCCGGCGTGGCCGCCGCCTGCCGGGGTCCCGCCGTGTCGTAGGCGCGCTGGGCGGGCACGGCCGGGGCGTCGACGGTGATCTCCACCACCGGCTGCTCCCGGGCGCCGATCTCGGGGACCGCCCCGGCGGGCGTGCCGGGGGAGGCGGCGACCACCGCCGCCGCCGTCCCGCCGCGGCGGCGGACGGCGCCGGGCAGCGGCGGGCGCCCGCCGGTGTGCAGGGCGACGGCGGTCATCGGCACGGCGACCAGCAGCAGACCGGCGCCGAGCACCGCGCCCATCACCGGGAACCCGGCCTGCGCGGAGAGCACGCTGCCGGTCAGCGGCCCCGCCGCCGTCCCCAGCGAGGACGCCGAGCCGACCAGTACCGCCCACCGGCCGCGCGGGTCGAGCGAGGCGGCGAGGCCGATCAGGTACGACAGCACGATCGGGTACAGCGTGTTCCAGGCGATCTCCCCGGCCGCGAAGGTGCCCAGCCCCTGCGCGGAGGCGCTCAGCGCGATGCAGCCCGCGATGAGGACCGTGCCCGCCCCGATGGGCAGCGCCCGTCCCAGCCGCGCCCCGAGCGCCCCGGCCGCCAGCACGCCGAGCAGGCCCGCGCCCAGCGCCACGGCGAACACCACGCCGATGGCGGCCTCGCTCAGGTGCGCCTGGGACAGGCCGATCCGGCCGCTGACGCCCCACAGGGAGTTCTGCGCGAGCGACCACAGCGGCATGACGGCGACGAGGAGCAGTCCGGAGCGGCGGTGGGGCAGCGGGGCCTCGGCGGCGCGCGACCGGGCGGCGCCGGTGCCGGAGGGCAGCCAGCCCGTGGCGGGCCACACGGCCAGCGCGGTCAGGGCGAGCGCGGCCAGCGGCAGGCCGTGGCCGGGGCCGAGGTGCGGGACCGTCAGGTAGACGGCACCGGCGAGGCCGGAGACGCTCAGCAGCCCCAGGGTGGAGGCCCGGTGCGGGTCCCGCTGGGCGGCGATCCGGGTGGCGGCGACCGTGGTGGCCGTACCCGATCCGAAGCCGCCGACGACCGCGCCGGCGACGACGGCCGGGACGGCGGTGGTGAGCGCGGCGCCGCCGTAGCCGAGGACGGCGAGGACGAGGCCCGTCCGGGCCAGGGCGCGGGCGCCGACGCGTTCGACGCGGGAGGCGAGCAGGAAGCCCGCCGTCGCCGAGCTCAGCAGCAGCGCGCTGCCGACGGCGCCCGCCTGCGTGGCGGAGAGCGGAAGCCCGGAGTCGAGCCGGCCGACGGTGGTCGGCAGCAGATACGGGGCGAGGTACCCGGCCGTGAACAGGGCGACGAGGGGCCAGGGGGTGGTGCGGGGGGCGAACACGGGCGTTCCCAGGGCATGCGAAAGAAGCGGTTCGAGGGGGGAAGGGGCGCCGACCGTCGACGGACAGGAACGCGCGGCCAATTTGTATCAAGCGGCGACAGGGCGCGGGGGCGCGGGGGGTGTGATGGGCGCCACGGCAGCGTTTGGTGGCGCGGGCAACCGGGTAAGAGGGTGCGCCGCCGGTGCCGCGGGGCGGGGCGAGCCCGCCGCCGCCCGTGGACCGAAGGCCCGGCGGGCCCATTGACGGCCCCCGTCCGCCTCCCTAGCCTCCATCTGCATACGTGGACACCATCCATAGGCAGAGACGGGGAGACGGGGAGATGGGGATGAGGGCCGTGGACCGGACGCCGGCGCGGGAGAGGACGGGCGGCCCCGAGGCCCCGCCCGCCGCCGGACCCCACCGCGCGGGAGCCGCCCGGTGAACCTCACCGTCGAGAGCGTCCGCCTGACGCCGGTCCTGGTCGCCGATCCGCCGCTGTTGAACACCCAGGGCGTCCACCAGCCCTACACGCCCCGGCTGATCGTCGAGGTGGTGACCGCCGACGGGATCACCGGCGTCGGCGAGACCTACGGCGACACCAAGTACCTGGAGCTGGCCCGCCCCCTCGCGGAAAAGGTGACGGGACGCCGGGTCAGCGACCTGAACGGCCTCTTCCGGGACGCCGACGAGGTGGCCGTCGACGCCTCCCGGGTCCTGGGCCAGGCCGACGTCGGCGGCCTGCGCGGCGTCCAGACCGCCGACAAGCTGCGCCTGTCCGTCGTCTCCGCCTTCGAGGTCGCCTGCCTCGACGCCCTCGGCAAGGCCCTCGGACTGCCCGTGCACGCCCTGCTCGGCGGCAAGGTGCGCGACGCGGTCGAGTACAGCGCGTACCTGTTCTACAAGTGGGCCGGCCACCCGGCGGGCGTGCCGTCCGAACGGGACGACTGGGGCGCCGCCCTGGACCCGGCCGGCGTGGTGGAGCAGGCCCGGATCTTCACCGAGCGGTACGGCTTCACCTCCTTCAAGCTCAAGGGCGGTGTCTTCCCGCCCGAGGAGGAGATCGCCGCGATCCGCGCCCTCGCCGGCGCCTTTCCCGGTCACCCCCTGCGCCTGGACCCCAACGGCGCCTGGTCGGTGGAGACCTCCCTGAGGGTCGCGGCGGAACTCGGCGACGTCCTGGAGTACCTGGAGGACCCCGCGCTCGGCACCCCCGCCATGGCCGAGATCGCCGCCCGCGCCGGCGTGCCGCTCGCCACCAACATGTGCGTGACGACCTTCGCCGAGATCCCGGAGGCGTTCACCCGCGGCGCCGTCCAGGTCGTCCTCTCCGACCACCACTACTGGGGCGGCCTGCGCAACACCCAGCAGCTCGCCGCGATCTGCCGCGCCTTCGGCGTCGGGGTGTCCATGCACTCCAACACCCACCTCGGCATCAGCCTCGCCGCCATGACCCACGTCGCCGCGACCGTCCCGGACCTCCACCACGCCTGCGACTCCCACTACCCCTGGCAGTCGGAGGACGTCCTCACCGAGCGGCTGGTCTTCCGGGGCGGACGCGTCGCCGTCTCCGACGCCCCCGGGCTCGGCGTCGAACTCGACCGCGACCGGCTCGCCTTCCTGCACCGGCGCTGGCTCGACGACGACGGCGCGCTGCGGGACCGCGACGACGCGGCCGCGATGCGCGCCGCCGACCCGGCCTGGGCCACTCCTTCCGTCCCCCGCTGGTGACCCGCCGGCCGCCGGGGCGCGCGGGCGGGACCGGCGGCGGCACCCGGTGACGTGACCGGAGCGCGAGGGCGACTCCACCGCGCTGTCAGTACGGTGGTGCACACTGGCTGGACCCGCATCTCCTCAGGGAGCGCACCGTGACAGCGTCCGCCGTGTCCACCGCGTCCGATGTTTCCGCGACGACGTCCGCCATGTCCGCCATCTCTTCCGTGACCGCCCTACCGACCGCCCCCAGGGCCTCCGGCCTGCCCGCCGGGCCGGGATCGCACGGCCACGCCCAGGTCGACCCCCTGGGCGCCCTGCGCACCCCGGCCGACCCCACCTGGGACGTGTACCTGACCGGCACCGTCTTCCTCGACATCATCTTCACCGGGCTCGACTCCGCCCCCGTGCGCGGGACCGAGTCCTGGGCCCGGGGGATGGGGTCCAGCCCGGGCGGCGTGGCGAACATGGCGACCGCGCTGGCCCGCCTCGGCCTGCGCACCTCGCTCGCCGCGGCCTTCGGCGACGACCACTACGGCGACTACTGCTGGGACGCGCTCGAACAGGGCGAGGGCATCGACCTGAGCCCGTCGCGCACCGTGCCCGGCTGGCACTCGCCGGTCACGGTCTCCATGGCCTACGAGGGAGAGCGCACGATGATCTCCCACGGCCACGAGCCGCCGCCGGAGGAGCCCGCGCCCGACTGCCTCCCGCGCGCGCGTGCCGCCGTCGCCTCGCTGACCCCCGGCCGGCCGGCCCCCTGGATCGCGCGGGCCGCGGCCCGGGGCACCCGCGTCTTCGCCGACGTCGGCTGGGACGAGACCGGCGCCTGGGACCTGGCGGGCCTGGCCGACCTCGCCCACTGCGAGGCGTTCCTGCCCAACGCCGAGGAGGCCATGCGCTACACCGGCGCCCGCTGCCCCCGGGCCGCAGCGCACGCCCTGACCGAGCACGTACCGGTCGCGGTGGTCACCCTCGGCGCGGAGGGCGCGTACGCCGTGGACCGGCGCACCGGCGAGAGCGCCGAGGTGCCCGCCATCGCCGTCGAGGCGCTGGACCCCACCGGCGCCGGTGACGTCTTCGTCGCCGGGTTCGTCACCGGCTCGCTGGCCGGCTGGCGGCTCGCCGACCGGCTCGCCTTCGCCGGCCTGACCGCCGCCCTCTCCGTCCAGGAGTTCGGCGGCTCCCTGTCGGCGCCCGGCTGGACCGAGATCGCCGCCTGGTGGCGCGAGGTCCAGTCCGTCGACAGCCAGGACCCGGCGGCGCTGCGCCGGTACGCGTTCCTGGCGGACCTGGTCCCCGGCGAACTGGTCCGCCCGTGGCCCCTGCGCCGCGCGGTCCCCACCATCGGCTTCCGCTGCCCGGCCTGACCCCGCGCCGCCCCGCCCGCCGCCGGTTCCTCCGGCGGCGGGCGCCCCGGCGCCGGACCGGCGCCCGCGCGGCCCGCCGCGTCCCCGCCGGCTTGCGGGCCCTCGGCGGGGGACGGGCCCGCGGGTGCCTGCCGCGCGCTCTTCGGCGGCCCCGGCGGACCGCCCGCCCCGGCGGGCTCAGCCCTGGCCGGCGCCGGCCGCACCGGCGGCCGGGCGAGGGCGGCCGGACGGCCTGGCGAAAAGCCCTTCGGTGTTGTCACCCGCCCGTCGTACCCTGGGAATCGCGAGGCCGCCCTCAGCCGTGCGGCCGTGACGAGGAGGAACCGCAGGCCTTAAGCGCCGGCCCATGACTCAGACACCCACAGCTCACACCCCCGCGCAGGGGCAGGCGAAAGTGCAGTTCACCGTCCCCGCCCAGCACCCCATGGTGACCGTGCTGGGATCCGGTGACTCGCTTCTGCGCGTGATCGAGAAGGCTTTCCCGGCGGCCGACATCCACGTCCGGGGCAACGAGATCAGCGCGATCGGCGACCCCGCGGAAGTCGCCCTCGTTTCGCGCGTGTTCGACGAGATGATGCTCGTGCTCCGCACCGGGCAGCCGATGACGGAGGACGCTGTGGAACGCTCGATCGCCATGCTCAAGGCGAGCGAGACCGGGGAGGGCGACGGCCAGGAGACCCCGGCCCAGGTACTCACCCAGAACATCCTGTCCTCACGCGGCCGTACGATCCGGCCCAAGACGCTCAACCAGAAGCGGTACGTCGACGCCATCGACAAGCACACGATCGTCTTCGGCATCGGCCCGGCCGGTACCGGCAAGACGTACCTGGCGATGGCCAAGGCGGTGCAGGCCCTCCAGTCCAAGCAGGTCAACCGCATCATCCTGACCCGCCCGGCGGTCGAGGCGGGCGAACGCCTCGGCTTCCTGCCCGGCACCCTGTACGAGAAGATCGACCCGTATCTGCGCCCCCTGTACGACGCGCTGCACGACATGCTCGACCCGGACTCGATCCCGCGGCTGATGGCGGCGGGAACGATCGAGGTCGCGCCGCTGGCGTATATGCGCGGCCGTACCCTGAACGACGCCTTCATCATCCTCGACGAGGCCCAGAACACCAGCCCCGAGCAGATGAAGATGTTCCTCACCCGCCTCGGCTTCGACTCGAAGATCGTGATCACGGGTGACGTGACGCAGGTCGACCTGCCCAACGGGCAGAAGTCCGGCCTGCGACAGGTCCAGGAGATCCTGGAGGGCGTCGAGGACGTCCACTTCTCCCGGCTGTCGTCCCACGACGTCGTACGGCACAAGCTGGTGGGCCGTATCGTCGACGCGTACGAGAAGTACGACAGCGAGTTCGGCACCGAGAACGGCGGGCACAAGAAGCGTGGTACGCCCGGCGCCAAGGGATCCAAGGGGAAGTAGACCAGCACGACCATGTCGATCGACGTCAACAACGAATCCGGAACCGAGGTCGACGAGCAGGCGATCCTCGACATCGCCCGCTACGCGCTCACGCGGATGCGCATCCACCCGCTCTCCGAGCTCTCGGTGATCGTCGTGGACGCCGACGCCATGGAGCAGCTCCACATCCAGTGGATGGACCTGCCGGGGCCCACGGACGTCATGTCCTTCCCGATGGACGAACTGCGTCCGCCGTCGAAGGACGACGACGAGCCCCCGCAGGGCCTGCTCGGCGACATCGTGCTGTGCCCCGAGGTCGCCGCCCGGCAGGGCGCCGAGGCGCCCACGCGGCACACCATGGACGAGGAGCTCCAGCTGCTCACCGTCCACGGTGTGCTGCACCTGCTCGGCTACGACCACGAGGAGCCGGACGAGAAGGCCGAGATGTTCGGCCTCCAGGCGGCCATCGTGGACGGCTGGCGTGCGGAGAGGGGCCTGACCGGCCCGTCCCCGGCCCCGACCGTGTCATGAGCCTCGGGCTCGTCTCCGGCGCCGTCGCCCTCGTCGTCGTCGCCTGGCTCGCCGCCTGCGCGGAGGCGGGCCTGGCCCGCGTCTCCAGCTTCCGGGCCGAGGAGGCCGTACGGTCGGGGCGGCGCGGCGCCGCCAAGCTGGCCCAGGTCGCCGCGGACCCGACCCGCTACCTGAACGTGGCGCTGCTGGTCCGCGTCGCCTGCGAGATGGCCGCCGCGGCCCTCGTCACCCACGCCTGCCTGAAGGAGTTCGCCGGCACCGGCCAGGCGCTGGTGGTCGCCATCGCGGTCATGGTGCTGGTGTCGTACGTCGCCGTCGGGGTCTCCCCGCGCACCATCGGCCGCCAGCACCCGCTGAACACGGCGACCGTGGCGGCGTACGTCCTGGTGCCGCTGGCGCGGATCATGGGCCCGGTCCCGTCGCTGCTGATCCTCATCGGCAACGCGCTCACCCCCGGCAAGGGCTTCCGCCGCGGGCCGTTCGCCTCCGAGGCGGAGCTGCGCGCGCTGGTGGACCTGGCCGAGAAGGAGTCGCTGATCGAGGCCGACGAGCGCCGCATGGTGCACTCGGTGTTCGAACTGGGCGACACCCTGGTGCGCGAGGTGATGGTGCCGCGCACCGACCTCGTCGTCATCGAGCGCTACAAGACCATCCGCCAGGCCCTCACCCTCGCCCTGCGTTCCGGCTTCTCCCGGATTCCGGTCACCGGTGACAGCGAGGACGACATCGTCGGGATCGTCTACCTGAAGGATCTCGTCCGCAAGACGCACATCAGCCGCGACGCCGAATCGGAGCTGGTCTCCACGGCGATGCGCCCGGCGTTCTTCGTGCCCGACACCAAGAACGCGGGCGACCTGCTGCGCGAGATGCAGAAGGAGCGCAACCACGTCGCCGTCGTCGTCGACGAGTACGGCGGCACGGCGGGCATCGTCACCATCGAGGACATCCTGGAGGAGATCGTCGGCGAGATCACCGACGAGTACGACCGGGAGCTGCCGCCCGTGGAGGACCTCGGCGGAGGCCGCTACCGGGTCACCGCCCGCCTCGGCATCGGCGACCTCGGCGAGCTGTACGGCCTGGAGTCCTACGACGACGAGGACGTGGAGACGGTCGGCGGCCTGCTCGCCAAGGCGCTCGGCCGGGTCCCGATCGCCGGCGCCTCGTCCGTCGTCGAACTCCCCGACGGGCGCGGACTGCGCCTGACGGCGGAGGCCGCCGCCGGCCGCCGCAACAAGATCGTGACGGTGCTGGCGGAGCCGGCCGCCCCGGAGGACTTCGCGCCGGACGAGGAGGAGCGGGCGGGATGACCCCGGGGGAGCTGCGCGCGCTGTGCCTGTCCTTCAACGCGGCGGTGGAGGACTTCCCGTTCGACCCGGAGCTCTCCGTCTTCAAGGTCGGGGGCAGGCTGTTCGCCCTGACCAGCCTCGACGCGCGGCCCCTGAAGGTCAACCTCAAGTGCGACCCCGAGGACGCGATCCGGCTGCGCGCCGAGCACCCCGGCCTGATCGTCCCCGGCTGGCACATGAACAAGCGCCACTGGAACACGGTGACGGCCGGCGGCGGCCTGCCGGACGGCCTGGTGCGGGAGCTCGTCGAGGACTCCTACGACCTGGTGGTGGCGGGGCTGCCGCGCGCGGAGCGGCTGCGGCTCGACCGTCCCTGAGGGAGCCGGTCACGGGTACGGCCCGGTCCGGCGCGGTGTGCGCCGGGCCGGGCCGTACCCGTGACCGGGTCAGCGGGCGCGGCGGCCCAGGCCCACCGCCACCAGCAGCGCCGCCGCCAGCACGATCGCCGTGTCCAGGACGATCACCGTGCGCACGCCGGACAGCAGGTCCGCGGAGGTCGTGGCGAGGACGCCCAGCAGCGGGATGCCGACGGTGACGCCGACCTGCTGGGTGGAGGTGACCAGGCCGGTCGCCAGGCCCTGCTCCTCGTCGGGGACGCCGGAGGTGACGGTCAGGCCGTAGGAGACGATCGCGCCCAGGTGGAACATGCTGGCCAGCGACACGGCGGCGGTGGCGAGCCACACCGACGGGCCGCCCTCGCCGAGACCGAGCAGGGCGGCGGTCAGCACGCCCTGCCCGGCGAGGGAGCCGACCAGTGTGCGGCGGGCGCCGATGCGGCCGATGACCTTCGGCGCGACGGCGCCGGCCACCACCGACAGCACGCCCTGCACGCCGAAGACCAGGCCGGTGGCGAAGGCCGACAGACGCAGGATCTCCTGGAGGTAGAGGGTCAGCGCGAAGACGACCGTCGACATCATCGAGAAGGTGACCAGGCCGCCGAGGTTGCCCCACGCCACCGTGCGGCGGCGCAGCATCGGCAGGGAGACCAGCGGCGCCTGGCTGCGGGCCTCGACGACCGCGAAGGCGGCGAGGAGCAGGACGCCCGCGACCAGGGTGACGAGGACGTCGGCGCGGCCGAAGCCGTGCTCGGCGGCGGTGGACAGGGCGTAGATCAGGGCGAGCAGGCCGCCGGTGACGGTGATCGCGCCGGGGACGTCCAGGCGCGGGCGGTCGGGGGTGCGGGACTCGGGCAGCAGGCCGGGGGCCAGCGGCAGCACGATCAGCGCGAACAGGGCGAGCAGGCCCATCGTGGAGCGCCAGCCGAGGGTGTCGGTGAGGACGCCGCCGGCCACCATGCCGACGGTGAAGCCGAGGGAGAGCAGCGTGCCGGAGATGCCCAGGGCCCGGTCCCGGGCGGGCCCCTCGGGGAAGGTCGTCGTCAGCAGGGACATGCCGGTCGGTACGATCGCCGCCGCGCCCACGCCCTGGAGGGCACGGGCGGCGAGGAACGACGCCGGGTCCCAGGCGAACGTCGCCAGCACCGATGCCGCGCCGAAGAGGGCGAGGCCGGACAGGAACAGCCTGCGGCGGCCGTACAGGTCCCCCATGCGTCCGAAGAGCAGCAGGAAGCCGCCGGACGGCAGCGCGAACGCGGTCACCGCCCACTGGAGGGCGGAGTGGCCGAGGCCCAGATCGGCGCCGAGGACGGGCAGGGCCACGTTCAGGACGGAGAAGTCGAGGGCGACCATGAACTGGGCCGCGCACAGCACGAACAGGACGAGCTTGTCGCGGGGCGACAGCGGGGCGGCCGGGGCCGGCTTCTTCCGCGTGGGGCTGGGGGTCGGGGTGGAGGTGTCGATCGCCATGGGCATGATGCTCCCGGCGCCGGAATAGCCGTGGGGAGCGGCCAGTTGTGCTGGTGGTGCCACCACCAGGCACGCCGCCGGGCGGGCCGAGAACAGGGGGAGTACGTGCCGGACGTGATCGAGACCGAGGCGGGCCGGAGGCACCGGCGGCGCGAGCTGCGGGAGTTCCTGATGAGCCGCCGGGCCCGGGTGTCACCGGCCGAGGCGGGCCTGCCGGAGGGCGGGGGGCGGCGCCGGACGCCGGGGCTGCGCCGCGAGGAGGTCGCCGTGCTGGCCGGGGTGGGCGCCTCCTGGTACCAGTGGCTGGAGCAGGGCCGGGACATCTCGGTCTCCCCGCAGGTCCTCGACGCCGTCGCCCGGGTGCTGCGGCTGAGCGACGCCGAGCGCCGCCACCTGTACGTCCTGGCCGGGCTGAACCCGCCCCCGCCCGAGGTGGAGCCGGCCCGGCGGGACATGTGCGACGGGCTGCAACGGCTCCTGGACGCCTGGATGCCCTACCCGGCGCACATCATGGACCGCTACTACAACTTCGTGATGTACAACGACGCGGCGGTGACGGTCCTCGGCATGCGCTCCGACGTCACGCACAACTGCCTCCTGGACTTCTTCACCGACCCGCTCTACCGCTCCCGCTCCCGGAACTGGGAGCACAACGCCCGCTCCGTCGTCGCCCAGTTCCGCGCCGCCTGCTCGGCCTGCCCCGGCGACGAGGGGTTCCAGGAGGTGCTGGCGCGGGCGCGGGCGGCCAGCGAGGAGTTCACGCGGCTGTGGGAGGAGCGGGACATCGAGGACCCGGGGCAGATCCGCAAGGAGCTGGACCACCCGCTGGTCGGGCTGCTGTGCGTGGAGGCGACGGCGCTGAAGGTGCCCGTCCGGCCGGACCTGACGATCGTGCTGCACACCCCGCTGGACGAGGCGAACACGGCGGCGAAGCTGGAGTGGCTGGCCTCCCCGGAGGGGCGGCGCGGGGCGATGTACCCCGTGGCGGGATGAGCGGCGGGCCGCTCCGTATGCTCACCTCATGACCGACACCAGCGCGCTCGACCCCGAGGACCGCAAGATCGTCACCCTGGCCCGTTCCGCCCGGGCCCGCAACGGTGTGCCCGAGGGGGCCGCCGTACGGGACGAGACCGGACGGACGTATGTCGCCGGCACCGTCGCCCTGGAATCGTTGCGGCTCAGCGCCCTGCGTACGGCGGTGGCGATGGCGGTGGCGTCCGGGGCGAAGTCGCTGGAGGCGGCGGCCGTGGTGACCGAGGCGGAGTCCGCGCCGGCCGAGGACCTGGCGGCGGTACGGGACCTGGGCGGGCCCGGGACGCCGGTGCTCGTCGCCGCGCCGGACGGCACGGTGCGGGCCACGGTGGACGCCGGCTGAGGAACGCGGCGGCCCCCCGGGTCCCGTCGCGGCGGGGCCCGGGGCCGGTACGGGGGCGCGGTGGTACGGCGGTGCCCTGTGGATCAGGGACAATGGGCGCCATGAGCGTTCGCAGTCAGTCACCCGAGCCGTCGGAAACGTCCGAGGATGGGGGCACGTCCCACGCCCGTCAGGCAGTGGGGGACCACCGGGCGGGCTTCGCCTGTTTCGTGGGCCGTCCCAACGCCGGGAAGTCCACCCTCACGAACGCTCTGGTCGGCCAGAAGGTGGCGATCACCTCGAACCGGCCGCAGACCACCCGGCACACCGTGCGCGGCATCGTGCACCGCCCGGACGCGCAGCTCATCCTGGTGGACACCCCGGGGCTGCACAAGCCGCGCACGCTGCTGGGCGAGCGGCTGAACGACGTCGTGCGCACCACGTGGGCCGAGGTCGACGTGATCGGCTTCTGCCTGCCGGCCAACGAGAAGATCGGCCCCGGCGACCGGTTCATCGCCAAGGAGCTGGCGGGGATCAAGAAGACCCCGAAGGTCGCGATCGTCACCAAGACCGACCTGGTGGACTCCAAGACGCTGGCCGAGCAGCTCATCGCCATCGACCAGCTCGGCCGGGAGCTCGGCATCACCTGGGCGGAGATCGTCCCGGTCTCGGCGACCGCGAACAAGCAGGTCGACCTGCTCGCCGACCTGCTCATCCCGCTGCTGCCGGAGGGGCCCGCGCTCTACCCGGAGGGCGACCTCACCGACGAGCCCGAGCAGGTCATGGTGGCCGAGCTGATCCGGGAGGCCGCGCTGGAGGGCGTGCGCGACGAACTGCCGCACTCCATCGCCGTCGTTGTGGAGGAGATGCTCCCGCGCGAGGACCGCCCCGCCGACAAGCCCCTGCTCGACATCCACGCCAACGTCTTCATCGAGCGGCCCAGCCAGAAGGGCATCATCATCGGCCCCAAGGGGCGGCGCCTGAAGGAGGTCGGCATCAAGTCCCGCAAGCAGATCGAGGCGCTGCTGGGCACGCCGGTCTTCCTGGACCTGCACGTGAAGGTGGCCAAGGACTGGCAGCGGGACCCCAAGCAGCTGCGCCGGCTGGGCTTCTGAGCCACGGGAGCCGCGCCCCGGGCCCGGCTCCCGCACGCCGCGCGGAAGCCGGGGGAGCCGGGGTCAGTCAGGCGCCCTCCTTCAGCACTCTGGAGACCAGCGTGCGCTGTTCCTCCGTCAGTCCGGGATCGGCGGCGTACACCGTGGTGCCGTCCACCGTGATCTCGTAGCCGAACCCGTCCGGCACGCCGACGGGCGGGGCGCCCCGGCCGGCCGCGAGCGCCCGCTCGGCCAGGGCGTGCCACTCGGCGGCGTCGGGGCGCTCCGCGGTGTCCACCTCCGCGTGGCGCTCGATGCCCGCGAAGCCCCCGGTGCGCGTCACCTGAATCCTCATGGGTCGTGTCTAGTACGGAACTACGCCGTCCGCACCCCGACGTGCTCCCACGCCTTGCTCACCGCGTCCAGCTCCTCGCCCTCCCCGTACCGCTCCCGGGCGGCCTTCACGGTCAGCGCGGCGAAGTCCCTGAACCGCGCGTCCTGCTCCAGCTCGCCGCCGGTCAGCACGTCGTACCAGATCTGCCCGGCCCGCTCCCAGGCGTTGCCGCCGAGCACGACGGCCGCCCGGTAGAAGGCGTGGTTGGGGATGCCCGAGTTGATGTGGACGCCGCCGTTGTCGCGGCTGGTGTGGACGTAGTCGTCCATCGTCGCGGGCTGCGGGTCCTTGCCGAGGACGTCGTCGTCGTAGGCCGTGCCGGGCTCCTTCATCGAGCGCAGCGCCTTTCCGGTGACGCGCGGGGCGAGGAGTTCGGCGCCGATCAGCCAGTCGGCCTCGGTGGCGCTCTGGCCGAGGGAGTACTGCTTGACGAGGGAGCCGAAGACGTCCGACACCGACTCGTTGAGGGCGCCGGACTGGCCGTAGTACGTCAGGTTGGCGGTGTACTGGGTGACGCCGTGGGCGAGTTCGTGGCCGATGACGTCGATGGACCGGGTGAAGTCCAGGAAGATCTCCCCGTCCCCGTCGCCGAAGACCATCTGCTCGCCGTCCCAGAAGGCGTTGTTGTACTCGCGGTCGTAGTGGACCGTCGCGTCGAGGGCGAGGCCGGAGCCGTCGATGGAGTCGCGCCGGTACGCCGCCAGGAACAGCTCGAAGGTGGCGCCGAGGCCCGTGTAGGCGCGGTTGACGGTGGCGTCCGCGCTGGGCTCGTCGCCCTCGCCGCGCACCTTGGTGCCGGGCAGGTCGGTGCCGTTCCGGGCGTCGTAGATCGTGCGGTGCGGCTTGCCGGCCGCGGCGCCGGCGCGCGGTGCCACGGCCGCGGCGCCGGCGACCGCGGTCAGGTGGCGCCGGGTGCGGGCCGAGGCGTCGCGCTGGAGGGTGCGGCGGGCGGGATCGGCCAGGCGCGGGTCCTCGTGCTGCGCGAGCTTGTCCAGGACGTGTGGCGGGACGATGGTGCAGAAGACGGGCTGGAAGCCCCCGAAGCTGGTCATGTTCGCACCATCGCACCGTGTGACAGTGTTGTCACCCATTGCAACTTTTTGTAACCATGATTGGTGAAATGCCATGAAGAGAGGGGCCGCTGAGCGCGGAGAAGTGGTATGCGGCACTCTTTGTCCCCGTTGTCTCCCGGGTCCCGCATACTGATACGGACCCGCGCATCCGGTGGGGCTCGGCTAGGCTGCGGAGCATCATGCGTTTCGGGCTGCTTCTCCTTAGCTGCCGCGGCGAGGGCCTGTAACCGAGGCCGGCACCCTCCCCGCGGAGCTTGGCGTTGCGTCGTCGGCCGTCCATCGGACACGCGGACACCGCGGACATCCTGAGGAGCCCACGCGATCATGGTCAATCGCCAGCAGCCCAGTTCCATGCCGATCCACAAGTACCGCGGCTACGAGCAGGTCGACCTCCCCGACCGCACCTGGCCCGACCGGCGCGTCACCGCCGCCCCCCGCTGGCTCTCCACCGACCTGCGCGATGGCAACCAGGCCCTGATCGACCCCATGTCGCCCGCCCGCAAGCGCGCGATGTTCGATCTGCTGGTCAAGATGGGCTACAAGGAGATCGAGGTCGGCTTCCCGGCCTCCGGCCAGACCGACTACGACTTCGTACGGTCCATCATCGAGGACCCCGGCGCCATCCCGGACGACGTGACGATCTCCGTGCTGACCCAGGCCCGGGAGGACCTGATCGAGCGCACGGTGGAGTCCCTGAGGGGCGCCAAGCGCGCCACCGTCCACCTGTACAACGCCACCGCCCCGGTCTTCCGGCGGGTCGTCTTCCGCGGCTCGAAGGACGACATCAAGCAGATCGCCGTGGACGGCACGCGGCTGGTGATGGAGTACGCCGAGAAACTGCTGGGCCCCGAGACGGAGTTCGGGTACCAGTACAGCCCCGAGATCTTCACCGACACCGAGCTGGACTTCGCCCTGGAGGTCTGCGAGGCGGTCATGGACGTCTGGCAGCCCGGCCCGGGCCGCGAGATCATCCTCAACCTGCCCGCCACGGTGGAGCGTTCGACGCCGTCCACGCACGCCGACCGCTTCGAGTGGATGCACCGCAACCTGTCCCGGCGCGAGTACGTCTGCCTCTCCGCGCACCCGCACAACGACCGCGGCACGGCGGTCGCGGCGGCCGAGCTGGCGCTGATGGCCGGGGCCGACCGCGTGGAGGGCTGCCTGTTCGGGCAGGGCGAGCGCACCGGCAACGTCGACCTGGTCACCCTGGGCATGAACCTGTTCTCCCAGGGCGTCGACCCGCAGATCGACTTCTCCGGCATCGACGAGATCCGCCGTACGTGGGAGTACTGCAACCAGATGGAGGTCCACCCGCGCCACCCGTACGTGGGCGACCTGGTCTACACGTCCTTCTCCGGCTCCCACCAGGACGCCATCAAGAAGGGCTTCGACGCGCTGGAGGCCGACGCCAAGGCGCGGGGCAAGACGGTCGACGACATCGAGTGGGCCGTGCCGTACCTGCCCATCGACCCCAAGGACGTCGGCCGGTCCTACGAGGCCGTCATCCGCGTCAACTCGCAGTCCGGCAAGGGCGGTATCGCCTACGTCCTGAAGAACGACCACAAGCTGGACCTGCCGCGCCGGATGCAGATCGAGTTCTCCCGGATCATCCAGGCGAAGACCGACGCCGAGGGCGGCGAGATCACCCCGAAGGACATCTGGGCGGTCTTCCAGGACGAGTACCTGCCCAACCCGGCCAACCCCTGGGGCCGCATCCAGGTCAAGAACGGCCAGACGACGACCGACCGGGACGGCGTGGACACGCTCACCGTGGAGGCGACCGTCGACGGCGTGGACACGGTGCTGACCGGCTCCGGCAACGGCCCGATCTCCGCCTTCTTCGACGCCCTCCAGGCCGTCGGCATCGACGTACGCCTGCTGGACTACCAGGAGCACACGATGAGCGAGGGCGCCCTGGCGCAGGCCGCCTCGTACATCGAGTGCGCCATCGGCGACAAGGTTCTGTGGGGCATCGGAATCGACGCGAACACCACGCGCGCCTCGCTGAAGGCGGTCGTCTCGGCCGTCAACCGGGCGGCGCGCTGACCAGCCGTATCGGTGGTTTGCGGTCCCGTCCGCCCGGAAACGGCGGGCGGGGCCGCGTCATATACCGGCCATCCGCGCCGCGAGGTCACGGAGAGGTCTCGTCCGGGGTACTGACTCCACGTCGGCGATGTGGCTAACATCACGCCATCGCGGCGAGGGTGCCGCGGGGTTACGGAGGTGCGACGTGCTGCCTGGACAGGGACGAGACGGCCGAGCTTCCCGGTATGCCCGCATCCTGGGCACCCGTACCGCGTGGACGCCCATGGGGGACGGTGAGTTCTTCTGCCCCGGCTGCGGGGGCGACCGCAACTACCAGCGCCTCACCGGCCGCCGCCGCTTCACGCTGCTCGGCGTGCCGGTGGTGCCGCGCGGCGAGACCGGACCGGTCGTCGAGTGCGCGGCCTGCGAGGCGCGCTTCGGCACCGAGGTCCTGGACCACCCGACGACCACCCGCTTCTCCGCGATGCTCCGCGACGCCGTCCACACCGTCGCCCTGGCCGTCCTCGCCGCGGGCGGCGCCGGTTCCCGCACGGCGCTGCACACGGCGGCCGTGGCGGTGCGCGCGGCCGGTTTCGAGGACTGCACCGAGGAGCGGCTGCACGCCCTCGTCGAGGCGCTGGAGGCGGACACCGGGCGGTTCTACGAGGAGCCGTGCGTGCCCGGCCTGGCGATAGAGCTGCACGAGGCGCTGGACCCGCTCGCCCCGCACCTCGCCCCCGCCGGCCGGGCCTCGATCCTGCTCACCGGCGCGCGCGTCGCCCTGGCCGACGGCCCCTACACGGCCGCCGAGCGGGACGTCCTGGCGACGGTGGGCGCGGCCCTGACGATCCCCGCCGAGGACGTGACCCGGCTCCTGACGGAGGCGCGTACGCCGTCTTAGGCGAGTCACCGCACCGGCTCCGGGTCAGTCGCAGCGCACGTCCCGGGCGGGCCGCTGGCCGGTGGCCAGGAAGCGGGAGACCACGCGGTCGCCGCACGCGGTGCCGTTGGCCAGGTAGGCGTCGTGGCCGGTCGCGTCGTTGGTGACCATGACCGCGCGCCGGCCGAGCGCCTCGCGGAGCTTCAGGGCCCCGGCGAGCGGGGTGGCCACGTCCCGGGCGTTCTGGACCAGGAGGATGTTGGACGGCCCGCGGCCGGTGATCCGCACGGCCGGCTCCCGGGGCGGGTACGGCCAGGCGGCGCACAGCATCGCGCTGCGCGGCATGCCCGCGGTGAGCGGGTACGTCGCCCGGCTCTCGGCGACGTCCTTCTCGTACGCGGCGGCCGAGGCGGGCCAGGCCACGTCGTTGCAGATGGTCCCGGCGCCCACGGCGGTGACGTTCTGGAGCACGGCCTCGGGCGGGGCGGCCGGGGCGGGCGGCACCGTGCCGTCGCGCGCCGCCCGGATCAGCCTGGCCAGGACCGGGTAGCGGCCGGGCTCGTAGAGGCTCTCCAGCATGGTGTGGCGCAGCACGTTGCCGTTCAGTTCGCCCAGGTGGGCGCCGGGCCAGGGGATCGGTTCCCGGTCGAGGCGGGCGGCCAGGCGCAGGACCAGCGGCCGTACGTCGGCCGCCCGCCGGGCCACCCGGTCCGGGTTGCCGGGCGCCGCCGCCCACGCCGCGAAGTCGGGGAAGGTGTCCTCCACGCCGCGCTCGTGCGCGGCGAGCCAGGCACGGGTGACGCGGGCGGGGTCGGGGTCGTTGTTGCTGTCCAGGACCACCCGGTCGGTGCGGTGCGGGAACAGCTCGCCGTAGACGGCTCCGACGTACGTGCCGTACGACACTCCCCACGCGGAGACGCGGCGCTCGCCGAGCGCGGCCCGCACGCGGTCGATGTCGCGGGCCTCGTTGGCCGTGCTCAGGTGCTTGATCAGCTCGCCGCCGTCGCGGACGCAGGCGTCCGCCATGCGGCGGGCGTCGGCGAGGTTTTCGTCGATCGAGCCGTCCGGGGCAGGCCAGGGCCGCAGCCGGAGGGTGGAGAGGTCTTCGGGTCCCAGCCCGCAGGTGACGGAGGTGGAGGGGGCCATCCCGCGCGGGGCGAAGCCGATCAGGTCGTAGGCGTCCCGGACCTCCTGGGGCAGCTTCTGCCCCTTGCCGGACGGGTCGCCCAGGCTGGAGCCGCCCGGCCCGCCGGGGATGAGGAGGAGCGCGCCCCGCCGGGCGGCGGGCTTCTCGCTCGGGATGCGGGAGACGGCGATGTCGATGCGCGGACCGCCCGGGTCGGCGTAGTCCAGGGGGACCCGGACGGTGGCGCACCGCTGCCGGGGGTCCAGCCCGCTTCCCGCGCACGCCGACCAGGCCAGGGACGGCGTGGCGGTAGCGGAAGGGGCGGCGGAGGCGGTCAGCGGGGTGGACAGGCTCAGGAGGGCGGCGGAGGCGGTGGCGAGGGCGGCGGCCGCTCTGGTCTTCTTCATGTCCAGAGCATCGCCGGGCCCCGCCGCCCGCCCCATCCGGCCAACTGCCTTGTACGTACGGGGGCTTACCCCCGCCTCAGGCGACTCCGGCGGGCGCCCGGGTCACGCGGCGGCGAGCCAGAGGTCCGGCCCGAACACCTCGTAGTGGACGGCCGAGGCGGGCACGCCCCGGCGCAGGAGGTCGCCGCGCGCCGCGCGCATGAACGGCAGCGGGCCGCACAGGTACGCGGTCAGGCCCTCGGGCAGGTCGAGCGCGCCGAGGTCGGCCCGGCCGCGCGCCGCCCCGGGCGCGTCCTCGCCCGGCTCCTCGTACCACAGGTGCAGCCGGGCGTCCGGGAGCGCCTGGACGAGACGGCTCAGCTCCTCGCGGTGGGCGTGGTCGGCGGGGGTGCGGTCGGCGTGCGCCACGATCACCGGGCGGCCGGTGCCCGCACCGGCGAGGTGGTGGAGCATCGACAGCATCGGCGTGACGCCGATCCCGGCGGACGCCAGCAGCAGCGGCCCGTCGCCCTCCGGGAGGACGAGGTCGCCGAACGGGGCGGAGACGGTGAGCACCTCGCCGACGCGGGCGTGCTCGTGCAGCCAGGAGGACACCTCGCCCTCGGGGCCCGCCCCGCCGCGCACCCGCTTGACGGTGACGCGCCACTGCCCGGCGTCCGGGGCGCCGGAGAGGCTGTACTGGCGTATCTGGCGGGCGCCGTCCGGCAGCTCGACCCGGACGCTGACGTACTGGCCGGGACGGAATGAGCCGGCGGGGGCGCCGTCGGCGCGGCGCAGGACGAGGGAGAAGGACTCGGGGGTCTCCTCCCGCCGCTCGACGATCTCCATCCGGCGCCAGGTGACGCCGTCGGCGGCACCGGCCTCCTGGTAGTGCCCGGCCTCCAGGGCGATCAGCGCGTTCGCCATCAGCCAGTAGACCTCGTCCCAGGCGGCGGCCACCTCGGGGGTGACGGCGTCACCGAGGACCTCGACGATGGCGGCGAAGAGGTGCTGGTGGACCAGCTTGTACTGGTCGGCGGTGATGCCGAGCGAGGCGTGTTTGTGGGAGATCCGGGCCAGCATGGCGTCCGGCCGCGCCTCGGGGTGCTCCAGCAGCATGGTCGCGAAGGCGGCGATGGAGCCCGCCAGCGCCTTCTGCTGTTCCCCGTTGGCCTGGTTGCCGCGGTTGAACAGGTCCCTGAGCAGCTCCGGGCGGTCCTCGAAGAGCCTGGTGTAGAACAGCTCGGTGATCTCGCCGATGGCGGCGCCGACGGCGGGCAGGGTGGCTCGGACGACCGGGACGGACTGCTCGGAGAGCACGGTGACTCCTTAATTGGTATCCAAGATTCGTATTTAACGGTGTGCCGGGCGGGCCCGGACGGGCGGCCGGTTCAGCCGGGACGGGCGGACAGCCCGAGGAGGACGGGCCCGGTGGGGGAGGCCACCAGATCGTCGACCGTGAGGGGGTCGAGCGCGGAGTAGAACGCCTCCTGCGCGTCGCGCAGCGCCCGGCGCAGCCGGCAGGCCCCGCGCAGCGGGCAGGGGGTCTCGCCTTCGCAGGCGACGACCTCGCCGTCGCCCTCCAGCTCTCTGACCAGCCAGCCGACCGACGCCTGGTGGCCCAGGCGGGTCAGCTCCAGCCCTCCGCCGCGCCCTCTGCGGGCCTCCAGCACGCCGAGGTGCTGAAGCCGGGTGATCGCCTTCGCCATGTGGGTGACGGGTACGCCCATGGCCTCCGCCACCTCGCGGGTGGTGGGGGAGTCTCCCTGTCCGGACACCGCGAGCCGCATCACGGCCCGCAGCGCCAGGTCGGTGAACCTCGTCAAGCGCACGCCGGGACCCTAACAAATGCGCATATCGGAATCGTATTTTCCGGGCGCGGGACCGGTGTGGAGTGGGTCACGGGCCGTCAGCCGACGGCCTGAACCGAACGGACGAACGCCGTCCAGGCCGTCGCCCCGACGACGACCACCGGACCACCGGTCACCTTGCTGTCCCGCACGGGGACGACACCGGGGACTCCGTCGGCTACCTCGACGCAGCTGCCGCCCTCACCGTTGCTGTAAGTGCTCTTGCGCCAGCGGGCGGCGCCGGGGAAGTCGTAGGCGACCTCTACGCAGTCCTCCCCGCCGTTGCCACCGCTGTAGGTGCTCTTGCACCAGCGGGCGTTGGTCAGGTCGTACTTGCGCATCGTTCGTAGTCCTTCGCCGCCGACTCGATCAGGGCCAGGGACGCCTCAAGCGACAACGCGGCGGCCCTCAGCAGATCGTAGGACGACCGGGAGCGCTTCACCACCGTCGGCTCATCCAGCAGCCTTCCTGAAAGCACTGCCTCTGTATAGACGGTGGGCGGCGCGTCGTCGAACTCCATGAGCTTCATCAACTTGCCCATCTCAGGGTGTGCGCCCGCCGAGAAGGGTACGACTTGGAGCACAGCCACGCGCTCGCGCATCAGCGTCGCGATGTGGTCCAGTTGGCGGGCCATGACCTCGGGGCCGCCGACGGGGATGCGCAGCACTGTCTCGTGCAGGATCACCCAATACAAGGGGCGTGCAGCGTCTTTGAGTAGTCGTGCTCGGTCCAGACGACCCTTGATCAGCTCCTCGATGTGCTCCTCGCTGGCGAGCGGATTGTTGGCGAGGAACACGGCCCGGGCGTACTCGCGCGTCTGAAGGAGGCCGGGAACGACCGTCGGCGCGTACTCGCAGATCTCCGTCGCCAGCCGCTCCAGTTCCACCACGTGAGCGAAGTACTCCCGGTACGGCTGGTCCTTGATGAGTTTGCGCCACAGCCGCTCGAAAATACCGTCGGTTTGCAGTACCTCGTCGATCCGCTGGGCGATATCGAGCTGCGGTTTTCGAATTGCCTGCTCGAACTGACCGATATACGCACCGGAGACGAAGACCCGGGCCCCCAGTTCGACCTGGGTGAGCCCCGCGTCCTCGCGGCGCCGCTTGAGTTCCGCTCCGAAGAACTCCCAGGCCGCCTGCCGTGATCCGTGCGAACCGTTGGCCATGGCCAACCCCCTTGAACTGCCGCGAGCTTGTAGAGCGTCGACTGCTAGCGAGTGTAGATCTGGGGCATCATGCTGGAGATACAAAGCGTGAAATGAAAGGAAAGAGGAGCCCGTTGAAAGAGCAACATTCTACGCTCTGCGTCGAAGAAGCCGAGGAGGTACTGGAAGAATTGCGGGCGGCGCTCGCCAAGGCCGGAATTACCCTCCCGTCACTCGGGCTCGACCCCGTGAGTCTCGCGCGGCGGACCCCCTGTCCGCTGGTCGAATTGGGCCGCTGTTCCGTGGAGACCGCACGCCGGCTCGCGGCGGTACTCCGGTGAAGCCGCCCGTCGGGTCGTACGTGGTTGACACCCGTACGGGGCGACTTGGGATCGTGATGGGACACGAAGGGCCGTACGTGCAGTTGCGGCCGTACGGCGGCGGCCGGGAGTGGGACGCCGAGCCGGGTGCCGTGCGGCACGCCACCCAGGCGGAGCGGATCAGCGTGGCGACGGCGTACGCGAACGCGCGCAGCCGGGGCGAAGTCCCTTGAAGGGGCGTCGCCGGGACCCGGGCGGTCAGTCCGTTCCGTGCCGGGTTCCGGCCCACAGCAGGCCCAGTACCCCCGCGACCAGAGCGGCGTAGACCGCGCCGACGACCGCCATGCCCGTGGCCGCCGAGCGGAGCCCGGGTCCCGCCGTCGTGAAGAACAGCGTGCCGAGAACCGCGACCCCGAGGGACGCGGCGAACTGCTGGGCGGTGTTGACCACGCCGGACGCCGCCCCTGCCTCCCCGGGACCGACCCCGGCCAGGGCGAAGCCGATGAGGGGAGGCAGCAGCAGGCCGTTGCCGAGGCTGATCACGGCGAAGGCGGCCACCAGGGCGGCGGTCGCCACCCGTTCGCCGTGGACGGCCAGCTGGGCCACCAAGGCGGCGAGCCCCGCCATCGCCAGCGCTCCCCCGGTCGCGGGCACCACCCTGCCGTGACGGGCCGTGAGCCGCCCGCTGAGCAGCGAGGCGGCGCTGAAGAGCGCGGCGGCGGGCAGGAAGACGAGGGCCGCGGTGACGGGGTCCTGGCCCAGCCCGGCCTGGAGAAGGAGGGCGAGGGTGAACATGTAGGCGCCGAAGTACGACTGGAAGAGGGCGACCGCGGCCACGCCCGTCACGAACGGGCGGTCGCGGAACAGCGCCGGGTCCAGCACCGGGGCGCCGCCGCGCCGCCGCGACGCCCGCTGCCCGCGCAGGGTGAGCGCGCCCGCCGGGACGGCCGCCGCCAGGCTCGTCCACGTCCACGCCGGCCAGCCCTGCTCCCGGCCCAGCGACAGGGGGGCGAGGAGCAGGCCGAGGGTCAGCGTCACACCGGCCGCGCCCGCCAGGTCGAAACGGGCCGGTGCGCCCTGCGGCGCGGGCGGCGGCAGGAACCATACGGCGAGGGCGGCGGCCACCGCGCCCACCGGCACGTTCACCAGGAAGACCGCCCGCCAGCCCAAACCCAGCACGTCGGCCTGGAGGAGCAGCCCGCCCAGCAGCTGGCCCGCGACGGCGCCGAGGCCGCCGGCCGCGCTGTACCAGGCGGTGGCCCGGCCCCGGTGGGCGGCGGGGAAGCGGGCGGTGACGAGGGAGAGCACCTGGGGCACCAGCACCGCGGCCGCCAGGCCCTGCGCCAGCCGGGCGGCGACCAGCTCGCCCGGCGAGCGGGCGATCCCGCACAGCAGCGAGGCGAGCGTGAAGGCGGCCATGCCGGTGACGAACATCCGCCGGTAGCCGTACCGGTCGCCCAGGCGCCCGCCGGTCACCAGGCCCGCCGCGTAGGCGAAGGCGTAACCGGAGACGACCAGGGCCAGCGCGCCGTCGCCCGCGCCGAGGCCGGTGCGCAGCGCCTCGGTGGCGATGTTGACGACGAACAGGTCGAAGCTGGCCATGAAGGTGCCGCTCAGCGCGACGGCGAGCATGCGCCATTCGCGGGGGCCGGGGGCGGACGGGGGCGCGGACGGGTCCGCGGGCGCGGTCGCGGACGAGGGCGCGGGGGGCCGGTGTGCCGAGGACGTCATGGTGATCATGGCTATCATCGATATTCGATATCCATCAAGTCCACGTCCACGGGGAGGCGCGGGTAACCTGGCGCCCCATGAAGCTGTCCCAAGGCGTCGAGTGGGCCGTCCACTGCTGCGTCCTGCTGGTCCAGGCCGAGGAGGGCGAGGCCGTCTCGCGCACCACCCTCGCCGGGTACTACGGGCTGCCGGTGGCCTATCTCGCCAAGCACCTGAAGTCCCTGGTGCAGGGGGGCGTCCTGGTCGCCAGCTCCGGACCGCGCGGCGGCTTCCGGCTGGCGCGGCCCGCCGCGGAGATCACCGTGCTCGACATCGTGGAGGCGGTCGAGGGCACCGCCCCGCCGTTCGTGTGCACGGAGATCCGGCAGCGCGGTGCCTGCGCCCTCCCGGCCGACCACTGCGCGGACCCGTGCGGGGTGGCGCGGGTGATGTACGACGCCGACCGCGCCTGGCGGGACTCGCTGCGCGGCGTCACCGTGGCCGGCCTCGCCGGGCGGCTCCCGGCGGGACTGCGCGACCGGGCCCGCTCCTGGCTGCGGGACCCCTCCGCGCCCCTGCCCGCCCACCGGTGAGGGTGAGAACGGAAGGGCGGGCGCGGGGAGGCAGAATGGCCGCATGAGTCTGTTCCGCGACGACGGCATCGTGCTGCGCACCCAGAAGCTGGGCGAGGCGGACCGGATCATCACCCTGCTCACCCGCGGTCACGGCCGGGTACGGGCCGTGGCGCGGGGCGTGCGGCGCACCAAGTCCAAGTTCGGCGCCCGCCTGGAACCCTTCTCCCACGTCGACGTGCAGTTCTTCGCGCGGGGGAGCGAACTGGTGGGGCGCGGACTGCCGCTGTGCACCCAGAGCGAGACCATCGCGCCGTACGGCGGCGGCATCGTGACGGACTACGCCCGCTACACCGCCGGGACCGCCATGCTGGAGACCGCCGAGCGGTTCACCGACCACGAGGGCGAGCCGGCGGTCCAGCAGTACCTGCTGCTCGTCGGCGCGCTGCGCACCCTCGCCCGCGGCGAGCACGCCCCGCATCTGGTCCTCGACGCGTTCCTGCTGCGCTCCCTCGCCGTCAACGGTTACGCGCCGAGTTTCGGCGACTGCGCGAAGTGCGGTATGCCGGGCCCCAACCGGTTCTTCTCGGTCGCCTCCGGCGGCTCGGTCTGCGCCGACTGCCGGGTGCCGGGCAGCGTCGTACCCTCGCCGCGGGCCCTGGAACTCCTCGGCGCACTGCTTACGGGAGACTGGGAGACCGCGGACGCGTGCGAGCCGCGGTACGTCCGGGAGGGCAGCGGGCTGGTCTCCGCGTACCTGCACTGGCACCTGGAGCGCGGTCTGCGCTCACTTCGCTACGTCGAGAAGTAAGCCGAGAAGTAAGCCGAGCAAGAGGGAGACGAGAGACACATGGCCGTACGCGGATTCCTGGGGCGCGAGCGCCGGGAGTACAAGGCGCCGGAACCGCACCCGTCCGGCGCGCGGCCCCCGAGGCTCCCCGGTGAGCTGGTCCCGAACCATGTGGCGATCGTCATGGACGGCAACGGGCGCTGGGCGAAGGAGCGCGGGCTGCCGCGCACCGAGGGGCACAAGGTGGGCGCCGAGCGGGTGCTGGACGTGATCCAGGGCGGGATCGAGATCGGCGTGGGCGCCGTCTCCCTGTACGCCTTCTCCACCGAGAACTGGAAGCGCTCGCCGGACGAGGTCCGCTTCCTGATGAACTTCAACCGCGACTTCATCCGCCAGTCCCGCGACCAGCTCGACGAACTGGGCGTGCGGGTGCGCTGGGTGGGGCGGATGCCGAAGCTGTGGCGGTCGGTGGCCAAGGAGCTCCAGATCGCCCAGGAGCAGACCAAGGGCAACGACCGGCTGACGCTGTACTTCTGCATGAACTACGGCGGCCGGGCCGAGATCGCGGACGCGGCGCGGGCGCTGGCCGAGGACGTGAAGGCGGGCCGGCTCGACCCGTCGAAGGTGACCGAGAAGACCTTCGCCAAGTACCTGTACTACCCGGACATGCCGGACGTGGACCTGTTCCTGCGGCCCAGCGGCGAGCAGCGCACCTCCAACTACCTGCTGTGGCAGAGCGCGTACGCGGAGATGGTCTTCCAGGACGTGCTGTGGCCGGACTTCGACCGCCGGGACCTGTGGCGGGCGTGCCTGGAGTTCGCCTCCCGCGACCGGCGCTTCGGCGGGGCCATACCCAACGAGGAGCTGCTCGCCATGGAGGGCCGCACCGGCGAGTGAAGACACCGGCGGTCGCTGTGGTGACCGCGTGGGTCATGGTGTCCGCGAGGGCTGTGGGGGCCGTGGCGCGGCGCAAGCGGCCGTAGCGATTCCGTGGTCAGGTTGTCGGTGACCCGTTGCCCGGCGGGCCTGCCGCCCCGCCGGGCCGCGTCCTCATACTGGCGCGGTGGACAACGTGAAGTTCCTCCCCGGGCCCGCGATACCGGCGTCCGGCGCCGCCGTCTGGCCGCTGCCGGAGGCCGAGCGGTGGCGCGCGGCACGCCTCCCGGCCGTCTTCGCGCCGGTGCCCGCCGGCTGGATCCTGCTGCCCCTGGTGCTGGCCGCCTCCGTGCTGCTGGCCTGGGCGCAGCCGGCGCAGACCCCGGCCGGCACCGTGTGGGACGGCTACGCCGCTACAGTCCTGCTGTTCTGCGTGCCGTGGTGGTACCGCTCCCTGCCCGGCGCGGCGGCGGTCGCCGCCCCGCTGATCTGCCTCCAGGCGGTGGTCGACCTGGCCCTCCTCGGGCCCGGTGACACGCCGGGCCGGGTGGGCGACGGGCTGGTCATCGGCGTGTCCGGCTACGTCTTCGCGGGCGCGGTCGTCCGGCTGCGGTGCCGCCGGGTGCAGCGGGAGATCGCCCTGGCGGTCGCGGGCGAGACCCGCGCGGAGCTGCCGCCCCGGCTCCCGGCCGCCCACCGCCGCCGGGGCCTGCGCCGAATCCTCACCGGCTCCGTGCTCTGCCTGGGCGCCGCCGCGCTCCTCGCCTGGGGCCTGGCCGCCGACCTCGCGGCCCAGGACGGCCCGCGCCCCTACGACGCCTTCGGGCAGCAGTTCTGCGCACTGGTGCTGCTCGTCCCCGGCAGCACCCTGCTGGGGCGGGGCGTGGCCGCCCGCCGCGCCGCCCGGCGCCTGCACCGGGGGCCGCAGCCGGTGCTGCGGATCGGGCTGCGGGACAGCGGCCCGGTCTCCCGTGGCCGGTGCTGGCTGCTGCCGGACGCCCGGACCACGACCGCCGGCCCGCTGATCGCCTGCCGCCGCCGCTACGACGACGTGGTGCCCGAGGTCAGGACGCTGCTGGGGGGCACGGAGGAACGGCTGCGCGTCGCACACCACGACATCAACCCGTACGCCGAGCCGTTCGAGGCGCTGCTGTACGGGGTGCCCGCCGAGGGAGCGGAAGTGGTGCTGGAGTGGGCGGTGTTCGGACCCACCGGGTCCACCCTGGTGACCGAGGTCATGGCGGCCGTGCTGTGGCAGCCCGCGAGCGGGGGCTACCTGGGGAGCTGGGAGCCGGCCGGGACCTCCTACCGGCTGGAGGCACGCGCCGAGGAGGCCCGCCGCCGCAAGGAACGTCAGGCGTCGGGGTCGTCCGGCTCCTCCGGTTCGTCGAGCTCGTCGAGCGGCGCGGGCGGCTGCGGGTCGAGCTGTTCGAGCTGCGGGAGCGGCTGCGGCGGCTGCGGCGGCGGGGGCTGACCCGCGGCCCGGCGGCGGCCCCCGGTCCGCCGGGCCCGCGCCCGGTGCGTTGGCGGCCGGGCCCGCGCCCGGCGCTCAGGCGTCGCCGGAGGCCGCGCACTCCGCGCAGGTGCCGAAGATCTCCACCGTGTGCGCCACGTTCACATAACCGTGCTCGGCGGCGATGGCCTCGGCCCACTTCTCCACGGCCGGGCCCTCGACCTCGACCGCCTTGCCGCACGAGCGGCACACCAGATGGTGGTGGTGGTCGTCGCTGGAGCAGCGGCGGTAGACCGACTCTCCGTCGGCGGTGCGCAGCACGTCGACCTCGCCGGCGTCGGCGAGGGACTGGAGGGTGCGGTAGACCGTGGTGAGCCCCACCGAATCGCCCTTGTGCTTGAGCATGTCGTGGAGCTCCTGCGCGCTGCGGAACTCGTCCACCTCGGCGAGCGCCGCCGCCACGGCGGCACGCTGCCGGGTGGCGCGGCCCTTCACGGGCGGTCCAGCGGTCGTCACCGGTTGCCTCCTCACGTCTGCTCCTTGCCGGGCCATTGTGCCAGCCCGGTCCGGCAGCGGTCAGACGCCGATGCCGCGACCGGCCCCCCGGCTGGCCGGAATCGCGCACTCCACCGGATCGCCGGAGGGCTGCGCGGCGGCGGCCGCCCGCGCGCGTCGCCGGGCCAGCGGCGCCGCCAGCGCCGTCAGCACGATGAACGCGCCGATGGTCAGGAGCACGATCGTCGCGCCGGGCGGCACGTCCTGGTAGTACGAGGTGACGGTGCCGCCGAGGGTCACGGCCACGCCGACCGCGACGGCGATGGCGAAGGTCGCGGCGAAGCTGCGGCTGAGCTGCTGGGCCGCCGCCACGGGGACGACCATCAGGGCCGACACCAGCAGCAGGCCCACCACGCGCATGGCAACGGTGACCGTGACCGCGGCGGTGACCGCCGTCAGCAGGTTCAGCGCGCGCACCGGCAGCCCGGTGACCCGCGCGAACTCCTCGTCCTGGCTGACCGCGAAGAGCTGGCGGCGCAGGCCCACGGTGACCAGGACCACGAAGGCGGCCAGGGCGCCGATCGCCGTCACATCGGACTCGGAGACCGTCGACAGAGAGCCGAACAGGTACGAGGTGAGGTTCGCGTTCGACCCGGTGGGGGCGAGGTTGATGAACATCACGCCGCCGGCCATGCCGCCGTAGAACAGCATGGCGAGGGCGATGTCACCGCGCGTCTTGCCGTACCAGCGGATCAGTTCCATCAGGACCGCGCCCAGCACGGAGACCAGGGTCGCCATCCACACCGGGGACCAGGACAGCAGGAAGCCGAGGCCGACGCCGGTCATCGCCACGTGGCCGATGCCGTCGCCCATCAGGGCCTGGCGGCGCTGCACGAGGTAGATGCCGACGGCGGGGGCGGTGATGCCGACCAGCACGGCCGCGATGAGCGCCCGCTGCATGAAGGCGTAGTTCAGGATTTCCATGGTGGGGCTTCTCAGCTCAGCAGTCCGGTGCGGACCGGTTCGGCGCCCGCCGGCGCGTGCGGGTGGACGTGGTCGTGGCCGGGCAGCGCGTGCTGGCCGACGGCCTTGGGGGGCGGTCCGTCGTGCAGCACGCAGCCGTCGCGCAGGACGACCGCCCGGTCGATCAGCGGCTCCAGCGGGCCCAGCTCGTGCAGGACCAGCAGGACGGTGGCGCCCCGCGCCACCTGCTCGCGCAGCGTCGCCGCCAGCACCTCCTGGCTGGCCAGGTCGACACCGGCCATCGGCTCGTCCATGATCAGCAGCTCGGGTCCGGCGACGAGCGCGCGGGCGATGAGCACGCGCTGGTGCTGGCCGCCGGAGAGGGCGTTGACCGAGTCCTTGGCCCGGTCGGCCATGCCGACGAGATCCAGGGCACGGTGGACGGCCTCGCGGTCGGCCTTGCGGAAGACGCCGAAGCGGGAGCGGGACAGCCGTCCGGAGGAGACGACCTCCGCCACCGTCGCGGGCACGCCGCCCGCCGCCGTGGTGCGCTGCGGGACGTACCCCACCCGCGCCCAGTCGCGGAACCGGTGCCGCTCGGTGCCGAACAGCTCGATCCGCCCGGCGCTGACCGGCACCTGGCCGATGACGCTGCGCACGGCGGTCGACTTGCCCGAGCCGTTCGCGCCGAGCAGCGCGACGACCTCGCCGCGGCGCACGGTGAGGTCGATGCCGCGCAGCACCGGCCGCGAGCCCAGCTCGGCGCGGACGCCGCGCAGGGATATGACGGGCTCTGTGAGGGGCTCGTCGCTCATGCCGCCCTCCGATGGGTCGATCACTTGGCTCCCAGGGCCTGCTGGAGGGCCTTGAGGTTGGCTTCCATGACCTGGAAGTAGTCGTCGCCGCGGGACTTGTCGGTGATGCCCTCGAGCGGGTCGAGGACGTCCGTCTTCAGCCGCGCGTCCTTGGCGAGGGTCTTCGCGGTCTTGTCGCTGACGAGGGTCTCGTAGAAGACGGTCGAGACGCCGTCGGCCTTCGCCATTGTCGCAAGGTCCTTCACGCGGGCGGCGCTGGGCTCGGACTCGGGGTCGAGGCCGCTGATGGCCTCCTCGGTCAGGCCGTAGCGCTCGGCGAGGTAGCCGAAGGCGGCGTGGGTGGTGATGAAGACCTTGGTGTCGGTGTCCTTCAGCCCGGTCTCGAACTTCGTGTTCAGCTCGCCGAGCCGCTTCACCAGGGCCTCGGTGTTCTTCTTGTAGTCGGCGGCGTGGTCCGGGTCGGCCTTCTCGAACGCCTTGCCGACGCCCTCGGCGACCTCGGCGTACTTCACCGGGTCCAGCCAGACGTGGGGGTCCTTGCCGCCCTCGCCCTCGTGGCTGTGGCTGTGGCCGTGCTCGTCGGCGTGCTCGTCGGCGTGTTCCTCGGCGTGCTCCCCGGCGTGCTCGCCGACCTCGGTGCCGTGCTCCTCCAGCGAGGTGAGCGAGGCGGCGTCGATCTTCGTCTTGATCCCGGACTGAGTGATCGCCTCGTCGACGGAGGGCTGGAGGCCCTTGAGGTAGAGCGCCGCGTCGGACTCCTGGAGCTGCGCGGTCTGCTTGGCGCTGATCTCCAGGTCGTGCGGCTCCTGGCCGGGCTCGGTGAGGCTGGTGACCTTCACGTGGTCGCCGCCGATCTGCTCGGCGAGGAAGGCCATGGGGTAGAACGACGCGACGACGTCGAACTTGTCCGTGTTGCCCGCTGCCGCGGTGTCGGAGGAGCAGGCGGTCAGGGTGCCCAGGCCGAGCGCGGCGGTCGCCGCGAGCGCGATCCCGGGTATCCCGGTCATGCGGTGTCGTCGTACGTTCATGACACTCATTTTCATCAAATATGGAAACGGTTGTCAACAAACGTCCCTGAGGGCCCCCGGGCGGCCCTCAGGGGCCCCGAGCTGCGCCCCTTACCCGGCACCGATTTGATTGAGGGGGAGTGCCCGCCGGTACCCTGAGGCATTCGCTCTGAAGCGTCTCGCTTCAACGCCCGTCGTCGTAATGAAGAGAGCACCGTGGCCGCCGACAAGATCGACACCATCGTCAGCCTGAGCAAGCGCCGTGGCTTCGTATTCCCGTGCAGTGAGATCTACGGCGGTCAGCGCGCCGCCTGGGACTACGGTCCGCTGGGTGTCGAGCTCAAGGAGAACCTCAAGCGCCAGTGGTGGCGCTACATGGTGACGTCGCGCGAGGACGTCGTCGGTATCGACTCGTCCGTGATCCTCGCCCCCGAGGTGTGGGTCGCCTCCGGCCACGTCGCCACCTTCACCGACCCGCTCACCGAGTGCACCTCCTGCCACAAGCGGTTCCGCGCCGACCACCTGGAAGAGGCGTACGAGGAGAAGAAGGGCCGGGCCCCGGAGAACGGCCTCGCCGACATCAACTGCCCGAACTGCGGCACCAAGGGCCAGTTCACCGAGCCCAAGCAGTTCTCGGGTCTGCTCTCCACCCACCTCGGCCCGACCCAGGACTCCGGCTCGGTCGCCTACCTGCGCCCCGAGACCGCGCAGGGCATCTTCACCAACTTCGCCCAGGTGCAGACCACCTCGCGCCGCAAGCCGCCGTTCGGCATCGCCCAGATGGGCAAGTCCTTCCGCAACGAGATCACGCCGGGCAACTTCATCTTCCGCACCCGCGAGTTCGAGCAGATGGAGATGGAGTTCTTCGTCAAGCCGGGCGAGGACGAGCAGTGGCAGGAATACTGGATGGAGCAGCGCTGGAACTGGTACACCGGCCTGGGTCTCCGTGAGGAGAACATGCGCTGGTACGAGCACCCGAAGGAGAAGCTCTCCCACTACTCCAAGCGCACCGCCGACATCGAGTACCGCTTCAACTTCGGCGGCAGCGAGTGGGGCGAGCTGGAGGGCGTCGCCAACCGCACCGACTACGACCTCTCGGCCCACGCCAAGGCCTCCGGCCAGGACCTGTCCTACTTCGACCAGGAGGCCGGCGAGCGCTGGACGCCGTACGTCATCGAGCCCGCGGCCGGTGTCGGCCGCGCGATGCTGGCGTTCCTGCTCGACGCCTACGTCGAGGACGAGGCCCCCAACGCCAAGGGCAAGATGGAGAAGCGCACCGTGCTGCGCCTCGACCACCGCCTGGCCCCGGTCAAGGTCGCGGTGCTCCCGCTCTCCCGCAACCCGGAGCTGTCCCCGAAGGCCAAGGGCCTGGCCCAGACGCTGCGCCAGCACTGGAACATTGAGTTCGACGACGCCGGCGCCATCGGCCGCCGCTACCGCCGCCAGGACGAGATCGGCACGCCGTTCTGCGTCACCGTCGACTTCGACACGCTGGAGGACAACGCGGTGACGGTCCGCGAGCGCGACTCGATGAAGCAGGAGCGCGTGTCGCTGGACCAGATCGAGGGCTACCTGGCCGCCCGTCTGATCGGCTGCTAGCCCGCTCCGCCGGGGGCGCGTCCCCCGGCCTTCGGGCCCTGCCTTCCGAACGCCGGGCGGGCTGACCCATCGGTCAGCCCGCCCGGCGTTCGGCGTTCGGCGGTGCGCGGCCCGGCTTCGGCGAGCACAGACGGGTCTTGCACGGCCCCGCCCATGCCCGAAAGGGGGCGCGAGGCATGAGCGGGGCCGGTGGCGACGCCTCACCGCTGTGCCAGGTCAGCGGCGCCCGAAGGGGCGGACCGGAGGGCGAGTCCGAGCGCGACCGCTCGTACTCGGGGCTGGTCCGGTCGGGGACGTCGCCGTCCGACGCGCCGGGGGAGGTCGTCCCTCAGCGCGCCGGGGTCATTCGTTCCGGGTCACGCGGGCGTGGTCGGTCACCACGCGCCGGAACAGGTCGTGCCCGGTGCGGCCGGTGTGGCGCAGGCACCAGTCCTGGGCCGCGTCCTGGGTTCCCGCGGGCCGGACGTCTCCTCGCACTCGCCGGGGTTCGTCGCGCAGAAGGCTTCGTAGACGACGCCGCCTTCCGGCACGTGCCGGATCGTGTGCGAGACGAATCGGAGCACCGAGCGGGTCACCGGCGCACCTCTTGGCCGGCGCCGGGCGTGGTGTCCTGGTCTTCGTCGTCCTCTGCGTTGGCAGCCAGGCGTTCGCCGCGCGACTCAGCGACGCGGAGGGCGTCGAACAAGCACTCCGCCAGCCTTATGGCCGTGAAGCGCAGCTCCGACCTGCTTGCGCCCGGGTCAGCCAGCATCTGCCGGCCCGCCGCGTGGACTTCGCGCCCGATGCCAAGCTGGGTCTCTTCCATCTCGTCGGCGAGTCGGCTCAGGATGCTGTTCGGGTTGTCGGTGCTGAGGTACGCGGGCTTGCCGTCCTCGGACCACGGCAGCAGGCGGGGGCGGCTCATACGACCACCCCCGGCAGATCGACGCCCTGCGGCGCCACGACCAGCCCGGCACGGCGCCGGAGTCGGCGTTCGCGTTCTACGCGGCGCTCGTGGGCGAGGACGTAGGGCCGGACCAGAACGGCGGCCGGGTCCTCCGCGGGCGCGTGCTGGGCCGTAGGGTCGGTCGCGTGGGCATCCTGGGGGCGGGTGGATGCTCCCAAGGCGGACGGCGCCCGCCGTCTCCCGGTCGCGGGAAGAATCATCCCAAAGAGTTTCTGGATACTCTTGCGCATGTCGGCGCTCCTAGTCAGCGTCGAACGCGCCCCGGGGCCTGGCCGCCGCCGGGGCACCTTCTTGTCTTCAGACGTCCCTCACCTCGGGCGCGGCACATCGCGCCTGCGTGACGGGCTCTGATGCCCGTTCGGTCCGACCAGGGGGAAACAGATCGACCCGACGGCGCCCGCAGGTGAATACGGAGTGGTGGTCGCCGTGATCAGCCGGGCGATCGGGAAGGAGCGTCGCCGGGGCCGCGTCTGACGGCCTGAAGAGACCGGCTGCCGCGTCATAGAGCGCGCGGCGCCGCTGGCGGTCTTGTGCGGTCCGAACGGCCAACGTCTCCCCCTGCTTCGTCACGCGAAAAGGAACACGTTGACCGTACGGATGCGACCAAACGACGTGCCATTCAAGGAGGCTGGTAGTTCCGTGAGACTCAACTGGGAACTACGACCAGCCGTGATAGTTAGCCGACAACGCCCAGGTAGGACGCCATTTCACGCATGTCACTCGTGAGGGTGCGCTTGCGGCGCCGAAGGATCTCCTCCATGGTCTCGACAGCCATGGCTTGATGCTTAATCCACTCTGGGGAGCTTCGCCGCACTTCCTTCAGCTCGTCCATGGCAAGGGTGAGGTCGCGGGTGCGGGCATGGGCGCGGGCGACGTCCAACCGGTGCCGATTCCAGTTGTCGTCGCTCGGGCGGCCGAGCCGCTTCCATGCTTTCGGCGACAGGGTGTTGTCCTCGGTCGACAGCCGGATCACCGTCCGGGAGTCTCCAAGGATCATGGCGTCCTCGACCTGCTTCATGCCGACGGTGACCGGACCGAAGGTTGTCCAGTGCCGGAAGTACGAGCCTGTGTGCTCCTGGCCGACGGCCGCAGCCGCCGCGCTGGCGACGCGGCGATACTCACGTGCCTCGCTCGGCCGGTTATTCCGCATGGCAGCCGCAGAGGCACGCAGCATCAGCCATCCCCAGGCGGCACATTCGTCAGGGCTGGCTTTGGAAAGAGCGGGCTCGATCTGATCGGCCGTGGCCGCGGCCAACTGCTCGGCTTCATCGAACCGGCCTTGGCGCAGGAGCAACCAGCACATGCCGACGACTCCGGAGGCGGCGGTCAGTCGGTCACCCGCGTCTCGTGCGTCGGTCACGGCCCGGGACAGGGCCGTGTAAGCCAAGTCGTACTGGCGTACCTGGGTCAGGTACCGGCCTGCGAGTTGCATCGCTTCAGCACGAGCGAGCAGCGCCTGACGGTGCTCTTCGCCGCTGTCGAAGTAAGCGACGGCGTCGTTGGCATCCCGGACGAGCGCGGGCAGTTGAGAGGCGACGCTGCGGTAGCTGTCGCTGTGGTACAGCATGGCGCCGTCGTAGACAGTCCGGCGGAAGCTGCGCAGGTTAGGTTCGTCTTCGGTGGGCCGTGCCGTGTCGGTGAGGCCGACTGGCGGTGTGAGTGCCGTCCGTAGATCGCGCAGGTTCAGCCGATTCGGGTCATCGCGCCGCACCGGTTCCGGCTCATCCGAGGCCATGAGCACAGACGTCCTGACCCCCAACGCCCGCGCGACCGTATGAAGGGTCTCCATGCGGACGGTTCTGCCCTGTTCGAGATTCCGGACTGTCCCGATCGACAATCCCGAGTGCTCTGACAGGTCCTCCTGGCTCCATCCCTTCCGGCGCCGGTGCTTCTTGACGTTGTCGGCCGTCTCCGTCATCAGTCACCACCCCTTCGTGACCACGGTACGCCCCTGGGGGGAGGTACCCGCAGGAAGTAGTGTTCGGAGACACAGGGCCGTTTGAACGCGGAAACGGCCCCCGCCCCGTGGTCGCACAGACCAGGGCGCGAGGGCCGGGGGGATCCGGTGCCGAGGGGCTCGTCCCGGGCCGGGGGCGTGGTGGGCGTCGGGTGGTCAGGTGACCGTGCGGGGCAGGCGGAGGCTCAGGAGGCAGGTCAGGGTTACCGCCGCCAGTTGGGCCGACAGGGTCATCAGGAGGGCGTCGCGCATGCCGAGGGCGGGGGTCAGGGAGAGGAACAGGGTGCCGAGGGTGGCCACGCCCAGGGCCAGGGAGGACTGCTGGACGGTGGTCATGACGCCGCCGCCGACGCCCGCGCGGGCGGGCGGGACCTCCGACAGGACGACCCGGAAGACCACCGGGAGCTGGAGCGCCTGGCCGGCGCCCGCCAGCGCCCCGCCCGGCAGCAGTTCGACGACGCCGAGGTCCGGCCAGGAACGCCAGGCGGCCAGGGCGATGAGGACCAGGCCCGCGCCCTGGAGCACAGCGCCCGCCGGGACCACGCGGGTACCGTACCGGGCGACCAGCCGCGGGCCCGCCAGCGAGAACGCGAAGAACACCACCGCCAGCGGGGCCAGCGCCAGCCCCGCCGCGACCGGGCCGAGGCCCGCGCCCCGCTGCAACGCCACCGCGATCACGAACATGAACCCGCTGAAGCCGGTGGAGAACGGCACGATCAGCAGCAGGCCGCGCCGGAACGACGGCAGTGCGAACAGGCTGGGCGGCACCAGCGGCGTACGGCCCTTGCGGTCCGCCGCCCGCTCCACGGCGTAGAACGCCGCCGCCACCGGCACGAACGCCGCCAGGGACAGCCACGTCCACAGCGGCCAGCCCGCCGCCCGGCCCTCGGTCAGCGGCACCAGCAGGGTCAGCAGCGCCACGGCCAGCAAGACCGTGCCGGGGCCGTCGACCGGCTCCGGGCGCGGGGAGCGGGTCTCCGGCACCGCGCGGGCGGCGGCCACCAGGCCCACCAGCACCACCGGCACGTTCACCAGGAAGACGGAGCGCCAGCCGGTGCCCGCGAGGTCCGCGGCCACCAGGACGCCGCCCAGGACCTGCCCGGCCACCATCGCCAGGCCGGCCGTCGCCCCGTACAGGCCCATGGCCCGCGCGCGCCGGGGCCCGGACGTGGTCGCCTGGATGGTGGCCAGGACCTGCGGCAGCATCGCGGCGGACGCCGCGCCCTGCGCGACGCGCGCCGCGACCAGTGACCAGGCGTCGGGGGCCAGCCCGCACGCCAGCGAGGTCAGCCCGAAGGCCGCCATGCCGCCCAGGAAGAGCCGCCGCCGGCCGAACAGGTCACCGAGCCGTCCGCCGAGGACGAGCAGGACGGCGTACGACACCCCGTACCCGGCGACCACGAGTTCCAGGACCGCCTCGCTCGCCGAGAGGCCGGTGCCGATGGCGGGCAGGGCGACGTTGACGATGAAGAAGTCGACGAGGGGCAGCGCCGCGCCGAGCAGAACCGTGAACAGGCCGAGGCCGCCGAGGACCGGGGGCGCGGCCGGGCCGCCGGAGCGGACGCTGCGAGGAATGATGGTTTCGGTCACGGACACGAGGCTGCGGCCCCGCTGAGAGGGGTACCAGAGTGTCCTGATCCTGGTAGCGGGAGCACCTGGCAACAGGCTGCGGGCGCGGGCAGGCTGGAGCCATGACGACCACGGTTCACGAGACGGCGGCGGGTGGGGCGCGGCAGGCGTCCATGGCGGTGCGGCGGCACGAGCTCGCCGCCTTCCTGCGCAGCCGCCGCGAGCGCATCGCGCCCGAGCGGGTGGGACTGCCCCGCGGGCCGCGGCGCCGCACACCGGGTCTGCGGCGCGAGGAGGTCGCCCAGCTCTCCTCCGTCGGCGTCACCTGGTACACCTGGCTGGAGCAGGCCCGCGACATCCACGTCTCCGTGCAGGTCCTCGACGCCCTCGCCCGCGCCCTGCTGCTCGACGCCACCGAGCGCGCCCACCTCTTCCAGCTCGCCGGGGCCGTCGACCCGACGCCCGGCACCGCCTGCCCCGCGCTCACCCCGGCGCTGCGGGGCGTGCTGGAGCAGCTGGAGCCGTACCCGGCGTGCTTGCAGAACAGCCGGTACGACATCCTCGCCCACAACCGCACCTACGGGCTGCTGCTGTGCGACCTGGACGCGGTGGCGCCCGAGGACCGCAACTGCCTGATCCTCTCCTACACCAACGAGGAGTGGCGCTCCTCGATCGTGCACCTGGAGGAGGCGCAGCGGGTGATGGCCGCCCGCTTCCGCACCGCCATGGCCAGGCATCTGGGCGAGCCCGCCTGGAAGACGCTGCTCAAGCGGCTGCGCGACCAGTCGCCCGAGTTCCGCGCGGTCTGGGAGCGGCACGAGGTCGTCGCCCACCGCGGCAAGCGCAAGGAGTTCCGCAACCGGTACGTCGGCCGCCTCACGGTCGACCACACCGACCTGTGGCTCGGCCCGGAGACCGGCCCGCGCATGGTGACGTACGTACCGGCCGACGACGTGACGCGGGAACGGCTGGAGAAGCTGCACGCGATCGCGCTGGAACGGGCCACATCACCGGGATGACCGCCCGAAGTGCGGGAACACGGGTCATATCGGAAGGTGATGTTCCCACAGGGCGAGGACTGTCATGGCTGAGCAGAAGACGGCGCACAAGCCGGCGCGGACGCTCCCCCAGCCGCTCCACGCCGCCGCCTCGGTGCTGCGGAAGGTGCCCGGCGCCGGGACGGTCGGCAAGGTGGCGGAGGGGACGCTGGACAAGATCGGGGCCGTGTCGCCGCGCGGACGGCGGGTGGCCGTGTACACCGGGGCCGGAGTGCTCGGCGCCGCCGGGCTGGTGGAGTGGCCGGTGGCGGCCGCCGGAGCGGCGGTCGCCTGGCTGACGCAGCCGCGGCCGGAGAAGCCGGCGCAGGCCGGGACGGCGGACGAAAGAGGGTCGGAGGGCGCGGCCTCCGCCTCCGGCGGGGAGGCGGTGAAGAGCGCCGCCAAGCGCACCGCCAAGACCACGGCCCGCTCCACCGCCGCGGCGGGCGGCGCGGTCCGCGGCGCCGCCCGGAGCGCGGCCAGGAGCGCGGCCGCGAGGAGCGCCGCCAAGAACACCGGGACCGCCGCCCCGCGCCGCACCCACGGCGCCGCCCGCACCACCGTGGCCTCCGCCCGGCCCGGCACGGGCGGCACGCACTCCCGTACCCGCACGACAGGCTGAGAGGAACCGATGGGCGCTGGACTTCTGACGCGTTCGCAGGGCGCCGCGGCCGCGATCGCCCTGGCCGGCCCCCGGCTGCTCGCACGCGGTGCCGCCCCCGCCGTGGGCGTGGCGGCCGGCGCCATGGCCGGGACGGCACGGGCCGGTGTACGCGGCGCCGACTTCGCCGCGCGGGCGGCCCGGGTCGCCCGCGCCGCGCTGCCCGGCGGCCGCCGCGACTGGCGGGCCGGGGCCCGCGCCCACCTCGCGCTGGTACCGGCCGCCCGGGACAAGGTCCGGCAGGCGGGCGGGACCGCCCGCGTGGCCCGGCGGGTGGCGGCGGCGCTGGCCGAGCACCCGGACGTGGCCCTCGCCTACTGGGACCCCGGCCTGTCCCGGCTGGTGGTCACCGCGACCGAGGAAGCGCTCACCGACACGGTGGTGGACCGGGCGACCCAGCTCGCCCAGAGCCACGGCCTGGCCCGCGCCGACGACCTCGTGGAGGAGCCCGCCCACCCCGGCGACCCGGCCTCCGTGCGGGTCGCCGCCACGACCCTCGGCGCCGACGTGCTCGGCATCGCCGCCGGGATGACCGCCTCGGCGCTGCGCCTGCCCCCCACCCCCCGCCTGGTCACCGCCGTCTCCACGCTGCTGCGCGAGAACCCGACGTTCCGCTCCTGGCTGCGCGCCCGCCTCGGCGACTCCCGCATGGAAGTCGCCCTCGCCGTCGCCAACGCCGCCGTGCACGGCGCCGGCCAGAGCCCGACCTCCCTGATACTCGACGGGGTGCTGCGCGCCTGCCAGCTCGCGGAGGCGGTGGCCCGGACGGCCACCTTCGAGGCCGTACACGACCGGCTGTGCGGGCCGGGCCGCGACAGCCTGCCCGCCGACGCCTCCCTGCGCCCGCCGCTGCGCACCTCCCCGGCCCAGGAGTACGCCGCCCACGCCTCCACCGGCAGCGTGGCGGGCGCGGCGGCCACCCTGCTCGTCAAGCACGAGCTGGCCGAGGCCGCGGAAGCGGTGCTCGCCGGCTCGCCCAAGGCCGCCCGCTACGGGCCCGCCGTCTTCCACGCCGTGCTCAGCGGCGCGCTCTCCCGCACCGGCGTCCTGGTGCGCGGCCCCGAGCGGCTGCGGCAGCTGGAGATGGCCGGCACCGTCGTCCTGCATCCCAGCGCGCTGCGCACCCCGGACGCCGGGGCCGACCCGTGGACGGAGGCCGTGCTGGACGCGGCACGCCGCGCCGGACTGCGCGTGGTGATGGTGGAGGACCCGGCCCTGGCCGACTTCACCGGCCTGGCCGACCAGGTCGTCGGCGCCGGGCGCCCGTGGAGCGAGGTCGTGGACGAACTGCGCGGCGAGAGCGGCGTCATCACCGTCGTACGGCCCCGCCCCGGCGACGGCGCGGAGGTGGCCGCCGGACTGCTGCGCGGCGACGTGGCCGTCGCCCTCGCCGACGACCACGGCCCGGTCGCCTGGGGCGCGGACGTGCTGTGCACCAACGGCCTGTCCGACGTGTGGCGGCTGCTGCGGGCGGTGCCCGCGGCGCGCGGCGTGGGGCGCCGCTCGCAGGTGCTGGCCCGCTCCGGCGCCGCCCTGTCCGGGCTGCTGGTCGCCGTCGGCGAGGCCCGCAAAGGCGCCGGCGGCCCGCTGCCCGGCCTGCGGCACGCGCCGGTCGACGCGGCCGCGGCGGCGGCCCTGCTGTCCGGGGCCCGCGCGGCGCTCGGCGTGGCGACGGCCCACGCCCCGCACCCCCGGGCGCGGGTGGCCTGGCACGAACTGGACCCCGAGGACGTACGCGAGCGGCTGGAGCGGGAGAAGGAACCCGAGCCGTCCGCCGTCGAGCGGGCGACCGCCCGGGCGCGGGCCGCCGTCGACCGGGCGAGCCGCACCCCGGCGCTGGTCCCGGTGCGGTGGACGGTGCAGCTCGCCCGCGCGGTCCGCAACGAACTGGACGATCCGCTCACCCCGGTGCTGGCGGTCGGCTCGGCCGCCGAGGCGATCCTCGGCTCGGTCATGGACGCCCTGCTCGTCGTCGGCGCCCTCGACCTGAACGCGCTGGTCGGCGGCTTCCAGCGGCTGCGCGCGGAGCGGGCGCTGGCCGGGCTGCTCGCCCAGCAGAAGCAGAAGGCGCGGGTCGCTGAGGAGGAGAGCCGCGACGCGGCGGCCGAGGCCCGGCTCGTCGACGCCGCCAAGCTCTCCCCGGGCCACATCATCGAACTCAAGGCGGACGACGTGGTGCCCGCCGACGCCCGCCTGCTGTGGGAGGACGGGCTGGAGGTGGACGAGTCGGCGCTCACCGGCGAGTCCCTGCCGGTGGACAAGTGCGTGGACCCCACGCCGCGCGTCCCCGTCGCCGAACGGCACTGCATGGTCTTCGAGGGCACCACCGTGGTCGCCGGGCGCGCCCAGGCCGTCGTCGTCGACACCGGCGAACGCACCGAGGCCGCCCGCGCCGTCGCGCTGGCCGCCCGCACGCCGTCCGCCGCCGGTGTCCAGGCCCGGCTCCAGGAGCTCACCCGCAAGGCGCTGCCGCTCACCCTGGCCGGCGGGGCCGCCGTGACGGGGATCTCCCTGCTGCGGGGCACCCCGATCCGGCAGGCGGTCAGCGGCGGGGTGTCGGTGGCGGTGGCCGCCGTGCCCGAGGGGCTGCCGCTGGTGGCGACGGTCGCCCAGCTCGCCGCGGCCCGCAGGCTCGGCCGCCGCGGCGTCCTGGTGCGCACCCCGCGCACCCTGGAGGCGCTGGGCCGGATGGACACCGTCTGCTTCGACAAGACGGGCACGCTCACCGAGAACCGGCTGCGGCTGGTGAAGGCGTCCGACGCGGGCGGCACCGTGTACAAGCTGGGCGAGCCGGACGCCGCCGGGACGGTACGGACCGCCGCCCGCGCCTGCCCCCGGCTGAACGGCGACGGCGCCCGTCCCACCCACGCCACCGACGAGGCGGTGCTGGACGCCGCCGGGGACGACCCGGAGTGGGAGCAGATCGAGGGCCTGCCCTTCGAGACCTCCCGCGGCTACGCCGCCGCCGTCGGCCGCGCCGGGGACGGCTCGCCCGTCCTGGTGGTCAAGGGCGCCCCGGAGACCGTGCTGCCCGTCTGCTCCGACCTGCCCTCGCACGCCTCGGACACGGCGCACGAGCTGGCCGCCGACGGACTGCGCGTCCTGGCGGTGGCGCACCGCCCGCTGGCCGACGGCGAGAACGCGGCCGACCTCCTCGAACGCCCGCTGGAGGAGCTGCGCCCGCACTTCACCGGGCTGCTCGCGCTGGCCGACGTGGCCCGCGAGACCTCCCCGGCCCTGGTCCGCGGGCTGCGCGAGGCGGGGGTGCGGCCGGTGGTGCTGACCGGCGACCACCCGCAGACCGCCCGCGCCATCGCCACCGACCTCGGCTGGCCCGAGGACGCCACCGTCGTCACCGGCGACGAACTGGCCGCCGCGGACCGGCGGGAGAGGTCCCGGATGCTGCGGGACGCCGACGTCGTGGCCCGTGTCGCGCCCGAGCAGAAGCTCCAGGTCGTCGAGTCGCTGCGGGACGCCGGGCGGGTGGTCGGCATGGTCGGCGACGGCGCCAACGACGCCGCCGCGATCCGCGCCGCCGACATCGGCGTCGGCATCAACGCCCGCGGCTCGGCCGCCGCCCGCAACGCCGCCGACCTCGTCGTCACCGGTGACGACCTGCTCGTCCTCGTCGAGGCCGTCCACGAGGGCCGGGCCCTGTGGCACAGCGTCGCGGACGCCATCGCCATCCTCATCGGCGGCAACGCGGGCGAGGTCGGCTTCGGCATCCTCGGCACCGTGCTCGGCGGCTCCGCGCCGCTGTCGACCCGCCAGATGCTGCTGGTGAACCTGTTCACGGACCTGTTCCCGGCGATGGCGGTGGCGGTGACCCCCCAGGAGGAGGCGGAGGAGGACGAGGCCGGCTCCACCGACGCGCCCCTGGGCACGGCGGTCCTGGGCGAGCCGCTGATCCGGAAGATCCGGCACCGCGCCCTGACCACGGCCCTCGGCGCGACTGCCGCCTGGCTCCTGGGCCGGTTCACGCCCGGTACCGCCCGCCGGTCGACGACGATGGCCCTGTGCGCCGTGGTCGGCACCCAGCTCGCCCAGACCCTGTCCGACCGGCGCGGCAGCCGTCTGGTGCAGGTCACGTCGCTGGGCTCGGCCGCCGCCCTCGTCGCCTTGGTGCAGACCCCGGCCGCCAGCCGCCTCTTCGGCTGCACCCCGCTGGGCCCGGTGGCCTGGGCGGGCGTGGCCGCGGCGATCGTCCTGGCCCTGGCGGGGCAGCGGGCGGTGCCGAGGCTGGAGGAGGCCGTGATGAAGCGCTGGCCGCAGGTCGCGGAGAAGCTGCCGGTGCCGGTGGGGTGAGCCTTTTGGGGCGGCGGCGGGGACCGGGGACGCCCCCGTCAGACCCCCGCCGCCTCCCCGGCACCCGCCGGACGGAGCCGCCGCGCGGTGCGCTCGGCGGTGCGGCGGGCCCAGGCGCCCGTGGTCAGGGCACCGAGGGCCAGCACCGCGACGCCGCAGAAGGTGAGGATCCACCAGCCGGGACGGGCGGCGGCGACGAACGCGTCCCGGTACGGCGCGGAGCCCACGCCCGCCGCGAGCACCGCGCCGATCACCGCGACGCCGAGGGTGGAACCGAGCTGGCGGCTGGTGGAGGCGATGGCGGCGGCGACCCCGGCCTGGGCGCGGGGCATGCCGGAGACGGCGGTGTTGGTGATCGGCGCGTTGACGAAGCCGAAGCCGACGCCGAACAGCAGATAGCCCAGGAACAGCGTCACATCGGACGTCTCGGCCTCGAAGAGCGCGAACAGCAGCCCGCTCGCCGTCATCGCGCAGCCCGCGACCAGCAGCGAGGCGCGCGGCCCCCGGGCGCCGACCAGACGGCCCGACAGCGGGGCGCACAGGAAGGTCGGCACGGCCATCGGCAGCATCCACAGACCCGCGTGCAGGGCGCTCAGCCCGCGCACGTTCTGGAGATACAGCGTCGACAGGAACAGGAAGCCGCCCAGCGCGGCGAACCCGCACACGGCGATCACGGTGGCCCCGCTGAACGGCGCCGAGCGGAAGAAGCGCAGGTCGATCAGGGGCTCCGGGCGGCGCGGCTCATACCGCAGCAGCCCGGCGAGCGCGGCCAGCGCCACCACGGCGAAGGGCAGCACCGTCACCGGTCCCGCGTTCGGCAGCTCGATGATGGCGTAGGTCAGCGCGCCGAACAGCACGATGACCAGCAGCTGGCCCACCGGGTCGGGGCGGCGGGCGCGCGGGGCGCGGGACTCGGGGACACAGCGCAGGGTGAGCAGCAGGGCCGCGAGACCCACCGGCAGGTTGATCCAGAAGATCGCGCGCCAGCCGACCGACTCCACGAGCAGGCCGCCCACCAGCGGCCCGGCGGCCATGGAGATGCCGACCACCGCTCCCCACACGCCGATCGCGCGGGCCCGCTCACGGCGCTCGGTGAAGGTGTTGGTGATGATCGACATGGCGACGGGGTTGAGCATGGAGCCGCCCACCGCCTGGACCATCCGGAACGCGACCAGCCACGGCAGACCGGGCGCGAGGGAGCACAGCACCGAGCCGAGCGTGAAGACCACCAGGCCCGCCATGAAGACCCGCTTGCGCCCGATCCGGTCGGCCGTGGAGCCCGCCAGCATCAGCAGCGCGGCCAGCACCAGCGTGTAGGCGTCGATCGCCCACTGGAGCCCGGACGTGGTGGCCGCCAGGTCGCGCTGCATGGACGGCAGGGCCACGTTGAGCACGGTGTTGTCGAGGCTCACGATCAGCAGGCTCATGCAGCAGATGGCGAGCACGAGCAGGCGTCGGCGGTGGCTGAGCTCGGGCATGCGCACCATCGTACGCTCATTTCGATAGTGCGGTTAACTAATGAAGAGTACACGGGTATGGGGAGAGGGGGCGGGGGAGCCGTGCCCCGGGCACACCTCGGCGTACGCGACAATGGAGGAATGTCCACGCCCACCTTGCCTACGACGACCTCGACGTTGCGGGTCGGTCCGCACGCCGTCCAGCCGCCTGTCGTGCTCGCCCCCATGGCGGGCATCACCAACGCGCCCTTCCGCACGCTGTGCCGGGAGTTCAGCGGCGGCAAGGGCCTGTTCGTCAGCGAGATGATCACGACCCGGGCGCTGGTCGAGCGCAACGACAAGACCATGCAGCTGATCAAGTTCGACGCGAGCGAGCGCCCGCGCTCGATCCAGCTCTACGGCGTCGACCCGGTCACCGTCGGCAAGGCAGTCCGCATGATCGCGGAGGAGGACCTCGCCGACCACATCGACCTGAACTTCGGCTGCCCGGTCCCGAAGGTGACCCGCAAGGGCGGCGGCTCCGCCCTCCCCTACAAGCGGAACCTGCTGCGCGCGATCCTGCGCGAGGCCGTCGCCGGGGCCGGCGACCTGCCGGTGACGATGAAGATGCGCAAGGGCATCGACGACGACCACCTCACCTACCTCGACGCCGGGCGCATCGCCGTCGAGGAGGGCGTGACCGCCATCGCCCTGCACGGCCGCACCGCCGCCCAGCACTACGGCGGCACCGCGGACTGGGACGCCATCGCCCGCCTGAAGGAGCACGTGCCGGAGATCCCGGTGCTCGGCAACGGGGACATCTGGTCGGCCGAGGACGCCCTGAGGATGGTGCGCGAGACCGGCTGCGACGGCGTCGTGGTCGGACGCGGCTGCCTCGGGCGGCCCTGGCTCTTCGCGGACCTGGTGGCCGCCTTCGAGGGCCGCGCGGACGACTTCGTCCGGCCGACCCTGCGCGAGGTCGCCGACGTCATGGTCCGGCACGCGACCCTGCTCGGCGAGTGGCTCGGCGACGAGCAGCGCGGCGTGGTCGACTTCCGCAAGCACGTCGCCTGGTACCTCAAGGGCTTCGCGGTCGGCTCCGAGATGCGCAAGCGCCTGGCCATCACCTCGTCCCTGGAGGAGCTGCGGGCCGGGCTGGACGAGCTGGACCTCGACCAGCCCTGGCCGGCCGGCGCCGACGGCCCGCGCGGCCGCACCTCCGGCAACAACCGCGTGGTCCTGCCGGACGGCTGGCTGAAGGACCCCTACGACTGCGCGGGCGTCGGCGAGGACGCGGAGCTGGACACCTCCGGCGGCTGACCGGCCCCGCGGGCTGCCCGCCCGCTCAGGCACCGCCGACCGCGGTGAGCAGGGCCAGCGGGGCCGCCGCCGAGCGGGACTCCCGGACACAGGCGTGGGGATACGGCACCGGCTCCGGATGGCTGTCGCGGCCGTACCCGGCGAGCACCTCCGGCAGCCGGTGACCGGCCGCGGTCGCCGCCGCGACCAGGCCGTGCGCGACCGTGCGGGCCTCGTCGTGCAGGCCGTAGCGGGCCAGGCCCAGCGCGATCAGCGCGTTGTCGTGCGGCCACACCGAGCCGCGGTGGTACGACAGTGGGTGGTACGCGGGCTGCCCGGCCGCCAGCGTCCGTACGCCCCAGCCGGAGAAGAAGTCCCCTTCCAGCAGGCGCCGCCCGACCAGCTCGCCGTACTCCTTGTCCAGCAGCCCCGACCACAGCAGATGCCCGGCGTCGGAGGCCAGCGCGTCGACCTGCCGGCCCTCGCCGTCCAGCGCGAGCGCGGGGAAGGAGTGCCGCGGCATCCAGAAGTCCCGCTGGAACCGGTCGCGCAGATCGCCGGCCGCCTGCTCCAGCAGCTCCGCGTACACCCGGTCGGCCCACACCGTGCGCGCCAGGTGCGCGGTGCGGCGCAGGGCGTCGTAGGCGTACCCCTGGGCGCCCGCCGCCGTCACCGCCCCGCTCGGCCGGGTGCCGTCGGCGGAGCAGATCGCGCCGGGGGAGTCCTTCCAGTTCTGGTTGGCGAGGCCGCCCCGGTCGGCGCGGTAGACCAGATAGCCCCGCGAGGCCAGCCCGCCGTGGTCCAGCATCCAGCCGACCGCCGCCCGGGCGTGCGGCTGGAGACGGCGGGCCAGCTCCGTGTCGCCGGTCTGCTCGACGTACGCGCCGAGCAGGACGAGGAAGAGGGGAGTGGCGTCGACGGAGCCGTAGTACCGCCCGTAGGGGACCTGGCCGAAGTGGGCCAGCTCGCCGTGCCGGACCTCGTGCACGATCTTGCCGGGCTGGGTGACGGCGTCCGCGCCGGTGTCCGCCGCCTGGGTCGCCGCCAGCGCCAGCAGCGTGGCGGCGGCCGGCCGGGAGCAGTAGGGGAGGACGAACAGGGACGTCAGCAGGGCGTCCCGGCCCAGCAGGGTCAGGAACCAGGGCGCCCCGCCGGCCGGCACGCGCAGCTCCTCGCCGTCCGGGCCGGCCGCCGGGACCTGGAGGGCGGCCAGGTCGGTCAGCCCCCGCGCGCAGGCCGCGGCGAGCTCCGGCCAGCCGGTCGGGAAGGCCACGCCCTCGGCGAACGCGCCCTCCTCGGCCAGCAGCCGCTCGCTCACCGCGGCCGGGGAGCGGGGCACCCGCAGCGCCCGCTTCTCGCCGTGCGGCCGGGCCATCACCCGCAGGACCAGCTCCACCGAGCCGTGCGGGGGCAGTTCGAGCGCCCACACCAGACGGCGGGCGCCGGTGCCGGTCTCCTCCACGGCGTCCGGGGCGGGGTCGGCCGTCACCGTCGTACAGGACCGCCAGGTGCCGCGCCGGTAGGCGAACTCCACGCCGTGCCCGAGTACCTCGCGGGAGCGCTGGGCACCGGGCTTGGCGTAGGTGCGGTGGTCGGCGCGCAGCTCGAACTGGTCGGCGAAGTCGGCGTCGGCGGTCAGGGCGAGGCGTACGGACGTCGGTACCGGGCGGTTGCTGGTCACCCGCAGCGACTCCACGAAGGACCCGTCGCCGACGGCCTGTTCACGGAAGACCGTGCACGCCGGCGGCTCGTCGCGCCCGCCGCGCGGCACCAGCACGCAGCGCGCGGTGTCCCCGCCCGCGACGGGCGTCAGGGCCTCGGGCACGGCGCCGTCGACGGTGAGCTGCCACCGGCTCAGATGGCGCGCGTCCCGCACGAACAGCCCGTCCGGGACGCTGCCGCCCCGCACCCCGCTGATGTCCCCGCGGTCGCCGACGGCGGCGAACGTCCCGCCGTAGACGAGCAGTTGATACCGGTCGGTCATCGCCCGGCCCCCTCCCTTGTCGCTCCGGCCGACGGCGTCACCCGGGATCGGCGGCCGGGGCGGGCCGGGCGGGCGCGGCGACCCCGCGCGGGCCCGGAACCCCGCCCCGTGCTCCGGGGAACGCCGCGGCGCGGCGCAGCCGCCTCTCCGCCGCGCCCGCCGCCCCGGACCGCCGCGCCTGCGCCCCGCGCTGCCCCGGACGGCCCCGTCGCGGCGCGCCGCACCACGGGGCCGGGACCGGGCGCGCCGGGCCGCCGCGCGTAGGGTGCGGCGGACACGGAGGGCGCGGGAGGGAGGGACGGGAACTGGGCGACACAGGGGGCGGAGGGGCGGGGCGCGGTGCGCGGGATCCGCCCGCCGGTCCGCGGGGCGTCGGCCCCGGGCTCACGTCGGGTCGTGCGATCCACTCAGGGCTCCCCGAAAGACGTCCGGCCGACCGGTTTGGCAGTGGCCACCGTAGAGTTACGTCCATTTAACACGCAAAACTCACTATGTATTGCAGAGTTGGGAAACACAAGGGGGTGCGCATGACCGGACGGCCCGGCAGAGCGGACAGGGGGACCAGGGCGGGCGGCCAGGCGAGCGCCGGCGAGCTGCTGGAACTGGTGCGCAGCGGCCGCGCCACCACGCGCGGGGCGCTCCAGCAGGCCACGGGCCTGTCCCGGGCCACCGTGGGCCAGCGCCTGGACCGCCTCTTCCGGGCGGGCTGGCTGCGCGAGGGCGCCGGCGGTCCCGTGGACTCCCCGCACGGCGGACGGCCCTCCATCACCCTGGAGTTCGACGACGGGCACGCCGTCGTCCTCGCCGCCGACCTCGATACCCGGCACGCCCGTGCCGCCGTCCTGACCCTGACCGGGGAGATCCTCGCCGAGCGCGCCGGGACGCTGGTGATCGAGGACGGCCCGGAGGCCGTCCTCGGCGAACTGGGGCGCTGGTTCGGGGAGCTGCTGGAGGAGTCCGGCCGCCGGGCGGAAGAGGTCTGCGGGGTGGGCCTGGCGGTGCCCGGACCCGTCGACCACGCCACCGGCCGGGTGGTCCAGCCGCCGATCATGCCGGGCTGGGACGGGTACGACATACGGGGCCGCCTGGGCCGGGCCCTCGCCGAGCACACGGGCGCCGGCCGAATACCCGTCCTGGTCGACAACGACGCCAACCTCATGGCGTACGGCGAGCAGCGCACCGCCCACCCGGACTGCTCCGCCTTCGTCCTGGTGAAGGTCTCGACCGGCATAGGCGCCGGGGTCGTGGTGGACGGCTCCGTCTACCGGGGCGTCGACGGCGGGGCCGGGGACATCGGGCACATCCGCGTCCCCGAGGGCGCCCAGGCGCTGTGCCGCTGCGGTTCCCACGGCTGTCTGGCCGCGGTCGCCAGCGGGGGCGCGGTCGCCCGGCGGCTGGCGGCGGCCGGCGTCCCGGCGGAGTCCGGCTCGGACGTGCGCGAGCTGCTGGCGGCCGGGCACCCGGAGGCGGCGGCGCTGGCCCGGGAGGCCGGGCGGCTGGTCGGGGACGTGCTGGCGACGGTGGTGACGCTGCTCAACCCCGGGGTGCTGATGATCGCGGGGGATCTGGCGGGGACGCCGTTCGTCACCGGCGTGCGGGAGCTGCTGTACCAGCGGGCGCTGCCGCGGTCCACCGCCCACCTGGACGTGGTCGCCTCCCGGCTCGGCGAGCGGGCCGGGCTGGTCGGGGCGGGGGCGCTGGTGGTGGAGCACCTGTACGCGCCGGAGCGGGTGGAGGAGCGGCTGCGCGCCCTCGGGGTGTGAGGGGGAGGGCCTGTCACAGGGACGTTTCCCCTGTGGGCGTCCGTCCATCGGCCGGTCCGCATGGTGAAATCCCGCCGACTGTGGCAGCGTGATTCTCGCCACCCTTGATAAGGGTTGCGCTCAGATGAGCGGATCATGGACGACTGCACTTCTCAAAGGGTGGCACTCAGTGCCATCCCTTGATCGTTCATCGAACGAAAGCGGGCGCCCCGCATGCCGCTCATCTGAGCGCTCTTGGCGCCTTTTGAGAGGCTGATTCGTTCAAGAAGTGAACACATGGCCACTCGGTCGTTTACCGTGCCATGACTTTCGATCCGCTGGCGGACGGGTGGTTACAGGCGTATGACGCGCAAGTGGACGTACCCATGAGCCTTCGATCTGGGTACATTCCCCGACGTCAGGGCAGCCACCGCGTCCTCGAGGAGTCGAGACCCGTGTCGGAAAACAAAGATCGCCAGGGAGCTGGGCCGGGCGCCAGCGTTGAGGGCGTGAAGTTCGTTTACGACTTCACCGAGGGCAACAAGGACCTCAAGGACCTCCTCGGCGGCAAGGGTGCCAACCTCGCCGAGATGACCAACCTGGGCCTTCCGGTCCCTCCCGGCTTCACCATCACCACCGAGGCCTGCAAGGTCTACCTGGACAGCGGCGAGGAACCGGCGGCACTGCGTGACGAGGTGAGCGCGCACCTCGCCGCCCTCGAGGAGAGGATGGGCAAGAGGCTCGGCCAGTCCGACGACCCGCTCCTCGTCTCCGTCCGCTCCGGCGCCAAGTTCTCCATGCCCGGCATGATGGACACGGTCCTCAACATCGGTCTCTCCGACCAGTCGGTGCGGGGCCTGGCCGCGCAGGCCGGCGACGAGCGGTTCGCCTGGGACTCCTACCGCCGCCTCATCCAGATGTTCGGCAAGACCGTCCTCGGCGTCGACGGCGACCTCTTCGAGGAGGCGCTGGAGAAGGCCAAGCAGGCCAAGAAGGTCACGGTCGACACCGAGCTGGAGGCCGCCGACCTGAAGAAGCTGGTCGCCACCTTCAAGAAGATCGTCAAGAAGGAGGCCGGCCGGGACTTCCCGCAGGACCCGCGCGAGCAGATGGACCTGGCCATCAAGGCGGTCTTCGACTCCTGGAACGGCGAGCGCGCCAAGCTCTACCGCCGCCAGGAGCGCATCCCGCACGACCTCGGCACCGCGGTCAACGTCTGCTCGATGGTCTTCGGCAACCTGGGCCCGGACTCGGGCACCGGCGTGGCGTTCACCCGCGACCCCGCCAGCGGCCACCAGGGCGTCTACGGCGACTACCTCCAGAACGCCCAGGGCGAGGACGTGGTGGCCGGCATCCGCAACACGGTGCCGCTCGCCGAGCTGGAGCGGATCGACAAGAAGTCGTACGACCAGCTCATGCGGATCATGGAGACCCTGGAGAACCACTACAAGGATCTCTGCGACATCGAGTTCACCATCGAGCGCGGCCGGCTGTGGATGCTCCAGACCCGCGTCGGCAAGCGCACCGCGGGCGCGGCCTTCCGCATCGCCACCCAGCTCGTCGACCAGGGCCTGATCGACGAGGCCGAGGCCCTCACCCGCGTCAACGGCGCCCAGCTCGCGCAGCTGATGTTCCCCCGCTTCGACGAGAACGCGAAGGTCGAGCAGGTCGGCCGGGGCATCGCGGCCTCGCCGGGCGCGGCGGTCGGCAAGGCCGTCTTCGACTCGTACACCGCCGTCAAGTGGTCCCGCTCGGGTGAGAAGGTCATCCTCATCCGCCGGGAGACCAACCCCGACGACCTGGACGGCATGATCGCCGCCGAGGGCATCCTGACCTCGCGCGGCGGCAAGACCTCCCACGCGGCCGTGGTCGCGCGCGGCATGGGCAAGACCTGTGTCTGCGGCGCGGAGGAGCTGGAGGTCGACACCAAGCGGCGCCGTATGACCGTCCCCGGCGGGCACGTCGTCGAGGAGGGCGACGTCATCTCCATCGACGGCTCCACCGGCAAGGTCTACCTGGGCGAGGTCCCGGTCGTGCCGTCCCCGGTCGTGGAGTACTTCGAGGGCCGGATGCACGCGGGCGCCGAGGACGCCGACGAACTGGTCGAGGCCGTCCACCGCATCATGGCCTTCGCCGACCGCAAGCGCCGCCTGCGGGTGCGCGCCAACGCCGACAACGCCGAGGACGCGCTGCGCGCCCGCCGCTTCGGCGCCCAGGGCATCGGCCTGTGCCGCACGGAGCACATGTTCCTCGGCGACCGCCGCGAGCTGGTGGAGCGCCTGATCCTCGCCGACACCGAGGCCGAACGCGAGGAGTCCCTGAAGGAACTCCTCCCGCTCCAGAAGCAGGACTTCGTCGAGCTGTTCGAGGCGATGGACGGCCTGCCGGTCACCATCCGCCTCCTCGACCCGCCGCTGCACGAGTTCCTGCCCGACATCACCGAACTGTCGGTGCGCGTGGCCCTCGCCGAGTCCCGCGAGGAGCCGCACGAGAACGAACTGCGCCTGCTCCAGGCGGTGCACCGCCTGCACGAGCAGAACCCGATGCTGGGCCTGCGCGGCGTCCGCCTCGGCCTGGTCATCCCCGGCCTGTTCACCATGCAGGTCCGCGCGATCGCCGAGGCCGCCGCCGCCCGCCGCGCCGCCAAGGGCGACCCGCGCGCCGAGATCATGATCCCGCTCGTCGGCACGGTCCAGGAGCTGGAGATCGTCCGCGAGGAGGCCGACAAGGTCATCGCCGAGGTCGAGGCGGCCTCGGGCGCGAACCTGAAGCTGTCCATCGGCACGATGATCGAGCTGCCGCGCGCCGCGCTGACCGCCGGTCAGATCGCCGAGGCGGCGGAGTTCTTCTCCTTCGGCACCAACGACCTGACCCAGACGGTGTGGGGCTTCAGCCGCGACGACGTCGAGGCGTCGTTCTTCACGGCCTACCTGGAGAAGGGCATCTTCGGCGTCAGCCCCTTCGAGACGATCGACAAGGACGGCGTGGGCTCCCTCGTCGCCGCCGCCGCGAAGGCCGGCCGCGCCACCCGCCCCGGCCTGAAGCTGGGCGTCTGCGGCGAGCACGGCGGCGACCCGGAGTCCGTCCACTTCTTCCACGAGGTGGGCCTCGACTACGTCTCCTGCTCCCCGTTCCGCATCCCGGTGGCCCGCCTGGAGGCCGGCCGCGCGGCGGTCACGTCGCAGGGCAGCGACCACCGCTGACCCCTCCGGGGGACCAAGCCCCGGAGCCGCCGTCTGTCACCCGACCACCCTCACCGATCGGCGGCGGCTCCGGATCACGAAAGAGAGGACGGCACCCCGTGCGGGGGGTGCCGTCCTCTTGGTTCTTCTCGGTGCGGGCGTCCGGTGCGCGGGACCGGTGCGCTCCCCGTCAGGGGATGCAGGTGACCAGGGGAACCTCCGGCGGCACGGTCACCGCGCCGACCGGGTCACCGAGGGTGCTGGTCACGCATTCGAGGGTGAGGACGGGGTCGATGCCCCGCGCGGAGGCGGTGGGGGCGGTGGCCAGGCCGGCGCCGACAGCGGAGACGGCGATCAGCACAAGGGCGGCACAGCGTCGGGGGAGAGACACGGATTTCTCCTCGGGTAATAGGGCTAGCCGACGAACGCCTCATCAACGCGCGTCGGCCGGCGGTGGTTACGGCCGCTCCCGGCCACGGATTCCGCTTTCGTTGCGCGGTGGTGAATCCCCGCGCGCGACGCCGCGGAACGCGCGGGGGCCATGCCGGGAGGCCGGCTCCCCCGCGGCGGTGCCGCGGGCGCCGTGCGGCTGGAGCGGTCGCGTACGGCCGCACGTCACGGGTTGTCCATGACCCGTCAACCATGCCGCCCTAGGGTCCGTGATCGCGCGACCCCGCCGGCGCCCGCCGGCGGGGCGGTCACGGCTTCTCTGGAGTGAGAGTGGAACGTCGTACCCTCCTGCGTGCGGCCGCCCTCGGCGGTTCCGCCGCCCTGGGCGGCACTCTGTGGCGCGGCGCCGCGTACGCCGCCCCGGCCCAGCCCGGCGCCGGCCCCTACGGGCCGCTGGGCGCGCCGGACGCCAACGGGATCAGGTTGCCGAGCGGGTTCACCAGCCGGGTGATCGCCCGGTCCCGGCAGACGGTCCCCGGCACCTCGTACACCTGGCACGACGCCCCCGACGGCGGGGCCTGTTACGCGGACGGCACCGGCTGGATCTACGTGTCCAACTCGGAGATCAACCCGGGCGGCGGGGCGGGCGCCGTGCGGTTCTCCTCGACGGGCGCGATCACCGGCGCGTACCGGATACTCTCCGGCACCCGCACCAACTGCGCGGGCGGCAAGACCCCGTGGAACACCTGGCTGTCGTGCGAGGAGGTGGACCGGGGGTACGTCTACGAGACCGACCCGTGGGGGGCCAGGACGGCGGTGCGGCGGGACGCCATGGGCCGCTTCAAGCACGAGGCCGCGGCGGCCGACCCGGTCCGCAAGGTTGTCTACATGACGGAGGACGTCACCGACGGCTGCTTCTACCGCTTCCGGCCCACGACCTGGGGCGATCTGTCCTCCGGGACCCTGGAGGTGCTGGTCGCGGGCAGCGGGACCAGCGGCCCCGTGAGCTGGGCCCGGGTGCCCGACCCGACCGGGGCCACCGCCACCCGCGGCCAGGTCCCCGGCGCCAAGCGCTTCAACGGCGGCGAGGGCTGCTACTACGCGGATGACACCTGCTGGTTCACCACCAAGGGCGACAACCGCGTGTGGCAGTACAACGCCGCCGCCCAGACCATCGAGCTGGCCTACGACGACTCGCTGGTCCCCTCCGGCACGGCCCCGCTGACCGGCGTCGACAACGTCACCGGCTCCGCCTCCGGCGACCTGTTCGTGGCGGAGGACGGCGGGAACATGGAGATCTGCGTGATCACGCCGGACGACGTGGTCGCCCCCTTCCTGCGCGTCGACGGCCAGTCGGGCTCGGAGATCACCGGCCCGGCGTTCTCCCCGGACGGCTCCCGGCTGTACTTCTCCAGCCAGCGGGGGACCAGCGGGAGCTCGTCGGGCGGGATCACCTACGAGGTGAGGGGGCCGTTCCGGTCGTAACGGCCCCGCGCCTTCAGGCGAGCGGCGGTCAGGCCGCCGCGCCGCCGTCCACCACCAGGTCCGCGCCCACGACCGACGCCGCGTCGTCCGACGCCAGGTAGAGGACCGCCGCGGCCACCTCGTCGAGCGTGGAGACCCGGCCCAGCGGGGTCTCGGTCCGCATACGCTCGGCGCGGTCGGCCTCCGTCTCGCCGGGCATGAGCGACATGGCGGTCTCGGTCGGGCCCGGGCTGACCGCGTTGATGCGGACGCCGTCCGCGATGTGGTCCAGGGCCGCGCCCCGGGTCAGGGCGGCCACGGCCGCCTTGCTGGCGACATAGCCGGTGGCCCCGGGCAGGCGCCGGTGCGCGCCCAGGTTGGAGGCGATGTTGACGATGGCGCCGCCGCCGGGCTGGGTGCGCATCTGGCGCACCTCGGCCCGCAGGGCGAGGAACACGCCGGTCACGTTGGTGTCGAACAACCGGCGCCAGGCGTCCTCGTCGACGTCCGCGACCGGTCCGCGGCCGTCGAAGACGCCCGCGTTGTTCACCGCCACGTCGAGCGAACCGAAGCGGTCCACGGCGGTGGCGACGAGCGCCTCCACGTCGTCGGCGCGGCTGACGTCGGCGGTGACGGCGAGCGCCTTGCCGCCCGCCGCCTCGATGAGGGCCACGGTCTCGTCGAGCGGCTCGCGCCGCCGCCCGGCGACGACGACGTTCGCCCCCTCGGCGGCGAGCGCGCGGGCGAGGGCCCGGCCGATGCCGGAGCCGGCGCCGGTGACGAGGGCGGTCCTGCCGGTGAAGCGGCTGGTCATGATCTCCCCTATTCTTGACCGAACGGTTCAGTATGAGGGCGTGAAAAACGCCCGTGCGGTGCCGTGGTTTCAGTCGAGCAGCGCCAGGGCCTGCTCCGCCGCCTCCCGCACCCGCGCCGGGTCCGCCGACGCCTTGCCGACGACCCGCAGGCCCTGCATCAGGACCAGCAGCATCCGGGCCAGGGCGAGCGGATCGCGGTCCTCGGGCAGCTCGCCCTGTGCCTGGGCGCGGACCAGGGCCGAGTGCAGCAGCGTCTCGACGCTGTCCCAGCTCTGCTGGACGCGGCGGGCGACGGCCGGGTCGTGCGGCGCCAGTTCGGAGGCCGTGTTGGTGACGAAGCAGCCGGACGTGCGGCTCGGCTCGGCCGCCGCCTCGTCGGCGAAGCGCCGTACGGCCCGCCGTACGGCGGGCAGGGCGGGGCCGGGCTGCGACAGCTCCCGCAGCACCCGCGGGCCGTGCGTCCGCTGGTACCGTTCCAGCGCCTTCAGATACAGCTCGCGCTTGTTGCCGAAGGTCGCGTAGATGCTGGCGCGTCCGACGCCGAGGTGCTCCACGAGGTCGGACATGGACGTCGCCTCGTAGCCGCGCCGCCAGAACAGCTCCAGGGCTGACTGCAGCGCGGCGTCCGGGTCGAATTCCTTGGTCCTGGCCACACAGGGCAGCCTAGGGGTATCTGAAACGAACGGTCAAGAATTATCGGGTGGTTGCCGTCAGGCGGCCCGCACCTCGTACGCCGCCACCCGCACCGTCTCGTCGTCCAGGCACTGCCCGGTGGCCAGGTCGAAGCGCTGCTTGAGCAGCGGGGAGGCGACGAACGGGCGGCCCTGGTGGGTGCCGATCAGGCCGCGGGAGAGGACGGCCGCGCCGGTGAACGGATCGCGGTTGTCGACGGCGTACAGCGTGCCGGTCCGGTCGCGGAACAGGGCCGCCTGGCGGCCGTCGGGCAGCAGGGCCGCCACCCCCCGGCCGGGGAGCAGCGCACCCAGGTCGCAGACCGTGAACCAGTCGTCGGACAGGCGCAGTTGGACCTTCAGGTCGGTGGTCTCGGGTGCCAGGGTCATCGCTGGGCGCTTCCTTCCAGGGCCGCTTCCTCGGACTGCGCGGGCCGTGTGCCGATGGACAGCAGCGGCAGGTCGGGCTTGATCTGGTCGCGTTCGGGGACGAAGGCGACCACCGGGTCGGGGGTGTCCGGCGCGTTGACGAAGGACACGAAACGGGCGAGCTTGTCGGGGTCGTTGACGGTCTCCGCCCACTCGTCGCGGTAGTGCGCCACATGGGCCGCCATCAGGGACTCCAGCTCCGCGCAGATGCCGAGCGAGTCGTGCACGACGACGTCGCGTACGTGGTCCAGTCCGCCGGGGATGCGCTCCAGCCAGGTGGAGGTGCGCTCCAGCTTGTCGGCGGTGCGGATGTAGAACATCAGGAACCGGTCGATCAGGCGCACCAGTTCGGCGTCCGACAGGTCCTGCGCGAGCAGGTCCGCGTGGCGCGGGGTGGCGCCGCCGTTGCCGCCGACGTACAGGTTCCAGCCGTTGGACGTGGCGATCACGCCGAAGTCCTTGGACTGGGCCTCGGCGCACTCGCGGGCGCAGCCGGAGACGGCCGACTTCAGCTTGTGCGGGGACCTGAGGCCCCGGTAACGCAGCTCCAGGTCGATCGCCATGCGGACGGAGTCCTGCACGCCGTAGCGGCACCAGGTCTGGCCCACGCAGGACTTCACCGTGCGCAGCGCCTTGCCGTAGGCGTGGCCGGACTCGAAGCCGGCGTCGACCAGGCGGGCCCAGATCAGCGGGAGCTGCTCCACGCGGGCGCCGAACATGTCGATGCGCTGGCCTCCGGTGATCTTCGTGTAGAGGCCGAAGTCCCGGGCGATCTCGCCGATCACGATGAGCTTCTCCGGGGCGATCTCGCCGCCGGGGATGCGCGGGACGACCGAGTACGAGCCGTTCTTCTGGAGGTTGGCGAGGAAGTGGTCGTTGGTGTCCTGCAACGCCGCCTGCTCACCGTCCAGGACATAGCCGCTCGCGCCGATCACGGGGGCGAGGGAGGCGATGATCGAGGCGACGGCCGGCTTGCAGACCTCGCAGCCGTCGCCGCCGCGGGCGCCCTCGCGGCCGTGGCGGTCCAGCAGCTCCTGGTAGGAGGTGACGCGCAGGGCGAGGACGATCTCGTACAGCTCCTCGCGGGTCTGCGCGAAGCAGCCGCACAGGCCCTTGTCGACCTCGACGCCGCTCGCCTCCAGCTCGGCGGTGACCAGCTGGCCCAGCACCTTGACGCAGGAGCCGCAGCCGGTGCCCGCCTTGGTGCACTTCTTCACCTCGGGCACGGTGGTGCACCGGTGGTCGGTGACCGCGCCGCGGATGGTGCCCTTGGTGACGTTGTGGCAGGAGCAGATGACCGCGTCGTCGGGGAGGGCGGCGGGGCCGAGCTGGGCGGGCCCGCCGGCGCCGGCCGGGAGGACCAGCTGCTCGGGCGAGACGGGCGGGACGGAGCCGGTGAGCGCCCGCAGGGTGCCGTACGCCTCCGCGTCGCCGACCAGGATGCCGCCCAGCAGCGTGCCGTCGCGGCCGACGACCAGCTTCTTGTACAGGCCCGCGCGGGAGTCGGAGTAGACCACGTCGAGGCAGTCCTCGGTGGTGCCGTGCGCGTCGCCGAAGGACGCCACGTCCACGCCGAGCAGCTTCAGCTTGGTGGACAGGTCCGCGCCGGTGAAGGCGGCCTCCTCGGCGGCGATGGTCGCGGCGGCCGTCTCGGCCTGCTCGTAGCCGGGCGCCACCAGGCCGTACACCCGCCCGTCCGCCGCCAGCGCGCACTCGCCGATCGCGAAGACGTGCGGGTCGGTGACGGTGCGGCACTGCTCGTCGACGGTGATGCCGCCGCGCTCGCCGACCGCCAGGCCGCAGTCGCGGGCGAGCTGGTCGCGGGGGCGGACACCGGCGGAGAACACCACCAGGTCGGTGGCCAGTTCGCTGCCGTCGGACAGCTTCATGCCGGTGACGGCACCCGACGCGTCCGTGACGATCTCCTGCGTCCCCACCCCCGTGTGGACGGCCAGGCCCATCTCCTCGATGGTGCGCAGCAGCGCCGCACCGCCGCCCTCGTCGACCTGCACGGGCATCAGGCGCGGCGCGAACTCCACGATGTGGGAGCGCAGCCCGAGCCCCTTGAGGGCGCCGGCCGCCTCCAGGCCGAGCAGCCCGCCGCCGACCACGGCACCGGTCTTCGCCCTGGTCCTCGCGTACTCCTCGATGGCGAGCAGGTCCTCGATGGTGCGGTAGACGAAGCAGCCCTCGGCGTCCTTGTTCGGGACCGGCGGCACGAACGGGTAGGAGCCGGTGGCCAGCACGAGGACGTCGTAGCCGACCACCAGGCCGGACCGGGCGGTCACCTTCCGGGCCGCGCGGTCGACGGCGACCGCCGGGTCGCCGACGTGCAGCTCGATGCCGTGGTCCTTGATGAACTCCATGTCCGTCATCGACAGCTCCTCGGGCGTCCTGCCCGAGAAGTACGAGGTGAGCTGCACGCGGTCGTACGCGGGGCGCGGCTCCTCGCACAGCACGACCACGCGGTGCGTGGCGGTCAGGCCGCGCTCGGCCAGCGCTTCGAGGAAGCGCTGGCCGACCATGCCGTGGCCGACGAGCACGATCGTGGGGGTGCCCCCCAGGTTGGCGGTCATCAGGAGCCTCCGTCGTTGGTGAGCAGGTGGAGCAGCGGGCCGTCGTCCGGGAGCGGCTCTGCTCCCTCCCAGGCGCGGGCGAGCGCGCCCACGGTGCCGAGTTCGCCGACGAGCACCCCGCCGACCAGGCGGTCGTCGCGGACGACGACCTTGCGGTAGGTGCCCCGGGTGGCGTCGGCGAGCTGCACGACGTCGTCACCGGGGCGGGGGTCGGTCTCGCCGAAGGCGGCCAGGTCGAAGGGGCTGTCGGGCCCGGTCAGGGTCAGCCGGGTCAGCGAGCGGGTGCCGGTGTAGCGGGCGGCGGCGTTCCCGGCGAGGGACTCGGCCAGCACGTCCGCCTGTTCGAGGGCGGGGGCGGCGAGGCCGTAGACGTTCCCGTCGTGCTGGGCGCAGTCGCCGATCGCGCGGATGTGCGGGTCGGAGGTGCGCAGCTCGTCGTCGACGAGGACGCCCTTGCGGACGGCGAGCCCGGCCGCCTCGGCGAGCCCGGCGCGCGGGCGGACCCCGCAGGCCAGCACCACCAGATCGGCGTCGAGGGCGTACCCGTCGGCCAGCTCCACCGAGCGGACCGCGCCGCCGACGCAGCGCACGTCCCGCACCCGGCACTCGGTGTGCACCTCCACGCCGAGGTCCCGCAGGTGCCGCAGCACCAGGTGGGAGGCGCCCGGGTCGAGCTGGCGCTCCATGAGCCGCTCGGACTGCTGGGCGAGGACCACCTGGGCGCCGCGCACGGCGAGCGCGCGGGCCGCGGAGACCCCGAGGAGCCCGCCGCCGATGACCACGGCCCGCGCGCCCGGCCGGACGGCCCTGGACAGGCCCAGGCAGTCGTCCAGGGTGCGGAACGCGTGGACGCCCTCGGGCAGCACGCGGTCCGGCGTGAACAGGCCGCGCAGCGGGGGCAGGACCGGATTGGAGCCGGTGGCCAGCACCAGCGTGCCGTACGCGATCTCCGTACCGTCCGCGCAGACGACGCTCCGCCGGGCGCGGTCGATTCCGGTGACCCGGGCCCGGACCAGCCCGGCGGGCGCGGGCAGCGCGATCACCTCGGGGGCGTAGCGTCCGGCCAGCACCTCGGCGAGCAGCACCCGGTTGTACGGGCGGTGCTCCTCGTCGCCGATCAGCAGCGCGGGCGTGCCGAGCTCACCGAGCCGTCGGGCGAGCCGGACGCCCGCGAGGCCGGCGCCGATCACCACCACACGCGTATTCGAGGTCATGCCGTCGAGCGTGCGGGGCGGAGGTTACCCGGCCGCATCACCGTTGTTTCCCGCGCGGAACGCTGCCCTCAGCGGGGGCGGGGGGCGGATGTGAGGGCCCCGGCGCCGCGTGCGGCCGGGGAAGGACGGCATCGCGCGCGGGCCGGGGAAGGAGTGTGCGGCCCCGGCACCCCGCGCGGGCCCCGGCACCTCGTGGTGCCGGGGCCCGGGGCCGCGAACCTCAGAAGACCCTCAGGCCGGTGGACGGCGCGGACGGCCGCTCCCTAGGGTCGCGATCATGCCCGACATATCGCTGACCATGGTGGTCCTTCTGTGTATCGCGGCCCTCGCGGCCGGCTGGATCGACGCCGTGGTGGGCGGTGGCGGGCTCCTGCTGCTGCCGGTGCTGCTCCTCGGCCTGCCCGCGGGCACCCCGGCCCCCTACGCGCTCGGCACCAACAAGGCGGTCGCCATCGTCGGCACCACGGGCGCGGCGGTGACGTACGCGCGCAAGGCCCCGGTGGACGTCCGCACCGCCGTGCGGATCGGCCTGGCCGCGCTCGCCGGCTCGTCGGCGGGGGCGTTCCTCGCGGCCGGCATGAGCACGGACGTCCTCAAGCCGGTGATCATGGTGGTGCTGGTCGGCGTCGCCGCCTTCGTGATCCTGCGCCCCGCCTTCGGCACGGCCCCGGCCGGCGGCCCGGCCACCCGCCGCCAGGTCCTCGCCGCGATCGGCCTGGCGGGTCTCGGCATCGGCTTCTACGACGGTTTCATCGGCCCCGGCACCGGCACGTTCCTCGTCCTGGCGCTCACGGCCCTGCTCCACCTCGACCTGGTGACCGCCTCCGCCACCGCCAAGATCGTCAACTGCTGCACCAACGCCGGGGCGCTCGCCATGTTCGCCTGGCAGGGCGCGGTGCTGTGGCAACTGGCCGCGCTGATGGCCGCGTTCAACCTGGCGGGCGGCATGCTCGGCGCCCGCACGGCACTGAAGAAGGGCAGCCGCTTCGTGCGGATCGTGCTGCTGACGGTCGTGTTCGCGCTGGTGGCGAACCTGGCCTACGAGCAGTGGCTCGCCTGAGCCGGGAGGGCCGGCCGCCTCACCGGGTCCGCAGCAGGTCGATCACTCCGGTGGTGTCCTCCTCCCCGTGCCCGCCGGCGAGCCGGCGCGCCATCAGGTCCCAGAAGGGCGTCAGCAGTTCCGTGCTCACCCCCTGCTCCTCGGCCGTCCGCACCAGGGTGGAGGTGCCCGCCACCTGCATCGCGAGGTTGGAGACCACGCCCTTGGTGTAGTCGCCGCTCTCCAGCGCCGCGGCGCTCTGGTGGGCGGCCGGGGCCATGGCGGCCAGCCAGTCCACGAGCAGCGGGGCGAGGTCCTGCGGGCGGATGTCCTCCGGGCCGATCAGCGCGAACGCGTGCGACAGGCCCGCGAACATGCCGTACATCGCGCTCAGCAGCGCCACGTCGTGCAGCGCGGCGAAGCCCGGGTCCGCGCCCACGTACCGGGTGCCGGCCGGGACGGCGAGCGTCTCCCGGTGCTCCTCGAACAGGCCGGCCGAGCCGCTGTAGAAGACGTACGCGCCGGAGTCCGCGGCACCGATCATCGGCGGTACGGCCATGATGCCGCCGTCCAGGAAGCGGGCGCCGCGCTCCTGGACCCACGCGGCGCGGGCGCGGCCCTGGGCGGGCGTGCCGGTGGTGAGGTTCACCACGTCCCGCCCGGTCAGATCGGCCCCGTCCAGGGCCGCGCCGACCGAGTCGTCGTCCAGCAGGCAGGCGATCACGAGCCGGCTCGCGGCCACCGCCTCGGCCGCGCCGCGGGCGACCGCGGCGCCCTCGGCGGCGAGGGCCTCGGCGCGGGCGGGGGTGCGGTTCCAGACGGTCACCGGGTGCCCGGCGGCCAGCCAGGCGCGGGCGAGCGCGGTGCCCATGGCGCCGGCGCCGAGGAGGGTGATCGGGGTGCGGGGGGCGGGGGTCTTGTCCGTGGTGTCGTTCATGGTGACCAGGCTCGCCGGTGGGAACAACCGGCTCAAGTAGGTACTTTGAAGTGGGTGGTTACCTTCGGGAAAGCGTGCAGGCAGCGGGAAGGGCGGGTGGCGGGTCATGAGGACGTTACGGCGGCCGGGGGCGTACGTCTGCGGGGTCGACGCGGCGTTGGACGTGGTCGGCGGCAAGTGGAAGGTCCTGATCCTGTGGGCGCTGGGGGAGCGGCCGTGCCGCTTCGGCGCCCTGCGCCGGGAGCTGCCCGGGGTGACGGAGAAGGTGCTCGCCGCGCAGTTGCGGGAGCTGGAGGCCGACGGGATCGTGCGCCGTCAGGAGTACGACGAGGTGCCGCCGCGCGTGGAGTACTCGCTCACGCCCCGGGGCGCCGCCCTCAACGACGCCCTGGCACCGCTGGGCGACTGGGGGCGGGAGCATGTGCTCGGGGACGCCTACGACGGGACGGCGGGGACGGCGGGGACGGCGGGGGAGCGGGGGACGACAAGGGCGGGAGCGGCGGGAGCGGCGCAGGGGGCCTCGGCGGCCCCTCCGGCCCCTCCGGCCCCTCCGGGCTTGGCGGCCCCTCCGCCCGGGGAAGCTCCGGCGGCTCCCCCGGTCCCGGCCTGGGGCGCCTCAGCGGCTGTCCGTCAGATACGCGAAGACGACGACGTTCCCCTGGTAGCCGGTGGCCGGTGACCAGCCGCCGCCGCAGGTGATGACCCGCAGCTCGGGCCGTTTCGCCGGCCCGTACACCTTCTCGTCGGGGAAGGCCCGCGCGTCGTACACCTCGACCGCGGCCACCGTGAACACCGCCACGCCGCCGTCGCGCCGGTCCACCTCGATCCTGCTGCCCTTGCGCAGGGCGCCGAGGCGGTAGAACACGGCCGGGCCGTCGGCGTTGTCCACGTGCCCGGCCACGATCGCGGTGCCCGTCTCGCCGGGCGTGGTGCCGGCCTCGTACCAGCCCGCGAGGTTCTTCTTCCCGGCGGGCGGCACCTCCAGGCTGCCGGTGCGGGTCAGCCCCAGCCCCATGAGCGGGGCGTCGACGCGGATCGCCGGGATGCGGACGCGGTCGGGCGGGGAGGGGGGCAGCGCCGGCGCGGCGGGCGGCTCGCCGGCCCGCCCAGTACCGGCCCCGGCGGCCGTGCCGGTGCCGGCCTGCGCCGCCGACGGCTGCGGCGGCGGGTGGGTCTCGGCGCCGCTGGCCAGCAGCCAGGCCCCGGCGCAGAGCGCCATCGCGGTGACGGCCGCTATGGCGGTGTTGCCGACCCTGCGCATGACGCCCCCTCTCCTGGCTCCTTCGGCCCCGGGCCCCCTCCGGGCCGCGAGGGGCGGTCGGACCCGGAGGGGGAGGGGAGTGCGGTACCGGCGGACGGACAGCGGAGGGTGTCCGTCAGATCCCGTCGCCTCTCGCCCGGCGATGCAGGAGCCAGGTACCGCCCGCGGCGGCGACGGCGAGCGCCGCCACGCCGGCCGCGGTCTGCACGGGGTCGGGGCCCAACGCGCCGCCGACCCCCGTCTTCACGCTTCCCCGGGGGTGCACCTGCGCACCGGGGGGCGTCAGCGTCACCACCAGGTCGCCCGTGATGCGGCGGCCGCTCACCGCGCAGGTGGCGGCGATCTCGTACGTGCCCGGCTGCGCGCTCGGCGGCACCCGGAACTCCCCGGCCGACTCGCCGTCGCGGGTGGTCCCCGCCAGGGTGAAGGCGCCGGCGCCCACCGCGCTGGCGTCGCCCGCCGCGGTGCCGTTGCCGCCGCACGCCGTCGTGTCCACCGTCGCCCGGCCGCCCGGCACCACGGAGGACGGGGACACCTTCAGGTCTCCGCCCCCGCCCTCGTCCCCGTACGCGGGCGCGGCGACCAGGCCCGCCGCGGCGGCGAGCGCGGTACCGGTCAGCAGGCGGGCGGTACGTCGCATCGATGCTCCTCGAGCGTCTCGGTGGCGCTGTCTCTTCGAGGTAAGTGGCAGCCGCCCCCGCCCGCTTGTTGACGAGGTGTCAGGAATGGGATGAACGGGTGCCGGACCGGCCCGGCCCGCACCCCGCCCCGGCGCCGTTTCGGCAGGTCACCGGCGTGCCACGGGGGCCTTGGGGGAGGGGCGCGGAAGAGAACCCGAAGGGCCCACGGCGCGCGTGTGAACGGGTGACCGGCCATCCGCGGCGGCGGCTCGGGAGCCGGCGCTTGACCTCGACGAAGGTTGAGGTACCAGGGTGGTGCGCATGGACACAGTGACCGCACCGCTCCAGGTGACCCTGATCATCGGCAGCAACCGCCACGGCCGCTTCGGCCCCGTGATCGCCGACTGGCTCCTCGGCCGGCTCCGTCACCGCGACGACCTGGCCGTCGAGGTCGTGGACGTCGCCGAGGCCGACCTGCCCACCACGTTCGCCCCCGCACCCGAGGCGTCCGCCGCGTCGGCGGAGATCACCGCGAAGCTGGCCCGCGCCGACGCGTTCGTCGTCCTCACCCCCGAGTACAACCACTCGTTCCCGGCGGGCCTGAAGAACCTCATCGACTGGCACTACGCCGAGTGGCGCGCCAAACCCGTCGCGCTCGTCTCCTACGGCGGCCTGGCCGGGGGCCTGCGCGCCGTGGAGCACCTGCGCCAGGTCTTCGCCGAACTCCACGCCGTCACCGTCCGCGACACCGTCTCCTTCCACAACGCGGGCGCGTCCTTCGACGACGAGGGCCGCCTGACGGACCCCTCGGGCCCGGACGCGGCGGCGAAGGTGATGCTGGACCAGCTGGTCTGGTGGGGGACGGCGCTGCGGGAGGCGAAGGAGAGGCGGCCGTACGGCGGGGCGTGACCGTCCGGCCCCGGGGCGGACGGTACCGGCAGGGGACGGCAGCGGGCCGGAGCCCGTGACAGAGCTCCGGCCCCGGCCCGTACGCCCGTGTGCCTAGCCGGCGACGTTCACCGCGCTCCACGCCGCCGCGACCGCGGCCCGCTCGGCGCTGTCCGCCCCGTACAGGTCCCGGGCGGCGTTCAGCGTCGCCGTCCGGGCGCCCGCGTAGTCGGTGGACGACGTCATGTAGACGGTCAGCGCCCGGTACCAGATGCGGCCGAGCTTGTCCCGGCCGATGCCGGTCACCGCCGAGCCGTCGCAGGTGGCGGACGCGTGGCGGACGCCGCCCACGGTCTTCGTGCCGCTGCCCTCGGCGAGCAGGTAGGCGAAGTGGTTGGCGACGCCGGAGGAGTAGTGCACGTCGAGGTCGCCCAGCGAGGCGCTCCAGCAGTCGGCCGACGCGCCGTCCCGGGACGGCTGGTCCATGTAGCGCAGCGCGTTCCGCCCGAAGCCGGACCGGACGACCTTCTCGCCGATCAGCCAGTCACCGGGGTCGGCGGCGTTGGCCGCGTGGAACTCCACCAGCGTCCCGAAGATGTCGCTGGTCGCCTCGTTCAGTCCGCCGGACTCCCCGGAGTACGTCAGCGCCGCCGTCGACTGCGTCACGCCGTGCGCCATCTCGTGCCCGGCCACGTCCAGCGAGACCAGCGGGCCGAACGTGGTCCCGTCCCCGTCGCCGTACGTCATGCAGAAGCAGCCGTCGTCCCAGAAGGCGTTGTTGTACCCGCTGCCGTAGTGCACGCGGTTGTACGAGCCCTTGCCGTCTCCGGCGATCCCGTGGCGCCCGTGGACGTCCTCGAAGTAGTCCCAGGTCATGTCGGTGCCGTACTGGGCGTCCACCGCCGCCGACGCCCGGTCGGCCGCCGTCCCCGTGCCCCAGTGGTTGTCCGCGTCGGTGAAGACCGCCGAGGGCGCGCGGCCGAGGCAGAGGCCGAGCACGCACAGGTCGGTCCGGTTCGCCGCGTCCCCGGTGTACGTGCCCCCGCGCGTGGCGTCCTTCAGCTGGTACGACGGTCCCGCCGCCGTCGTCTCCAGGGGCACCGTGCCGCCGTACAGCGACCGGCCGTCGCCCGTCACCGACGCGATGCGGTCCCAGGCGTCGATCCGCGCCCCCGACCGGGCGTCGGTCAGCACCGTGCGGGCGACCGGGTTGCCGAGGCCGTCCAGCGCGACGGCGTCCGTGCGCCAGGCCAGCCTGGGGGCACCGTGCAGGGCGTCGACCACCAGGCGGGGCCGGGCCGTCAGCTTCCTCAGCACCCGCCCGGGGGCGGCCGACCGCAGGGCCCGCGCGGCCAGGTCGGCGGCCTCGGCCGCCGGCAGCCCGGGGGTGACGGCGGGCAGGGCGATCGGCGCCGCGGCCGCGCGGTCGGCGCCGCGGTAGCCGCCGCCGGGCGCCAGGTGCACCACGAAGTCGCCGCCGAGCACGGGCAGTCCGTGGTAGGCGCGGTCGTAGCGGACGTGCTGGGCGCCGTCCCCGTCCACCACCACGTCCCGCACGGTGGTGCGCTGAGCCGGGGTCAGCCCGAGGCTGTCCGCGTGCTCCGCGAGGGCCGCCGCGGCGTTCTCGACCGCCTCGGCGCGGCTCGGCCGCTGCGTCGCGGCGGCGGTGGGGGCGAGGGCCGCGGTGAGGAGGATCGCGGTTGCGGCGGCCGTGCCGGCCAGGGCCGGACGGGAGCCGAGGACGTGCCGTATCCGGCTCATCGGTCTCCTTGGGGAAAAGCGCACGCGGGCGCTCATGGCGAGGGCGGGGGAGGTGGCGCTGGTGGTGGCTCAGTTCTACGGAGCCCGGACATGTCATGTCCATAGCCATCCCGTGGAGATCATGAGGGGAGGGAAGGGGGAGAGAATCACGTCTGTGGAAGCACTGGAACTCCCGTTCTTCGTCTACGGCACGCTCCGCCCCGGCGGGCCCGACCACGCGCTGTTCCTGCGCGGCCGCACCCGCGCCGGGGGACCCGCGCGGCCGGGCCCGGCCACCCGTACGCCGTGGAGGAACCCGGCGGCGGCCCGGTGCGCGGCGACCTCGTCACCGCCCGCCCGGAGGAGTACGCCGGGCTGCTCGCCGCCCTGGACCGGCTGGAGGGCTGCGTGCCGGGCGGCCCGCGCAGCCTCTACGACCGCGTCGCCCGCCAGGTGACGTGCGAGCACGACGGCAGGGCCGTACGCGCCTGGGTGTACGTGGCGGCCCAAGCCCCCGCCGCCCCCCGGCCGCGGGCCCGGGGCACGCCGATCACCGGCGGGGAGTGGCGGCCCCGATGAACCGCCCTGCCCCCGTCTCCGGGACTCGCTCCACGGCTCGCCCTAGGACTCGACGGCCTCCACGCGCACCGCGCACGCCTTGAACTCCGGCATCCGCGAGGTCGGGTCCAGGGCCGGGTTGGTCAGGGTGTTGGCGCGGCCCTCGCCCGGCCAGTGGAAGGGCATGAACACGGTGTCGGGCCGGATGGCGCCGGTGATCCGCGCGGGTGCCACCGCCCGGCCCCGCCGGGACACCACCGCCACCGGATCGCCCTCGGCCGCGCCGAGCCGGGCCGCGAGCCGCGGGTGCAGCTCCACGAACGGGCCGGGCGCGGCGGCGTTCAGCTCGTCCACGCGCCGGGTCTGGGCACCGGACTGGTACTGCGCCACCACCCGCCCGGTGGTCAGCAGCAGCGGGTACTCCTCGTCCGGCTCCTCGGCGACCGCCCGGTGCGCGACGGCCGCGAACCGGGCCCGCCCGTCCTCGGTGGCGAACCGGTCCAGGAAGAGCCGGGGCGTGCCCGGATGCACGCCGGCCTCCTCGCGCGCGGCCCCGTCCGCCGCCGCGCCGGTCCCGCCTTCCCCGCCGCCGTCCGCCACGGGTGCCGCCGGGCACGGCCAGAACACGCCGTTCTCCTCCGCCAGCCTGCGGTAGGTGATCCCGGAGTAGTCGGCGAGGCCGCCCGCGCTCGCCCGGCGCAGCTCCTCGAAGACCTCCTCCGGATCGGTCGGGAAGCCCTTCTCCAGGTTCCGGTCGGCCCCCAGCCGGGCGGCCAGCCCGTGCAGCACCTCCAGGTCGCTGCGGACGCCCTCGGGCGGCGTGATCGCACGCCGCCGCAGCAGTACCCGGCCCTCCAGGCTGGTCGTGGTGCCGGTCTCCTCCGCCCATTGAGTCACCGGGAGCACGACGTCCGCGAGCGCCGCCGTCTCCGACAGGACGACGTCGCACACCGCGAGGAAGTCCAGCGACCGGATCCGCTCCTCCACGTGCGCCGCGCGCGGCGCCGACACCACCGGGTTGGAGCCCATCAGCAGCAGCGCGCGGATGTCCGTGCCGAGGGCGTCGAGCAGCTCGTAGGCGCTGCGGCCCGGCCCCGGCAGGCTGTCCGGGTCCACGCCCCACACCTCGGCCACGTGCCGCCGGGCCGCCGGGTCGGTGAGCTTGCGGTAGCCGGGCAACTGGTCTGCCTTCTGGCCGTGTTCGCGCCCGCCCTGCCCGTTGCCCTGCCCGGTCAGACAGCCGTACCCCGACAGGGGGCGTCCGGCCCGTCCGGTCGCCAGGCACAGGTTGATCCACGCGCCCACCGTGTCCGTGCCCTTGGACTGCTGCTCCGGGCCCCGCGCGGTGAGCACCATCGCGGCCTGGGGCGCGCAGAACAGCCGTACCGCCTCCCGCAGCTGCGGAACGGACACCCCCGTGATCCGCTCCACGTACTCCGGCCAGTGCGCCATCGCGGCCGCCCGCGCCTCCTCCCAGCCGGAGGTGCGCTCACGTACGTACTCCTCGTCCACCCGCCCCTCGGCGACGACCAGGTGCAGCAGGCCCAGCGCCAGCGCCAGATCGGTCCCCGGCCGGGGTGCCAGGTGCAGGTCGGCCTGCTCGGCGGTCTTGGTGCGGCGCGGGTCGACGACGATCAGCGTCCCGCCGTTCTCGCGCAGCTCGCTGAAGTACCGCAGCGCGGGCGGCATGGTCTCGGCCAGGTTGGACCCGACGAGGATCACACAGCCCGTCCTCGGGATGTCCTCCAGCGGGAACGGCAGCCCCCGGTCGAGCCCGAACGCCCTCATGCTGGCCGCCGCCGCCGACGACATGCAGAAACGGCCGTTGTAGTCGATCTGCGAGGTGCCGAGCACCACCCGGGCGAACTTGCCCAGCGCGTACGCCTTCTCGTTCGTCAGTCCGCCCCCGCCGAACACGCCCACCGCGTCCGGCCCCTGCCCGGCACGCGCCCGCGCGAGGCCCGCCGCGACCCGGTCCAGCGCCTCGTCCCAGGAGGCGGGCACCAGCGTGCCGTCCCCGGAGCGCACCAGGGGAGAGGTCAGCCGTACGCGCGAGGAGAGCACCGCAGGCGCCGTACGGCCCTTGCCGCACAGCGCGCCCCGGTTGACCGGGAAGTCCGCGCGCTCGGTCACCTCCACCGTGCCGTCGGCGGCGGGCGTCAGGTTCATCCCGCACTGCAAGGCGCAGTACGGGCAGTGCGTGGGCGTCGCGGAGTTCTGCATGTCCGCCAGCGTCCGACGGGCGTGTTACGCGCCCGGACGGCTCCCTGTTACACCACCGGGACGGTGACCTCCCCGCGGCCGCGGCCCCGCCGTGAGGTGCCCGTCACCGCGCGCTCCGCGGCGCCCGCCCCGCGCCCGGCTCCCGCCCCGGACCCCGACGGCGGCGTCCTGGACGCCCTCGTCCCAGACGGTGTCCCCTGGGGGAGAGCCGGCCTCGCCGCCGGGAGAGCGCGTCCGGCGGGCCGGCGCCGGGACGGTACTTCTCACGGAATCCTCAAATGTGCGTTGCAATATCTTCTCACCTGTGCGAAAAAATCGCACGAACCTGGCGTAAATCGTCCGCCGCCGGTATCCCGTCATCCCCTCCGGGAGCCGCCGTCGCGCACATGAGCATCATGTCGGCATTCTCCGGGCCGGTGAAGTTGGCTGAATGCCAGCGAAGGGTGTCCTGTTTTCCCTCCGTGCCCTTCCTCGGTGGCGTCGGTGTGGTTAAGGTGCGATTGATTCAGCCGACACGTGACCGAATCGGGAGGGTCCACTTGAATTCACCGGGATCGATATTCGAAGACTTTCGAACTGCCGTTCTGGAAAGCGTGCTTGCCGGTGAAAGCGCGAGAGAATTCTCTTGGCCCGTTCTGGGTGAGTTCAACTGGGCTCTCGACTGGTTCGACGAATACGCGCTGGGAAACGAGCAGTCGGCGCTCGTCTGGTACGGCACGGAAGGGGTCCGGAAGTCGATATCCTACGCGGAACTCAGGGAGCGTTCCGACCGTGCCGCGGCATGGCTTGTCCGGCACGGAGTCGGGCCGGGTAGTCCCGTCCTGGTCTCCTTGCGCAGCGGCGCGGCCCTGTGGGAGATCATGCTGGCCATCGTCAAGCTCAATGCCATCATCGTTCCCGTACCGGCGGACGCGAGCAGCGACAGAATAATGGAGGCGGCAGTTCTCAGCGGCTCGACCGTTATCATCGCCACCCCCGAACTGGCGCAGGAGACATCGCTCTCTCCCCCGTGGGTCGGCATCACGGCGGGCGGACAGGTCCCGGGATGGGTGCCTTACGAGGAGGCGTATTCCCGCTCGATCGCCTTCCGCTCCGGACGTCGCCCCGATGTCACGGCACCGATGATCATCGACTGTTCCACAGGGCCCGAGAAGAGCGAGGGAGGTGCCATCCTCCCGTATTCGGGTTATGCGAGCACCGTCGGGCGAGTGGCGGACCTGCACTTCACGCGCCTGGCACCCGGGACGGGTTACGTCTCCATCGCCGCCGCCGGGTCCATCGACTATCTCCTGTACACGTTTCTCGGTCCCCTGGTGGCGGGGGTCGCGGTCGTCTCGCTCGACCCTGCCGAGATACCCGGACTGGAACCCATACTCGCGGCCGAGTCCATCAGGAGCGTCTACGCCTGCCCCGAGTGCGCCGACGCGGTGTCCGGCGCCGCGGGGGAGGCGGACCTGTTCACCTCGGCGCCGGTGAACCACCCCACCATCCGCGGCTTTCTCGGCCCCGGGGAACCTTCGCTGCCGGACTCCCTGCGGTGGGGGGTACGGCACCGCCAGTCGACGGTCGCCATGACCGGCACCGTACGTCCCGGTCCGCGGGGAAGCAGGGTCGTTCAGGTCCTGCCCGGGCATGAGTGGGAGATCGTGCCGTCCGGCGTGGAGCGGACCCCCCTGTCCGGCGACGTGTGCGTACGCCTCAGCAACTGGCCCGTCCCGCCCCGTCGTACGAGCGGCACCGCAACGGCCGACGGCCAGCGGCTGGCCACGGGCCTCGCCGGACACCTGGTCTCGGACGGCGCGGTCGTCCTGGACGCCGGGCGGCGTATGGGGCGCGCCTCGTGACCTCGCGGAAGGACGTGACATCACGGGAGACCCCGTCATCCCGGGAGAAGGGGCGACGGTGGCGGACCGGCCACGGCCTGGCGGCTCAGCCGGTGCCGCGCCCGGCGGTGACGGCGCACGGTACGACCGGCCGCGGAACCCTCCCGGCATCCGGTGCCGCCTTGGAGGCCCGCACGCCCCTCACCTGCCGGTGCACCTCCAGTGTGGCCGCAGGACGGTTCAGGGTGATGTAGTGCAGCCCGGGCGCGCCCTCGGCGAGGAGGCGTTCGGCCATGGCGGCGGCGTGTTCGACGCCGATGCGGTGGCTCGTGGCGGGGTCGCTCCGGGCGGCCTCCAGGCGGTGCGCGAGGTCTTCGGGAAAGGCGGCGCCGCTCAGCTCGGCGAACCGGCGGATCTGGCGTACGTCGGTGGCGGGCACGATCTCGGGGACGATCGGGATGTCGCATCCGGCCGCGGTCACCCGGTCGCGCAGCCGTAGGTAGTCCTCGACGTGGAAGAACATCTGGGTGATGGCGTAGTCGGCGCCCGCGCGGCATTTGGCGACGAAGTGCCGGATGTCGGTGTCCCAGTCGGGTGAGCGGGGGTGCCGCTCGGGGAAGGCGGCGACGCCGATCGTGAAGTTTCCCAGCGAGCGGACGAGTTCGACCAGTTGGTACGCGTGGGTGAAGCCGTCCGGGTGCGGCACCCACGGCCCCCGGGGGTCGCCGGGGGGATCGCCGCGCAGAACGAGGACGTCTGTGATGCCGGCGTCCGCGTAGGCGCCGATGATGTGCCTGAGCTCGGCTGCCGAGTGGCCCACGGCGGTGAGGTGCGCGACCGGGCGCAGGGTCGTCTGCGCCGCGATCCGCCGGGTGACCTCGATGGTCCGGTCCCGGGACGTGCCGCCCGCGCCGTAGGTGATGGAGACGAAGTCCGGCCGCAGGGTTTCCACCCGGCGGACCGCCTCCCACAGCGTCCGCTCGCCGGCGGAGGTCTTCGGCGGGAAGAACTCGAAGGAGAAGCTCGTCATGCGCGGCCTCCCGCGTTGAAGTAGCTCGCTTCCGGGTGGTGGATCACGATGGCGTCGGTGGACTGTTCGGGGTGGAGCTGGAACTCCTCGGACAGGCGCACGCCGATGCGTTCGGGCTGGAGCAGGTCGGCGATCTTGGCGCGGTCCTCCAGGTCGGGGCAGGCGCCGTAGCCGAGGGAGAAGCGGGCGCCGCGGTACTTCAGGGCGAACATGTCCTCCACCTCCCGGAGGGCACCGGCGCGCGTCGGCCGCCCGCTCGTCACGACGCACCTTTCAGGAGAGGCTCGATGTCCCGGGCCGCGGCGGTTCCGTACGTCCCCTCGACCCGGGTCAGGAGGTCCGCGGGCAGCAGCTTGTACTCCTGCGTGCCGACCGACTCCAGCACCACGGTCGCCAGGGCGCAGCCCAGTTGTGCGGCACGCCGCACCGATGCCTCGCGGGCGAGCCCGGCCAGGAAGCCGGCGCGGAAGGCGTCGCCGACGCCCGTCGGGTCCGTGGCCGCCTCGGTGGGTACGGCGGGCACGCTCAGCTCGGTGCCCCGGGTCAGGAGGCGCACCCCGTCGGCACCGCGGGTGATGATCCACGTGCCGGCCCGCCGCAGGATCTCGGCGCGGCTCCAGCCTGTGCGCTCTTGCAGCAGGGCGGCTTCGTACTCGTTGGTGAACAGCCAGCGCGCGCCGTCGACCAGGTCCCGGGTCTGCCCGGTGTCGAGCCGCGCCAGCTGCTGGGACGGGTCGGCGGCGACGTCGACGCCGAGGCGGTGTGCCGCCGCGGTGTGCCGGAGCATGGCCCCGGGGTCATCGGCTCCGACCAGGACGAGGTCCACGGTGCCGGTGCCGCCGAGGGCGGCGCCCAGGTCGATGTGCCGGGCCTCCGTCATGGCGCCCGCGTAGAAGGTGGCGATCTGGTTCTGGTCCTGGTCGGTGGTGCACACGAAGCGCGCGGTGTGCAGCGTCTCGCTGACACGCACCGAAGAGGTGTCCACTCCCGCGGCGCGCAGCGACCGGTCGTACTCCGCGAAGTCGGCCGCTCCGGCCGACCCGACCAGGACGGGGCGCAGTCCGAGCCGGGCGAGGCCGTAGGCGATGTTGGCGCCGACGCCTCCGCGGCGCACTTCGAGTCGATCCGCGAGGAAGGACAGCGACAGACGGTCGAGTCGATCCGTGAGGAGCTGATCGGCGAAGCGTCCGGGAAAGACCATCAGATGGTCGGTCGCGATCGAACCGGTCACTGCTATGCGCACGGTGATACTCTCCTGTGCTCCGTCGGGGGAGGCGCCGGCGAGGGGCACCTGATCGGGCGGCGGAACCCCGCCGGTGCCCGATGGCACGGCGGGCTGCCGCCCGGGGGCTCGGAGCCGGCCCGCGGGCCGCCCCGGGCAGGACGGGATCCGGTGCTACGGCCGTGCCGCTGTCGCCGCCTCACGCAGCGCCGCGGCCCGGTCCGCGCGTTCCCAGGTGAAGTCGGGCAGCTCGCGGCCGAAGTGGCCGTAGGCGGCGGTCTGGGCGTAGATCGGGCGGAGCAGGTCGAGGTCGCGGATGATGGCGGCCGGACGGAGGTCGAAGACCTCGGTGACGGCCTTCTCGATGGCGGACTGGGGCACCGTGGCGGTGCCGAAGGTCTCCAGGAAGAGACTGACGGGAGCGGCCTTGCCGATGGCGTACGCCACCTGGACCTCGCAGCGGGAGGCCAGCCCGGCCGCCACGACGTTCTTGGCGACCCAGCGCATGGCGTAGGCGGCGGAGCGGTCGACCTTGGACGGGTCCTTGCCGGAGAAGGCGCCGCCGCCGTGGCGGGCCATGCCGCCGTAGGTATCGATGATGATCTTGCGGCCGGTCAGTCCGGCGTCGCCCATCGGACCGCCGATCTCGAAGCGGCCGGTGGGGTTCACCAGCAGCCGGTACCCGTCGGTCTCCAGCTGGATGCCGTCCTCGGCGAGCTGTTTGAGCTCGGCCTCGACCACGTGGTCGCGCACATCGGGCGTCAGCATCGCGTCGAGGCCGATGTCCGCGGCGTGCTGCGTGGAGACGACGACGGTGTCGAGGCGGACCGCCCGGCTGCCCAGGTACTCGACGGTCACCTGGGTCTTGCCGTCCGGGCGGAGGTAGGGGAGGGTGCCGTCCTTGCGGACCCGCGTCAGACGGCGGGCGAGCCGGTGCGCCAGCGCGATGGGCAGGGGCATGTGTTCCGGGGTCTCGTCGGTGGCGTAGCCGAACATCAGGCCCTGGTCGCCGGCGCCCTGCCGGTCCAGCGGGTCGGTGCCGTCCCCGGTGCGGATCTCGTGCGCCGCGTCGACGCCTTGGGCGATGTCCGGGGACTGGGAGCCGATCGAGACGGAGACGCCGCACGAGGCGCCGTCGAATCCCTTCTGCGACGCGTCGTAACCGATGTCGAGGATCTTGTCGCGGACAAGAGCGGCGATGGGCACATAGGCGCGGGTGGTCACCTCTCCCGCCACGTGGACCTGCCCGGTGGTGAGGAGGGTCTCCACCGCCACGCGGGCGGAGGGGTCCTGTTCGAGTATGGCGTCCAGGATGGTGTCGCTGATCTGATCGGCCATCTTGTCCGGGTGTCCCTCGGTGACCGACTCGGAGGTGAAGAGGCGTCGAGACATACGGGCTCCTGTTCTGGCGGGTCCTCAGGGGGAGAAGGACGGGAAGGGCGACGACCGGTCCGCCCGGCCGGCTGGTCAGTAGCGGTAGTGGTCCGGCTTGTACGGGCCCTCGACCGTGACGCCGATGTACCCGGCCTGCTCGGGACGGAGCGTGGTCAGCTTCACGCCGAGCGCGTCGAGGTGGAGGCGGGCGACCTTCTCGTCCAGGTGCTTGGGCAGCACGTAGACACCGGTCGGGTACGCGTCGGGCTTGGTGAACAGCTCGATCTGGGCCAGCGTCTGGTCCGCGAAGGAGTTGGACATCACGAACGAGGGGTGGCCGGTGGCGTTGCCCAGGTTCAGCAGACGGCCCTCGGACAGCACGATGATCTTCTTGCCGTCGGGGAAGGTCCAGGTGTGGACCCTTGATCTCGTCCTTGACGATGCCGGGGACCCTGGCCAGGCCGGCCATGTCGATCTCGTTGTCGAAGTGGCCGATGTTCCCGAAGTCCTGCCGGTTGTCGACAGTCGTCATCGCGGACTGCTCCTCGCGTCGGGTCGGGTCGGGGTGGGGCGGTGGGGGACCGGGAGCGCGCTCTAGAGAGACGCCGGGCGCAGTCGGCGGCAGGGGCACGAAGGCACGCCCGGCAGTGCCCCGAGGGCTTCGGCGAGAACGTCGCGCAGCCGTCGGAGGTTGGCGTGGAAGGTTTCCATGACCGCCTCCTGGGTCACGCCCGTGCCCGCCTCCACGCCCGCGTCGTGATCGGTGACCAGGCACAACGGGACGCAGCACAGCCCCAGTTCGCGGGCGAGTACGCCCTCCGGGTGGGCGGTCATGCCGATGACCGACCAGCCCTGGGCGGCATACCAGCGGGACTCGGCCCGGGTGGAGAAGCGGGGGCCTTCGACCACCACCTGCACGCCGCCGTCGACGGCGTCCCAGCCGCAGCGGCCGGCGGCCTTCAGCACCGCCGTGCGTCCTTCCTCGCAGTAGGGATCGGCGAAGGAGGCGTGCGCGACGTGCGGCCCGTCGAAGAAGGTCTGCGCGCGACCGCTGGTGCGGTCGACCAGCTGGTCGGGGACGACCAGGCTGCCGGGCGGGATGTCCGGGGTGAGGCTGCCGACCGCGCCGGTGGCCAGGATGCGGCTCACCCCGGCCTGCCTGAGCGCCCACAGATTGGCCCGGTAGTTGACGCGGTGCGGCGGGAACTCGTGGTGCCGGCCGTGACGCGGCAGGAAGGCCACGGTGCGGTCGCCGAGGGTGCCGACGGTCAGGGGCGCGCTCGGGGAGCCGTAAGGGGTGTCGACGGTGATGTCACGTCCGTTCTCCAGGAGGGTGTAGAGGCCGGATCCCCCGATGACGGCGACATCTGGTGCGGGCGTGGGCATGGTGTGTTCTCCGGGAGGGGAAAGGCCGGGGCGGGTGCCGGGAAGGGCGCTGCGGACGGCCCCGGCGCAGGGCGGGGCGGGGTCAGCCGCGTGGGCGCGCGGAGCCGGACCGGGCGAGACGCCCGACGGCCTGGGAGATGGTGCGGGGCGACTTGCAGAAGGCGAAGCGCACCAGGGACGCGTAGGGGGACGGGTCCTCCGCGAAGACCCGGGTGGGGATGGCCACGACGCCGCACTCGTGCGCGAGGCGGCGGCAGTACTCGGACGCATCGGCGTGTCCCGCGCGCGCCGCGTCGGCCTGGAGGAAGTAGCCGCCCTCGGCGGGGAGCACGGCGAGCCCCGCGGTCCGCAGGCCGGCGGACAGGGCGTCACGGTTGGCCGCGAGCGCGGACCGCTGCGCGGCCACCCAGGCGTCCTGGTGGGTCAGCCCCCACGCGACCGCGTCCTGGAGCGGGGCGGCGGAGGCGAAGGTGGTGTACTGCTTCACGGCCCGCACCGCGTCGACCAGATGGGCCGGACCGCAGGCCCAGCCCACTTTCCAGCCGGTGAGGTTCAGCGTCTTGCCCGCGGACGACACGCACAGCGTGCGGTCGGCCATGCCGTCCACGGCGGTGAGGGGAAGGTGGTACCGGTCGCCGTACACCAGGTACTCGTAGACCTCGTCCACCACCGCGACCAGGTCGTACTCCTGGCAGACGGCGGCGATGTCCGCCAGCTCGCCGCGGGTGAAGACCTTGCCGGTGGGGTTGTGCGGGGTGTTGAGCAGCAGGAGCCGTGTCGAACGCGTCACGGCGGCGCGCAGGGCGTCGGGGTCGTAGCGAAAACCGTCCCCGCCGGGCAGCAGGGGGACCCGCCGGCAGCCGGCTCCGGCCAGCCGCGCCGCGGCGGTGTACACGTCGTAGGCCGGGTCGAACACGATGATCTCGTCGCCCGGGTCGCACAGTCCGAGCACGGCCGCCGTGACGGCCTCGGTGGCACCGGTGGTCACGACGATGCCGGTGTCCTCGTCGCAGGGCACGCCGTAGCGTCGCAGCCGCTGCTGTGCCAGGGCACGGCGGAGCGCGGGGGTGCCGTTGAGCGGCGGGTACTGGTTGGCGCCGTTGAACAGGGCGCGGCGGGCCGCCTCCAGTACCGCCGGGGGCCCGTCGGCTTCGGGGGACCCCTGTCCGAGGTTGATGGCTCCGGTCCGTACGGCCAGCTCGGTCAGGTCGCTGAAGACCGTGGTGCCGAGGCCCGCGGCGCGGCGGGCGAGCGTGCGGGCCGGCGCGTGCGTCATGCCGGAACCCCTTGGGCGACCGCCAGCAGATCCCGGACCACCGGGTGTCCGTGCCCGGCCGGGTCCTCGCCCGGGACACCCGCGCGTTCCTCGGCGGTGCGCCGGACCAGCACGGTGCGCCACCCCGCCGCCCGGGCGGCGTCCAGCTCGCCGACGCTGTCGGAGGCGAAGGTGATGCCGTGGGCCGGTACCCCGAGGGCGCCGGTGATGACCCGGTAGGAGGCCGGGTCCTTCTTGGGCCCGGCGGTGGTCGTGTCGAAGTAGCCGGACAGCCGGTCGCGCAGGTCCCCGAACGGGGTGTGGCGGAACCACAAGCGCTGTGCCTGCACGGAGCCGGACGAGTAGATGTGGACCGGCGTGCGCTGCCGGTGCCAGGCGGCGAGCGCGGTCACCGTGTCCGGATAGACGTGTCCCGTCAGGTCGCCCCGCGCGTACCCCTCGGCCCAGATCATCCCCTGCAAGCGCTTCAGGGGCGGTGCCTTGCGGTCTTCGTCGGACCAGTGTTGCAGGAGGCGGACGGCCTCCTCCGGCGTGCCGCCGTCGGGCCGGACCTCCGCCAGCACGGCCCGCACCTCGGGATCGTCGCGGTGGGCGCGGACCCACGAGGCCAGCCGGGTGCGGGCGTAGGGAAAGAGAACGCCGCGCACATGCGCCTCGGAACTGGTGGTTCCCTCGATGTCGAGGACGACGGCTTCCCTCATGACGCCGCCAGGAGCTGGTCGAGTGTGGGGAAGCGGGAGGCCACGCTCCGCGGGAGGAACTCGCCGACCCAGCCGTCCTCCTTCTGGAAGAAGCGGACGGCGGTGAAGTCGGGGCGCGTCCCCATGTCGAACCAGTGGACGGTCCCCGCCGGTACGGAGAGGAGGTCGCCCCTCGTGCAGACCGTGGCGTAGACGTGGCGGTCCGCGTGCAGATAGAAGCACCCGGCTCCGTCGGCGAAGAACCGCACCTCGTCCTCGGTGTGGAAGTGTTCTTCCAGGAACTTGCGGCGTGCCGCGTCCGCCTTCTCCGGCCAGTCGGGGTCGTCCGGAGCGGGCTTCATCCTGGCGACGTCCACGATGCGGTAGTTCCCCGCCGCGCTGACCGCGTCGATCTGCCGCCGGTAAGCCGTCAGGACGGCCTCGTCGGGGGCGTCGGAGGGGAGGTCCTTCGTCTCCCAGCGCGCGAAGCGCACCCCGAGCGGCCGCAGGGCGGTTCGGACGCGTTCGGGGTCGTCGGTGCGCAGCCGCACCTGTTCCGGAGCGTCTTCGGGCATGATCTGAAGAAGGGTCATGATCGGTCACTCCTCGGCGAGGACGGCTCCGGGGCGGCGAGTCAGCAGGACGAGCCGGCAGAGCGCTTCGACGCACTCCAGCCGGTTGTTCGCCTGCTCCAGGTCGCCGCCCCACACGGTGACGCCGTGGCGGTCGATGAACAGGGCGGGGACGGTCTCCGTCGGCCGGCTCAGATGCGCGCCGACCTCCTCGGCGATCTCGCGGACGTCGGCGTGGTTCGCGAAGACGGGGACGCTCAGGACGGCGGGGTCGCTCACCCCGAGTCCCTTGGCCAGCTCCAGATCCCGGAACACCACGTGCCGCGCCGGCCCGGTCACGGTCGCGAGGGCGGTGGCGTAGGGAGCGTGGGAGTGGACGACCGCGCGGGCCTCGGGGCAGGCGCGGTAGACGGCGAGATGAATCGCGGTCTCGGCGGACGGCCATTCGCTCTCCCCGGTCAGGGGGGAGCCTCCGCGGGGATCCACGAGTACGGTGTCGGCCGGGCCGATGGTGCCCTTGCCGCGTCCGGTGGCGGTGACGAGTACGGCCTTTGCGGACCGCACGGAGACGTTTCCGGAGGTGCCGGGCATCCAGCCCTGGCCGTAGAGCCGCCGGCAGGTCCTGGCCAGGTCCGTGCGCATCATCTCGGTGTTCTCGGCGACGCTCACAGGTTTCATGACGGGGTTCCTTCGTCGTTCGCGGCGCAGGCCGTGACCCGGCGCAGCGCGTCCACCCGCAACGGCGCCAGGCGCTCGGCCCCCTTGAGCGAGGTGATCTCGGTGAGGACCGCGCACCCCGCGGCGGCGGCTCCGGCCGACTCGACCAGCGAGCGGGCCGCGGCCAGGGTGCCGCCCGTGGCCAGGACGTCGTCGACGATCAGGACGGTGTGGTCCGGGCCGAGGGCGTCGGCGGGGATCTCCAGCGTGTCGGCGGAGTATTCGCTGGCATAGGACGCCGACAGGGTCTTGCCGGGGGTCTTGCCCGGCTTGCGGGCCAGGACCAGCGCCACTCCCGTCTCGGCGGCCACGGCGGCGGCGAGCGGGAAGCCGCGGGCCTCGATCCCCAGCACCGCGTTGAACGCGGCCCCGGCCCGCCGGCTCACCGAGCGTGCCGCGGCTCGGAGCAGGCCGGGCGCGCGGTAGACACCCGCCAGGTCCTGGAAGCCGACGCCGGGCTCCGGGAAGTCCGGCACCAGACGGGTCGCGTCCCTCATCCGGCGCGCCAGCGCGTCGTCGCGGGCGCCGCCGCGGACGCCGTGCTCGGTGACCACCGCGTCGATGAGGTCGTACGGGGTGACGTCGAAGGCCGGGTTGAACACGGCGGTGTCCGGCGGCGCCGACCGCCGCCCGGCGAACGAGACCACCTCCTCGGCAGGCCGCTGCTCGATGCCGATCGCGGAACCGTCCGGCAGGCTCTCGTCCACGGTGGAGGTGGGCGCCACCACGAGGAAGGGAACGCGGTGCCGGGCCGCGGCCAGTGCCAGCGGATACGTTCCGACCTTGTTGGCCGTGTCACCGTTGGCGGCGATCCGGTCGGCGCCGACCAGGACGCAGTCGATCCGCCCCGATGCCAGGGCCGACGCGGCCGCCCCGTCGGGACACAGGCGTACCGGAATACCGTCCTGTTGCAGCTCCCAGACGGTCAGGCGGGCCCCTTGGAGCAGGGGGCGGGTCTCGGTGGCCAGCACCTCCTCCACCAGCCCCCTGGCGTGCAGATCGCGGACGGTGCCCAGGGCCGTGCCCCAGGCGGCGGTGGCGAGCCTGCCGGTGTTGCAGTGCGTCAGGATCCGCAGGGGGCGCCGGCCGATCCGGTCCAGCAGCCAGTCGGCGGCGTGCCGGGCGGCGGAGCGATTGGTCCGTTCGTCCTCCGCCAGCATGGCCAGCGCCGTGGCCAGGACCGCGTCCGGGCCGTCGCCGGCGGCGTCCAGGGCCCGGCGGACGCCGGCCGAGAGGTTGACGGCGGTCGGCCGGGTGCGGATGAGGCGCTCCGCGTCAGCGTGCACGGCCCGGACGTCGAGTACGCCGCGTGCGTGGTGCCGGGCGGCCGACAGGGCGACGCCGAGCGCGCCGGCGATGCCGAGGGCGGGCGCGCCCCTGACGGCGAGGGTGTTGATGGCGTCGACGAGTTCGTCCACGGTGCCGATGACCAGCTGCCGTTCGGCGTGCGGCAGCACCCGTTGGTCGAGCAGCCGGATATGGCCGTTGTGCCAGTCGATCGAGCGCGACACGTCCATGCTCCCAGGGCAGGGGGCCGGTTCCGGTGGTTGCGCGGCACCGGAACCGGCCCGGGCGAATCGGACTCAGAGCTTCTGCGTCAGCTGGAAGACGACGGAGCCGTCGGCGGTCGTGCGCTGGCTGAGCACCTTCAGCCGGCCCGACCCCTCCCGCAGATGCCGGTACTCCTGGAGCGCGAACTTCAGGCAGTAGTTGGTGACGAAGATGCTGTCGGCACCGGACTGCGACTCCCGGATGCGTTCCGCGGTGACGGCGGCCATCGTCGGGGCGCCGTCCGTACCGAGCGACACCGGCACCAGGTACACGCCGTACTCGGAGTCCGCGTGCGGCCTGCTGCGCTCAAGGGCGATCTTGGAGAAGCGCCGCATCAGGTCGTTCTGGTAGAAGTTGAAGATCGGGTGCCAGCCTCCGTCGGAGAGGATCTGCATCTCCGACAGGAACAGGTCACCGGGTTCCAGGATGCGCTCCAGCATCCGGTTGATGTCGGCGGGGTGCTCGTTGCCCTCCTCGAAGCCGAGCATGGTCACCAGGTTGCGCACGCCCGGAAGGCGGTACCGCGTCTCGCCCAGGTTCTCGAAGAGGGTCTGGTGGTAGGAGAACCGCTCGGCCGGGATGAGCGTGCCCAGCTCGCGCCGCATCGTCTCCCGCGAGGCGGGGTTGATGTCCACGCCGTTGTACTGCCGGATGTCCAGCCCGCGGCGCTGGAGATTGCCGATGATGTACTTGGTCTTCACCGGCTCCGGGCCCAGCTCGGTGTACTGCAGGGGAGCGGTGCCCAGTTCGGAGGCGATGTCGTCGAGGACCGCGTCCAGAGCGGAGACGAGGGGCCGCTCGCGCACCGAGGTGTTGCCGATCCGCCGGTCCGACAGGCCCCGTTCGTTCAGGGCCCACATCAGGCGGAAGACCTCTTCCAGAGCGGGGTCCGACTTGGCGGGGTCGGCGCGGTGGTGGTACTTGTCCACGTTCTGCGGGATACTGATGTTTTCCTCGGGCAACCGCAGGTACGTGGCCAGGCCGGAGCGGATCTGGTCCACGAGACCGGTGGCCCGCTGGACGGGCGCGTCGACGAGTTGCTGGGACATGTGGTCTCCTATGAACGCCGGGTGGATGGTTCGTCGCGTGAGAGGTGGCGGGCTGGCCGGCTCGGTATCCGGCCCCGCGGAGATGTCGGCTCTGCGGGGCCGCGCGGCCGGTGGGCTCACTGAAGGTCGGACCAGGTGATGGCGGGACTCGCGGCGCGCAGGCTGAAGTCCATGGCCGGGTTGCGCGTCGGCCACTTCAGGCGCAGCCAGTTCGGCACGGTGGCGGCGATGCCGTCGTCACCGGCGAGGTGCCAGAAGGTGTTGGAGTCCTGCTGGGCGAAGTAGGGGCAGAACAGCGACAGGACGAACGTGACGCGGCGGCCGGCGGTCACCGGGGTGACGGCGTGATACAGGTGGCTGCCGTGGATGAAGAGCGTGGCGCCGAGCTCGTCGCAGGGAGCCTCCATGATCCGCTCGTCGTCCTCGGTGACGCCCTCGAAGGCGTCGGTGCGGCCCTTGAAATACTTGAACCGGCCGCCCTCGTACTCGTCGGCCTCGTTGAGCTGGATGGTGAAGACGTAGTCCATCCCGTCGCGGTGCCACTTCGCGATCTCACGCCCGCCGGACCGGCTGCCCTCGAAGTAGTTGATCTGCACGGTGGGGGTGCGCAGCGGGTGGGGTATGAGCGGCACACCCACCATCCGTGAGCAGGCCAGCAGGAAGTCCCGGTCGCGGATCATGTTGTTGATGAAGGACGACATCAGATCCGCGCTGCGCACCCGGCGGGTGACGATGAACTGGCTGTTGCCCGCGTAGGCCTCGAGGTTGTCGCAGACCTCCTTCAGGCGGGCGACGCCCTCCGGGGTCAGCAGCTGGGTGGGGCCCACGATCGCGGTGTCGTCGATGACCCCGTGGCCCCGGTTGAGCTCACTCGTGTCGTAGCCGAGTTCCTGGAGCTTGACGGTCGGGGCCTGGATGTCGGACCGGACGAGATCGCCGCTCCAGCGGGGCTCCGCGGGGAGGTCGTTGTCGAACCTCGGCTTGCGCGCCCGGATGGCGTGGAAGACCTGGTCGAACCCCGTGGCTGTCCTGGGCAGTTCCAGAGCGCCCTTCTTCGTGTTGCCGGAAAGGTCGATCGCCATGCGTTCATCTCCTTCGGCAGGGGGTGACGGCCGATGACTATACTCACCGGTGTGGTTACACGCTAGGAAGCGGTCGGCTCGGGTGTCAACAGCCCTTCGGTGAAAGGTTTTCCGGGCCTTTCAGGCACGCCGACGCACGTGCACCGGACCGGTGCACGTGCGGGTCGATCGAGGTCAGGCGGAAGGTCCGCACCGGCTGTCGGAGCCGGCCGCCAGCACGGCCCGGGAGGCGTCCGGGTCCTGTGCCGGGTCCGGTGACCCCTCCTCGGGGCCGGGCCCGCCGGTCCCGTGTCGGGAGTGCACGAGGGCGACACCCGCCACGCAGACGGCGATCCCCACCGCGCTGAGCAGGCTGACGGCGTCACCGAACATGAAGAAGCCCCAGATCAGAGTGGCCGGCGCGGTGAGGTAGATCAGCGAGCTCACATAGGTCACCCCGCGTCGCTGGAGGATGTACCAGTACAGGCCGTATCCGGCGAGCGTGGACAGGGCGATCAGCCAGAGGATCGCGAGCCACGCCTGCCCCTCCGTGGGCATCGCCGCCTGCCCCGTGGCGACGCCCACCACGCTGAAGAAGACCGCGCTGGCGCCGCACTGCACGGCCAGCGAGTCCATGAGCGGCGTCTCGAGCCGGGCCTTGCGCTCGACCAGGGTCGCCACGGTGAGCGCCACCATGCCGACGAAGGGCACGAAGTAGGCCCAGGGCGGCGCCCCCGGCCGCAGACCCACGTCTCCCGCGATCACGACCGTCGCGCCCGCGAGGCCGATCCCGAGGCCCAGCCACTGCCGCCGCGAGGTCCGCTCGCCCAGGACCAGGCCCGCCAGGGCGCTGGCGCAGATCGGCTGCAACGCGTCGATCAGCGAGACGATACCGCTCGTGACCCCGAGGTCGACGGCGCCGAACATGCTGTAGAGGTAGATGCTCTGGGAGAACAGGCCGATCACGGCCTGGATCATGACGGCGCGCAGCGTCAGGCGCCGGCGCCTGATCACGAACTGCACGGCCACGAGCACGGCGGCTACGGCGATGAAGCGCCACATCAGGATGGTCACGGCGCTGGAGACGGCCGTGCCGAGCCCCGCCCCGATAAAACCGGAACTCCACATCACGACGAACAAGGCGGCGATGAGACCGTTGCGCGGAGCAGTGGGCAGCCTGGGGGCCATGCACGCCCTCCCGTCGTGTATACATACCGGTATACCTAAAGACGTAACCATACCGTTCGGTGTACCGTCAAGGGCATGAAGGACGATGCGGTTCTGCCGAGCGGGGGCAGAAGGCGGCGCAACGCCCAGAACATGACACCCGCTGCTGTCAAGATCCTCGAAGCCGCCTCCCGCCTCTTCTATGAAGAGGGGATCAGGGCGATCGGTGTCGAGGTCATCGCCGAAGAGGCCGGGGTCACCAAGAAGACGCTCTACGACCGCTTCGGCTCCAAGGACGAGCTGATCGTCGCGTATCTGCGGGCGCGGGACGGGCTCTGGCGGACCACGCTGACCCAGCACGTCAACGACCACGGCGGCCCCGCGGAGGAGAAGCTCCTCGCCACCTTCGACGCACTGCGCGACTGGCTGCGGGAACGCAATCCACGAGGCTGCGCCTTCATCAACGCCTCCGTGGAACTGCCCGAGGACCACCCCGGCCAGGAAGTGGCCTTCCAGCAGAAGGCATGGCTTCTGGCGTACCTGGAGCAACTGGCCGCGGAGGCGGGAGCCTCGGACCCCGCCGAGCTGGCCGGCCGGCTCCTCATCCTTCACGAGGGTGCCTGCATCGCCAACTCCATGCGTTCGGTCGGCGACGCGGCCCACCGCGCCCGGCAGATGGCCGCCGTTCTGATCGAACAGGCCATCAGGCCGTCCTGACGGCGGCCGCGCGCTCCACTCCTGGACCGCCCCGGGACAGCGGCGGCCGCCGGTTCGGGACGGGAAACCCGACGGCGGGTCCGGACTCCCGGCGCGGCGACGCACCAGGCCTCGCCGGCCCGGAGCGGTGGGTCGCGGACAGGTGCGAGGTCACGGACGTGCCGGAGGCGGCCGACGCGGTGGACCGGGGCGCCGTACGGGCCGTCCCGACCGGTACGCACCGGCTCGGCCGCCCGCGGTCCGCGCGCGCCCGGCCGCCGCGGCGAACCCGGCGGAGGCCGGCTCGCTGCCCGGCCGCAGGCGTCCGTCCGTCCGCACCAGCCGTAGCTGGGCGCCGCCGGGCCCGGTCCCGGCACGCAGGAGGCGTGACCGGCCCCCCGGCGGCTCCTCACACAGCCCCTCGCCCGTCCCGTGAACGGCCGGAAAACGCCCGACACGCCCGCGCAACGGGGCGGCAACGTCCCCCCGCCACCATCGGCACATGACGGCGCACCTCATGAACCGCACCGGCCACCGGACCAGCGGAACCGGCGACCGGATCGGCACCCGGACCGGCCTCACCGCCCCCGGCGGCCGGCCCCGCCCCGACCGGCCCGCCCTGGTCCTCGTCGCACACGGCAGCCGCGACCCGCGCGCCCTGAGCACCGTCCGCACCCTCCTGGACCGGGTCCGCGAGCTGCGCCCCGCCCTGCCGGTGCGCCTGGGCCACATCGAGCTGAACGAGCCCCTGCTGCCCGCCACCCTCGCCGCCCTCGGCGACACGGACGCCGTCCTCGTGCCGCTGCTGCTCAGCCGGGGCTACCACGTCAAGCGGGACATCCCCGAGACGGCCGCCGCCGCACCGGCCCGCACCCGCGTGGCCGCCCCGCTCGGTCCGCACCCCCTGCTCGCGGAGGCCCTGTACGACCGCCTCACCGAGGCCGGCTGGCGCACCCCCGAGGACCCCGCGGCCCGGCGCGCGAGCGCCGTGGTGCTCGCCGCCGCCGGTTCCCGCGACCCCGACGCGAGGACCGACGCCGGACGCACCGCCGCGCTGCTCGCCGAACGCCTCGGCGTCCCCGTCGTCCCCGCCTACGCCTCCGCCGCCGCCCCCACCGTCCCGGCCGCCGTCCGGGCCCTGGCCGCCCGGGGCCGCCACCGCGTCGCCGTCGCCTCCTACTTCACCGCCCCCGGCCGCTTCGCCGCCGAATGCGCCGAGGCGGCCCCCTGGATCGCCGCCGCCCCCCTCGCCGCCCACCCGGCCCTGCCCCGCCTGATCCTCCACCGCTACGACGAGGCGTTGACGGCGGCGGCCGCCACCACGGCACCGGCCGCCCTGGCGCCGGCCTGACCACGGCCGGTGCGGGAAAACCCCGCCCGGGGGCCCGTGCCGCGCCGCCGCCGGACCGGGGGCGGCTCCCCATCGCGGGGAGCCGGCCGGGGGACGAGCCCGCACCCGCGCGAGAACACCACCCGGCGCACGGGCAGGCGCACGCCGGCCCCCGGATGTCACCACCGCCCCGTACTGTCGGGACCATGGAAGGCATCGCACCCCCCACCGCCTACGACCCGGCGGCGGTCGCCCGCTGGGCCCCCGAGCCCGACAAGCGCCCCGGCCGTACCGCCTTCCAGCGCGACCGCGCGCGCGTGCTGCACTCCGCGGCCCTGCGCCGCCTGGCCGGCAAGACACAGGTGGTCACCCCCGGCACCATGGGCCCCGCCTGGGACGCCAGCCCCCGCACCCGCCTCACCCACTCCCTCGAATGCGCCCAGGTCGGCCGGGAGCTCGGCGCCGCCCTCGGCTGCGACCCGGACCTCGTGGAGGCGGCCTGCCTCTCCCACGACCTCGGCCACCCGCCCTTCGGCCACAACGGCGAAGAGGCGCTGAACGAGTTCGCGCACGACTGCGGCGGCTTCGAGGGCAACGCCCAGTCCCTGCGCCTGCTCACCCGCATCGAACCCAAGCGGTTCGTCGCCGCCCCCGGCAGCCGCGACCTCGTCAGCGTCGGCCTGAACCTCACCCGCGCCACCCTCGACGCCGCCGCCAAGTACCCCTGGCCCCGCGGCGCCCACCCCACCGACCCGGCCTCGCCCAAGTTCGGCGTCTACGACGACGACCGGCCCGTCTTCGACTGGGTCCGCGAGGGCGCCCCCGCCGGCCGCGCCTGCTTCGAGGCCCAGGTCATGGACTGGGCCGACGACGTGGCCTACTCGGTGCACGACGTCGAGGACGGCCTGCACGCCGGCCACATCGACCCGGGCTGCCTGCTCGCCGACCCCGAGCGCCAGGCGGTCTTCGAGGTCGCCATCGGGCGGTACGTCCCGGCCGGCACCGACCCCGGGGAACTCGCCGAGGCCCTCGACCGGCTCCTGGACCAGGAGTGGTGGCCGCACGGCTACGACGGCTCGGCCGTCGCCCAGGCCCGCCTGAAGGACGCCACCAGCCAGCTCATCGGCCGCTTCTGCCTCGCCGCCGAAGGGGCCACGCGCAAGGCGTACGGCGGCGGCCGGCTCACGCGGTACGGCGCCGAACTCGTCGTACCGCGGCCGACCCGCATGGAGTGCGCGGTCCTCAAAGCGGTCGCCGACCGGTACGTGATGCAGCGCGACGAGCAGACCCGGCTCCGCGCCGACCAGCGGATCGTCGTCGCCGAACTGGCCGAGGCGCTCACCGCCCGCGCCCCCGACGGGCTGGACCCCCAGTTCCGCGCCCTGTTCGCCGGGGCCGGCGACGACCGCGCCCGCAAGCGGGTGATCGTCGACCAGATCGCCTCCCTCACCGACGCCTCCGCCCGCTCGCTTCACGCCCGTCTGACGGGGCACCCATGACACCGACGGGACCCGGGTGACCCGGACCCCGGCGTGACCGAGCGTGGCCTGATCGGGCCACACCCCCTTCCCGCATCACGCTCCGTGCGGGACGCTCGCATGTGGCGGGACCCTGACGAGGAGGCAGACACGTGGTGGACGCGGATCAGACATTCGTCATCGTCGGAGGCGGACTGGCCGGCGCCAAGGCGGCCGAGACGCTCCGCGCGGAGGGCTTCACCGGGCGGGTGATACTGATCTGCGACGAACGCGACCACCCCTACGAGCGGCCCCCGCTGTCCAAGGGCTACCTGCTCGGCAAGGAGGAACGCGACGGCGTCTTCGTCCACGAGCCCGCCTGGTACGCGCGCCACGACATCGAGCTCCACCTCGGGCAGACCGTCGCCGCCATCGACCGGGCCGCCCGCACCGTCCGCTTCGGCGAGGACGGCACGGTCGTCCGCTACGACAAGCTGCTGCTGGCGACCGGCGCCGAACCCCGCCGCCTGGACGTCCCCGGCACCCACCTGGCGGGCGTCCACCATCTGCGCCGGCTCGCCCACGCCGAACGCCTCCGGGGCGTTCTCGCCGCCCTCGGCCGGGACAACGGCCACCTGGTGATCGCGGGCGCCGGCTGGATCGGCCTGGAGGTCGCCGCCGCGGCCCGCGAGTACGGCGCCGAGGTCACCGTCATCGAGCCCGAGCCGACCCCGCTGCACGGCGTGCTCGGCCCCGAGCTCGGCGAGCTCTTCACCGAGCTGCACCGCGAGCACGGCGTCCGCTTCCACTTCGGCGTCCGGCTCACCGAGATCACCGGCCAGGACGGCGCGGTCCTCGCCGCCCGCACCGACGACGGCGAGGAGCACCCCGCGCACAGCGTGCTCGTCGCGATCGGCGCCGCCCCGCGCACCGCCCTCGCCGAGGCGGCCGGCCTGGAGCTGGCCGGCCGCGCCCACGGCGGCGGCATCGCCGTGGACGAACGGCTGCGCACCTCCGACCCCGACATCCACGCCGCCGGCGACGTCGCCTCCTTCCCGCACGCCCTCTTCGGCGCCCGCCTGCGCGTCGAGCACTGGGCCAACGCGCTGAACGGCGGCCCGGCGGCGGCCCGCGCCATGCTCGGCCGGGACGTCGTCTACGACCGCGTGCCCTACTTCTTCTCCGACCAGTACGACCTGGGCATGGAGTACTCGGGCTGGGCGCCCCCGGGCGCCTACGACGAGGTCGTGATCCGGGGCGACGCCGGCCGGCGCGAGTTCATCGCGTTCTGGGTGAGGCAGGGGCGGGTGCTGGCCGGCATGAACGTGAACGTGTGGGACGTCACAGACACCGTCCAGCGGCTGATCCGCTCGCGGGCCCGGGTGGACACGGAGGCACTGGCGGACCCGCACGTCCCCCTCGGCAGCCTGGCCCCGTGACCACCGGGAGCCGTCCCGAGCCGTCAGGAGTGTCGTACCGCCCCCGTAGAATTCACGCGTGGCAGGACGGATCAACGACGAGGACGTGAAGGCGGTACGGGACGCGGTCCCGATCGACGCCGTCGTGTCCGAGTACCTCCAGCTGCGCAACGCGGGCGGCGGCAACCTCAAGGGCCTGTGCCCCTTCCACGACGAGAAGTCGCCGTCCTTCCAGGTCAGCCCCGCCAAGGGGCTGTTCCACTGCTTCGGCTGCCAGGAGGGCGGCGACACCATCACGTTCGTGATGAAGATCGACCACCTCTCCTTCTCTGAGGCGGTCGAGCGCCTCGCCGCCCAGGCCGGCATCACCCTGCGCTACGAGGAGGGCGGCTACAACCCCGCCCACCAGCGCGGCGAGCGCATCCGCCTGGTCGAGGCCCACAAGATCGCCGCCGAGTGGTACGCGGAGCAGCTCGCCACCTCCCCGGAGGCCGAGACCGGCCGGATCTTCCTCGCCGAGCGCGGCTTCGACCAGGCCGCCGCCGTCCACTTCGGCGTCGGCTACAGCCCGCAGGGCTGGGACCACCTCACCCGCTACCTGCGCGGCAAGGGCTTCAGCGACAAGGAGCTGATCCTCTCCGGCCTCTCCCAGGAGGGCCGGCGCGGCCCCATCGACCGGTTCCGTGGCCGCCTGATGTGGCCGATCCGCGACATCGGCGGTGAGGTCGTCGGCTTCGGCGCCCGCAAGCTGTACGAGGCGGACACCGGCCCGAAGTACCTCAACACCCCCGAGACGGCGATCTACAAGAAGTCCCAGGTCCTCTACGGCATCGACCTGGCCAAGAAGGAGATCGCCAAGAGTTCCCGCGCGGTGGTCGTCGAGGGGTACACCGACGTCATGGCCTGCCACCTCGCCGGGGTGCGCACCGCCATCGCCACCTGCGGCACCGCCTTCGGCGGCGACCACATCAAGATCCTGCGCCGCCTGCTGATGGACAACGGCTCGGCCCGGGTCATCTTCACCTTCGACGGCGACGCGGCCGGCCAGAAGGCGGCCCTGCGCGCCTTCGAGGACGACCAGAAGTTCGCCGCCGAGACCTACATCGCCATCGCCCCCGACGGCATGGACCCCTGCGACCTGCGCCTGGCCAAGGGCGACGAGGCCGTCGCCGACCTGGTCCGGCCGCGCACGCCCCTGTTCGAGTTCGCGCTGCGCCAGATCGTCGGCCGCTACGACCTCGACACCCCGGCGGGCCGGGCCGCCGCCCTGGACGAGGCCGCCCCCGTCGTCGCCCGCATCAAGAACAGCGGCGCCCAGCACGAGGTCGCCGTCCAGCTCGCGGGCATGCTCGGCATCCTGGACACGCAGTTCGTCGTCAAGCGGGTGGCGCAGCTCGCCCGCTGGGCCCGCGACCGCGGCGGCAAGGGACCCGCGCCCGCACCCGCCCCCCGGCAGTACGCCGCCGCCCCCGACCGGCCGGCCCCGCGCGGCCCGGCGCTCAACCTGCGCAACCCCGTCTACGCCACCGAGCGCGAGCTGCTGAAGCTCGCCCTCCAGCGCCCGGAACTGGTCTCCCCGGCCTTCGACGCGTACGGCGCCGACGAGTTCACCGCCCCGCCCTACGCGGCCGTACGCCAGGCCATCCTGGACGCCGGCGGCGCGGAACCGGGCGTCCAGGACCCGCAGGGCTATCTGGTCCGCGTCCGCGAGGCCGCCCCCGACGACACGGTCCGCGCGATGGTCACCGAGCTGGCCGTCGAGGCGATCATGCTGCGCAAGGAGGTCGACGAGACCTACGCCGGCGCCCAGCTGGTCACCGTCCGCCGCCGGGCCGTGGAGCGCCGCATCCGCGACATCCAGAGCCAGCTCACCCGCCTGGGCACCCACGGCGACCCGGCCCAGCTGGCCGCCGTGCAGAACGAGCTGTGGATCCTCCAGCAGTACGACCAGGCCCTGCGGGAGCACGGCGCGGCGGCTCTCTGAGGGGGCGGGGCCGGGGACGCGCCCCGGGGCCCACACCGTGCCGGGGTTCTCGCCGTGCCGGGGCGGAGCCGCCCGTGGCGCGGCCCTCTCGCCGTGCCGGGGCCGGGCCGAGCGCGGCGGTCCGGATAACCGCGGCGTCACGGACCGGACGCAAAAAGTCACCGCACGCCCCTCGTGGCGGCGATGTGTCGTACCCCACACTGGGGTTCCGGTGCCTGAGTCCTCGGAGCGCGGCCGGCCCGTCCCCCGCGGGTCCCCCACCCCGCCGTCCCCCTCGGCGCGTGCGGGCCGGAGGGCGGCGAGGCCGCCGACTCCGCCCCCGAAGTACCGCTGCCGTACCCCCCAGCAGCGATCATCCTGGAGGTCGCCCGCGTGCAGACCCAGACCCTCACCCCCCAGACGCACGAGACCGGTACCGACGGCGTGGAAGCGGACGCCGACGGCGACGTCCTCCTCGCGGTCCCGGCGCGGAGCCGTGCGGCGCACCACCCGCCGACGCGGCCGGAGGCGGCGTCCGGGACGATCGACGGGGCCGGGATCCCCGAGCCGGACGAGCCCTTGGCGCCCCTGGCGCCTGTGGTGTCCGTGGAGCCCATGGCGCCCGTCGAGTCCGTGGAACTCGTGGAGCCGGTGGAGGCCGTGGAGCCGGTGGAGGCCGTGGAGGCCGTGGAGGGGCCGCCCGCCCGCCCCGAGCCCGGGGGGCCGTCGTCGGACCTGTTCCGCCAGTACCTGCGGGAGATCGGCCGGATCCCCCTGCTCACCGCGGCCGAGGAGGTCGAGCTGGCCCGCCGCGTGGAGGCCGGCCTGTTCGCCGAGGAGAAGCTGAGCACCACCCCCGACCTCGACAGCCGCCTCGCCGGGGACCTCGACCGGCTCGTCGTCCTGGGGCGGATGGCCAAACGGCAGCTCATCGAGGCCAACCTGCGGCTCGTCGTGTCCGTCGCCAAGCGGTACGTCGGCCGCGGCCTGACCATGCTCGACCTCGTGCAGGAGGGCAATCTGGGCCTGATCAGGGCCGTCGAGAAGTTCGACTACGCCCGTGGCTACAAGTTCTCCACCTACGCCACCTGGTGGATCCGCCAGGCCATGTCCCGCGCGCTGGCCGACCAGGCCCGCACCATCCGCGTCCCCGTCCACGTCGTGGAACTCATCAACCGCGTCGTCCGCGTCCAGCGCCGCATGCTCCAGGAGCGCGGCTGCGAACCGACCCCGGCGGAGGTCGCCGCCCACCTGGACCTGCCGCCCGAACGCGTCCGCGAGGTCCTCCGCCTCGCCCAGGAACCCGTCTCCCTGCACGCCCCCGTCGGCGAGGAGGACGATGTCGCCCTCGGCGATCTGATCGAGGACGGCGACGCCGCCAGCCCCGCCGAGTCCGCCGCGTTCCTGCTGCTGCGCGAGCACCTGGAGGCGGTCCTGTCCACCCTCGGCGAACGCGAACGCAAGGTTGTGCAACTGCGCTACGGCCTCGTCGACGGCCGCCCGCGCACGCTGGAGGAGATAGGCCGTCTCTTCGGCGTGACCCGGGAGCGCATCCGGCAGATCGAGTCCAAGACCCTCGGCAAGCTCCGCGACCACGCCTACGCGGACCAGCTCCGGGGCTACCTGGACTAGTGCCCCGGCAGGCAACGTTCGCCCCGCCGCGACGCCCGGCACGCTCCCCCGGGCTCTTCGAGCAGGGGGGACCCCCACCCGCCGCACCGGGCACAAGCCCAAGTACGTCCAGTACGAGGACTTGCACCCGGCACCCCCCAGCCTTCGGCCGGGGGACCCCCAGAGCACGCACCGGACGCCGCTCCTCGACGGGCGAACGTTGCCTGCCGAGGCACTAGCTAGGCGGGCCGTCCCGGGACGCCGCTGCCTCGGGCGGACGGCACCGGAGCGGGGGGTGCCGCCCCGGTGACGGCACCGCCCCTCCCGCCCCGGGTCAGTCCACCTCGGCGACCGCCTGCGCGAACTGGGCCTGGTACAGCCGCGCGTACGCCCCGCCGCTCGCCAGCAGGTCGAGGTGCGTGCCCTGCTCGACGATCGACCCGTTCTCCATCACCAGGATCGTGTCGGCGTCCCGGATGGTCGACAGCCGGTGCGCGATGACGAACGACGTCCGCCCGGCCGCCAGCTTCGCCATCGCCTTCTGGATCAGCACCTCGGTACGGGTGTCGACGGAGCTGGTCGCCTCGTCCAGCACCAGGATCACCGGGTCGGACAGGAACGCCCGCGCGATGGTGATGAGCTGCTTCTCACCGGCGCTGACCCCGCTGCCCTCGTCGTCGATCACGGTGTCGTAGCCGTCGGGCAGCGTCCGGATGAACCGGTCGGCGTGGGCGGCCCGTGCCGCCTCCTCGATCTCCCCGCGCGTGACCTCCCGCGCGGCGCCGTAGGCGATGTTCTCCGCGATGGTGCCGCCGAACAGCCAGGTGTCCTGGAGCACCATGCCGATCCCGGCGCGCAGCTCGTCGCGGGACATCCTCGCGATGTCGACACCGTCGAGGGTGATCCGCCCGCCGGAGACCTCGTAGAACCGCATCAGCAGGTTGACCAGGGTGGTCTTGCCCGCGCCCGTCGGCCCGACGATGGCGACCGTGTGCCCCGGCTCCACCTTCAGCGACAGGTCCTCGATCAGCGGCTTGTCCGGGTCGTAGCGGAACGACACCCGCTCCAGCTCCACCCGGCCGAGCAGCTCGGCCGGCTTCTCGGCCGGCACCGGGTCCGGCCCCTGCTCCTCCGCGTCCAGCAGCTCGAAGATCCGCTCGGCCGACGCGACACCCGACTGCACCAGATTCGCCATCGACGCCACCTGCGTCAGCGGCATCGAGAACTGCCGCGAGTACTGGATGAACGCCTGGACGTCACCGATGGACAGCGAGCCGGAGGCGACCCGCAACCCGCCGACCACCGCGACCAGGACGTAGTTCAGGTTGGAGACGAACATCATCAGCGGCTGCATGATCCCGCTGTTGAACTGCGCCTTGAACCCCGCCTCGTACAGCGCCTCGTTCTGCTCCGCGAACTGCCGGGCCGACTCCTCCTGCCGCCCGAACACCTTGACCAGCGTGTGCCCGGTGTACATCTCCTCGATGTGCGCGTTCAGCGTGCCGGTGGTACGCCACTGCCGCACGAACTGCGGCTGCGACCGCTTGCCCACGCGGGTGGCGACGACGAACGACAGCGGCACGGTCACCAGCGAGACCAGCGCCAGGATCCAGGAGACGTAGAACATCATCGCGAGCACGCCGATGATGGTCAGCAGCGAGTTGATGAGCTGGCCCAGCGACTGCTGGAGCGTCTGCCCGATGTTGTCGATGTCGTTGGTGGCCCGGGACAGCACCTCGCCCCGCTGCCGCTTGTCGAAGTACGACAGCGGCAGCCGGGACAGCTTGGTCTGCACGTCCTCGCGCAGCCGGTACACGGTCCGGTTCACCGCCCGGTTCACCAGCCGCGTCGCCACCGCCATCAGCAGACCGGCGGCGAGGAAGGTGCCCAGCGCGAGCAGCAGGACGTTGCCCACGGCCGGGAAGTCGATGCCCTCGCCCGGGGTGAAGTCCGTGCCGCGGAGCATGTCCGCGACACCCCCGTCGCCGTGCTCCCGCATGTCCTGGAGGACCTGCTCCTTGGTGGCCCCGGACGGCATGTCCCGCCCGACGATGCCCGCGAAGACCAGGTCGGTGGCCCGGCCGAGGATCTTCGGCCCGACCACGCTGAGGCCGACGCTGACGACCAGGCACAGCAGCAGGGCCCAGAGCGTCACCCGCTCCGGCTTGAACTGGGCGAGGAGCCGTTTGCCCGACCCCTTGAAGTCCATCGTGCGCTGGTCGGGGCCGCCCCCGGCCATCATCCGCGCCGCAGGCCCGGCCATCAGGCAGCCTCCGCTTCCGTCAGCTGGGAGAGCACGATCTCCCGGTAGGTGTCGTTGCCGGCCATCAGATCCTCGTGCCGGCCCGTCCCGACGACCCGGCCCTCGTCGAGGACGATGATCCGGTCGGCGTCCCGGATGGTCGCCACCCGCTGGGCGACGATCACCACGGTCGCCTCGGCGGTCTCGCGGTCCAGCGCCGCGCGCAGGGCCGCGTCGGTGGCGTAGTCGAGCGCCGAGAAGGAGTCGTCGAAGAGGTAGATCTCCGGCCGCTGCACCAGGGTGCGGGCGATGGCGAGCCGCTGCCGCTGACCGCCCGAGACGTTGGTCCCGCCCTGCGCGATCGGTGCGTCCAGCCGGCCCTCCAGCCGCTCCACGAACTCCTTGGCCTGCGCCACCTCCAGCGCGTGCCACAGCTCCTCGTCGGTCGCGTCCGGATTGCCGTACCGCAGATTGGTCGCGACCGTCCCCGCGAACAGGTACGGCTTCTGGGGCACGAGTCCGACCGTGCGGGCCAGCAGTCCGGGCTCGACGGTCCGCACGTCCACGCCGTCGACGAGCACCTCGCCCTCGGTCGCGTCGAACAGCCGGGGCACCAGCCCGAGCAGCGTGGACTTGCCGCTGCCGGTCGAGCCGATGACGGCGGTCGTCTCACCGGGCCGCGCCACGAGCCGGACGTCCCGCAGCACCGGCTCCTCGGCCCCCGGGTAACGGAAGCCCGCACCCCGGATCTCCAGATGGCCGCGCTGCCGCAGCCGCGTGACCGGTGCCGCCGGCGGCACCACGCTCGACGAGGTGTCCAGGACCTCCTGGATGCGCTCGGCGCACACCTCGGCGCGCGGCACCATCATGAACATGAACGTGGCCATCATCACGGACATGACGATCTGCATCAGATAGGCCAGGAACGCCGTCAGATCACCGATGTCCATGCCGCCGCTGTCGATCCGGTGGGCGCCGAACCACACCACCGCGATCGACGACACGTTCACCACCGTCATCACCACGGGGAACATCAGCGCCAGCAGATTGCCCGACCCCAGCGCCACCTCGGTCAGGTCGGCGTTGGCCTTCCCGAAGCGCCGCTGCTCGTACTCGTCGCGGACGAAGGCGCGGATGACCCGGTTGCCGGTGATCTGCTCGCGCAGCACCCGGTTCACCGTGTCCAGGCGCTCCTGCATGGCCCGGAACAGCGGGCGCAGCCGCCGCACGATCAGCGTCACGCAGATGCCCAGCACCGGCACGACCGCGACCAGCACCCCCGACAGCGGCACATCGAGGCCGAGCGCCATCACGATGCCGCCCACGCACATGATCGGCGCCGACACCATCAGCGTGAACGTCATCAGGGCCAGCATCTGGACCTGCTGGACGTCGTTGGTGGTCCGGGTGATCAGCGAGGGCGCGCCGAAGTGACCGACCTCACGGGCGGAGAAGGACTGCACCCGGTCGAAGACGGCGGCCCGCACGTCCCGGCCCAGCGCCGACGCCGTGCGCGCGCCGTAGTAGACCGCGCCGATGTTGCAGACGACCTGCACCAGCGAGATGCCGATCATCAAGGCGCCGTAGGCCAGGATGTAACCGGTGTCACCCCGTACGACCCCGTGGTCGATGATGTCCGCGTTCAGGGTCGGCAGGTACAGCGTGGCGCAGGTCTGGAGGAGTTGCAGCGCCACCAGTAAAGCGATGGGTTTCTTGTAGGGCCTGAGACAGGTCCGCAGAAGTCGTATGAGCACGCTCGGTCTCTCGGAGTCGGCGGGAGGGGCGGTTGGTTGCCCGTGGCCCCCATCGTCGAACACTCCACCCGCGTTACCTCAACCGATTAACCCGACAGGCCGTCTCATCCGGCCCCTGCGGACGGTCCCCTATGCCCGGAACGCCCCCGGATGGGTCTGTTCGCGCACCGACACGTACTGCTGCCGCACCGCCTGACCCGCCGCCAGGTCCTCGCCCGGCTCCAGCACCTGCGCGACCGCGCCCTGCCAGGCCGGCGGGGTCCGCGGGTCGAGTGTGCCCCGCGTCACACCGAGCGCCCAGGCCGCCTGCCGGGCGGCGCCGATCGCGGCGTAGTCCGCGGGCTGCGGCACGACGACCTGCGTGCCGAACAGCGAGGGGGCCGCCGCCTGCACGGCGGGCAGTTCCGCGGCCGGCCCCAGCAGGAAGATCCGCCGCACCTCCACGCCCCGGCCGCGCAGCACGTCGAGGGCGTCGGCGAGCCCGCACAGCATGCCCTCGAAGGCGGCCCGCGCCAGATGCTCCGGCTTCATCGACTCCCGCCTCAGCCCGGCCAGCGTCCCCGCGGTGTGGGGGAGGGCCGGGGTCCGCTCGCCCTCCAGATAGGGCAGCAGCACCAGCCCGTGCGCCCCCGGCGTCGACTTCATCGCCAGCTCGGACAGGCTCTCCAGGTCCGGCACCCCGAGCAGTTCGGCGGTCCCGCGCAGGGCCCGTACGGCGTTCAGGGTGGTGACGACCGGCAGGTGCAGGCCGGTCGCGTCCGCGAGCGCGGTGATCATGCCGGAGTGGTCGACGAGCGGCTCGGAGTGCACGGCCATCACCGAACCCGACGCCCCGAGGGACACCACGGCGTCCCCGAGCCCGATCCCGAGCCCGAGGGCGGCGGCCATCGTCTCCCCGGTCCCGGCGGAGATCAGCAGCCCCTCCGGCGTCGTACCGGCCGCGTCGGAAGGGCCGGTCACCTCCGGCAGCACCGCCTGGTGCCCGAGCGCCAGCTCCACCAGATCGGGCCGGTACCCGCCGGTCGCCGCCGACCAGTACCCGGTCCCGGACGCCCCGCCCCGGTCCGTGGTCCTCCTGGCCGGCCGCCCGAGCAGCTGCCACACCAGCCAGTCATGGGCCTGGAGCAGGACGGCGGTGCGCGCGGCGGCCTCCGGCTCGGTCCGCGCCAGCCAGCGCAGCTTGGTCACCGGATGCGCGGCCTGCGGCACACAGCCCACGGCCTGCGCCCACGCCTCGCGCCCGCCGAGCGCGTCGACCAGATCGGCCGCCGCCACCTGCGCGCGCTTGTCGCCGCCGGTCATCGCCGGCCGCACGGTGTTGCCCTGCGCGTCCAGCGGCACGACGGCGTTCGCCTGCGCCGAGACCCCGATGGCCTGCACACCCTCCAGCAGCCCGCCGGCCGCGGCCTCGCCGAGGGACAGCAGCCACGCCTGCGGATCGATGTCGGAGGGGCGGCCCCCGCCCTCGGGGCTCTCCACCGGATGCGGGGCGTATCCCTGCCGGAGTACGGCCCCCGTGTCCGTGTCACAGACGACGATACGAGTGAAATCGGGCGAACTGTCCAACCCGGCGACTATCCCCATGGCGAAAATTCTGCCGCACCGCGAGGGGTGGCCGTGCCGGATGGGCGGGGCCCGGCCGTCCCTAGGTGTTGCTGGTGCCCCAGTCGTCCGCGCGGCCGTTGCCGCCGCGCTCCCGCAGGGTCCGCACCCGCTGGGCGACGGAGTCGGGCATGCGGTCGCCGACCTTGTCGCTCACCACGTGGTACGCCTTGTCCGCGAACTGGCGGCCCTGCTGGGCGGCCGACTCGGCGGTGTTGCGTACGGCGGGGTTCTGGGAGACCCGCCGGGCGGACTTCTTCAGCTGCTCGTAGCGCTCGCGTCCGGCCCTTGTGCCCAGCACGTAACCCACAGCGAGTCCGACGACGAACGTGAGCCGGTAACGCATGACGGCCACCCTTCCTTGCCCTGGTCCCTGCATCGGTCTTCGGTGCGGCGATCGGCGCCGGGGAGCACCGATTGGCGGAGCACCCCCCAGCTTGCGCTAATGTATGTGTCGCAGCGAGCGCCCGCCCCCTGGCGAATACCCAGGCAGGTGCGTTCGATGCAACGAGGCATTCCTCCGTAGCTCAATTGGCAGAGCAGCCGGCTGTTAACCGGCAGGTTACTGGTTCGAGTCCAGTCGGGGGAGCTCGGTCCTCCGTAGCTCAATTGGCAGAGCAGCCGGCTGTTAACCGGCAGGTTACTGGTTCGAGTCCAGTCGGGGGAGCATGGTGAACGAGGGCCCTTCGGGGTCCTTTTTCATGTCCGGACCCGCGCCCGGACCCGTGTCCGGAGCGTGTCCCGCCGCGTGCCCCGGGAACCGCGCGGCTCCCGGGACAGTCCTCAAGGTCACGGACCCCGGGTGAAGCCGACCATCCGAAGCAGGAGATCGTATGAGCGGCTATGCTGCGGCAGACGGCGCGCACACATGTACGCGACACGCCGCTATGGGGCGGTAGCTCAGCCGGTTAGAGCAGCGGACTCATAATCCGTCGGCCGTGGGTTCGAGTCCCACCCGCCCCACCACCGGCAGGTCAGTGCAGAAACGATGTGACCTGCGGAAACGCAAGAACGGTGGTCGCCACGCCGAGGCGGCGGCCACCGTTCACCCTCCCGGACCAGGATCCAGTGGACACGTAGGGGACGCGGGGGTGGTTCAGCGGACGGACGGCCCCCTACGCCGCCTTCCGGCTCCCGTTCGGCGCCCGGCGGGCGGCCTGGCCGCTGTGGGCGGCAGCTCCGTGGGCAGCGCCCAGCCGTCCAAGGTCGGCAGACCCGGAGCGAGCGATCGTGACCCGGCGAGTGAGAAGGCAGGCCGCCGCTCTTCCGGGGGCCACCTTGATGTCGTTGCCCGCGGGCAGAGACAGCGTGGAGCTTGTAGGCGGCGGTAGGTCTACGAGCTGCGCCCAGTTCCTGGCACACGCCTGCTTACGCTGATGACCCCTGAGAGCGCCGAACCGAGGGTGGCATTGACGCTGTGCATGGTGGTGGCGGAGGTCACCTTCCGCAACCCCTTCTTGCCGGGATGCGCTCGGCGTTCTCCTTCTCGAATGCGTTGTACTCAAACCCATCCGTGCTTGGCCACGGCCACTGCTGCGGCGCAGGGGCGGAGTGCTCGCGCTCGATGGCCGACATGGACGGCCCAGCCTCGAACAGGCCGGTTATCGATGTTCTGGACACGCGAGTGGCGGGAGGGAGGCGTTTCTCGATTGCGTGCCTGCTCGCGGTCTCCGTACCCTTCCGGGCAACGCGTAGACGGAGACGAGTAGCCAGGGAGCACGCGAGCAGAGAGAACCGCCGGGAGCTGGGAAGGCGGTCTCGCGCCCCGCGGTGAAGACCCTCCCGAGCGCGGGGAAGAACGGCCCCACTGGTGGCCTAATGCCCCGCCGGCCGGTCCCCGTCACCGGGCTCGAATGAGGCCGCCATCAGATGGCGGCGAAAGTGCGGTGGCACCGCGAGTTGCCCTTCTCGCCCGCAGATGTCGAGCGCCGGGGAGTTCCCGCACTCAGGGATGGGCGCCTCGTTCTTCGCCGCACCAGCCTGTCGTTCCTGCATGCGCGGTGTCTCTCCTGAAGCTGACCAGCAGTTCGGCTGATCGAGGCGGTTACGCTTCCGGGATGGCGAGCAAGTACAGGGACGAGACGATCAAGCTCCTCTTCGGTTGTGCCACGTCCTGTGCCTATCCCGACTGCGAGCAACCTCTGGTCTTCTGGGACCGGGGGCACCCGACCGTTGCCGCCGAGATCGCTCACATCCGTTCCGAGAAGCAGAAAGGTCCGCGACACGACCCCGCCTATGAGGGCGACATCAATGGCTTCGAGAACCTCCTCCTGCTATGTGCCACGCACCACAAACCGGTCGATCGGCACGAGAGTTTGTACACCGTCACTGAGCTCGAAGAATGGAAGGCCTTACAGGTCGCCCAAGCTGGCCAGCAGGTCGGTCCCGAGCGTCTGACAGAGGTCGTTCGGCAGGTTCAGCGATCGCTTCAGAAGCTCACCGAAGTCCACCTCAGTGTCGACCTGATCGGCGGCTTCGGGGTGGGGCGGCTCGACATCTTGCCCTGTCCACTGTCTGGCATGGCCGAGGTGACCTTCGAGGAAGCAGACGGAAAAACCTACCTCGGTCTCCATGTCAGCAATCGCGGCCTGGTGTCGGTGACGGTGACCGCAGTCGGAGTTGACTTCGACCTGGATCTTGGTGATGCCAACCCCACAGCCCGGTTTCCCCAGATGGCGGATCTCGGAGGCCGTGTGCGGTGGCAGCCGACCAAGCGTCTCAATGGGCACGACCAAGGCTTGTGGTTCGTGCCGACCTCTTGGTTCACGGAAGCCGTCCGGGGAGTAAGGAACGGACTGGGGCGTTTTCCACCACAGGTCAGGCCGTATGCAGCCATCGGCTCTGGGACAGTCTTTCGCGGGGAGTGGTCGCCCCTTGCTGACGTACTCAAAGCACTGATCAGCTCGCCAGGCTCTCGGGACCTCTGAGTCGCAACGACTTGGATGGGGCACCGGTCGCGTTCCCATGCTTGGGCGGTGGCGACCTCATTTTTTGCATCGCAGCAGTCGGCGTACCTCCTTCTTGTCGCCCCTACGGGGTCGTGCGTGCTTGGCCACTTGTTCCGCCCTGCGGACATAGCCGATAGGTGAAGCACTGGGCACGGCAATGCCCAGCAGGAGGAGCAACGGCCGACTCTGTGCGGGATCCTAGGGTCTTGAGTACACGCGAAAGTACGTCGTAACCAGAGTGCGGATAGCGATACGAAGGGTGGCTACGTCAGGGAAGCACCCGGTGGAAGCACGGGCGCGACGTGGTCGGCCGGCAGGTCCTCGTCGAGCGCGGTCACGGCTCGGTCGAACTCCTCGAAGCTACGGCTGATGATGGGCACTCGCCAGTGGCGGGTGAAGAAGATGTTCTGGACGGGGCCTGCGAGAGCGGTCAGTCGCTCCGCTTTCTCCTCGATACGGCGCTCGGACAGCACGACGGCCCGAGAGTGACTGACGAACCGGCCGACGATGTCGCGTCCCCGCGCCGTGGGGTAGCTCAGCCCGAATGTCTCCTTGTTGTCGACCACGTAGCGGGTGGCCTCGTCAAGCCCTCCGTCCTCGTACCGCTCGCCTCCTCGGCCGGCAACGAGCAGGAACACAACGCGCTCCACCTCGAGCGGGCCGGGGCCGCGGTCGCGCTCACGGGGGAGCGGGCGAAGGCCGGTGCGCTCCGGGCCGCGTTGGAGCCGGTGCTGTCCGACCCGCGGCAGCGGGAGGCGATGGCGCGGGCGGCACGTGCGATGGGTAAGCCGGACGCCGCGTCTCGGCTGGTCGAGCTGCTGCTGGGCGTCGCGCTCAGGGGAAAGCGCTGAAACCGGTGAACGCGCAGGGTCGGCCTGGGCAGAGGTCAGTAGTGGTACCGCGCCTGGACGATGATCAATTCATCGTCGGTCGGCTTGTACACGAGCCGGTGCGTATCGTCGATTCTCCGGGACCAGTAGCCCGACAGGTCACCCTTCAGGGGCTCCGGCTTGCCGATGCCCTTGAAGGGATCGCGCATGGTGTCGTCGATCAGCTTGTTGATGCGCTTGACCGTCTTGCGGTCGCTCTCGGCCCAGTAGGTGTAGTCCTCCCAGGCGTGGGACGTGAACGAGAGCTTCACGCACGCTCCGCGTCAGGATCGATCAGCTCGCGGTGCCGGACCTCGCCGGCCTCCGCCTCGGTGATGGAGTCGAGCAGGCGACGGGCGTTCTTCGGGGAGCGCAGGAGGTGCACTGTCTCGGTCCAGGAATTGAAGTCCTCTTCGGACATCAGGACGGCGTTCCCCTTGCGGGAGGTGATGTGCACCGGAGCGTGATCCTCGTTGACCTGCTCGATCAGCGGGAACAGGTTCTGGCGCGCCTCGCTGGCGGTGATGGACATGCTTCTGCCTCCTCTCTCGACTTGTACAAGTTATAGTACGAGTCCAGATGGCGTCCACTGATCCCGGCCATGTCCGCCGGAGTGATGGGGCGGCGGCCGCTCGGTCATCTCGTTTCGGACGTGGCACTGCGGGCCGGCTTTCCCGCCCCCTTCGCCGTTCGCGGGCAGGAGGGCAACTTCTGCAAGCACTGTGTGGCGGTGGGGCTGACCGTGCTGCGGCGGGCCGAGGCGATCCCGCGTCAGCGGGCCGTGGCACGGGCACGGGCCTCGGGCCTCGAAGCGTGGCTTACGGCGCTGACTCGGGACGAGCTCCCGGCGCTGGTGCGGGAGCGGATCGCCGAGGACCGGCAACTGCGCCGGCGCCTGGAGCTGCGGGCCGCCACCGCTCGCTCCGACCTCGCCGCGGTCCGGGACCGGATCGTCGCGCTGATCGATCCGCGGCCCTTCGCCCGGTACGGGTACGTCGAGTACGCCGATGCCCCCGGGTACGCGCGGCAGGTCGCCGAGGCGGCGGGCGCGCTGCGTGATCTGACCGCCGACGGGCGGGCGGCGCAGGCGGTCGCCCATCGTCCCGTCCGGTGCCACGCATCTGCGGATCGCCGAGGAACTCGAATCGGCCGGCCGCGCGGACGAGGCGCTCGCCTGGGCGGAGCGCGGACTGCGGGACCGCGCGGCCGAGACGCACATCGACGGCCGTCTGGTCGACTATGTGTGCGACCGGTACGCGAGGGCCGGGCGGGCGGCCGATGCGGTCGGGGTGCGCCGGGACCGGTTCCGTGCCGAGCGGTCCCTGGCCGCCTACCGGCAGTTGCGCGCCGCCGCCCGGGCGGCGCGGTGCTGGGAGGCCGAGCGGGTGGCCGCGCTGGCCGCTCTGCGGGAGGACGCCCGCCGGGAGCGCGGCGGCAGGTTCGGCGGGCCCGTGCTCGTCGACGCGCTGCTCGGCGACGCCGATGTGGACGCGGCCTGGCGCGAGGCCGCCGGTCTCGCCGACGACCGGCAGTGGGAGCGGCTCGCCGACCTGTCGCGTCAGACGCGTCCGGCCGAAGCGCTCGGCGTGTACCTGCGGCTGGTCGAGAAGTCGAAGGAGCCGACCGGGGAACGGGCCTACGAGCGGCTGGCACGGCTCTTGCTGGGAGCCCGTGACTGCCATCGTGCGCTGGGGACGCAGGAGGCGTTCACCGCGTATCTCGCCGCTCTGCGGACGGAACTGAAGCGCAGGCGCAGGCTGATGGGCGTCCTCGACCGGCACGGGCTGTGACGGCGGGCGGGGCCGGCGCCCGCTCACCGGCGGGGCGGACGGCGGCTGTCAGTTCCCCGGGTCCGCCGTCGCGGTGGCGGGTCTGCGGGCGCCGGCGGCGTACATCAGCGGAATCCTGATCCCGCCCTCGGGCCTGCGCCACCAGCCGGGCGCGACCTGGACCATGCCGTCCCAGCGGGGCCAGTCCAGCCAGTCCGTCTCCCACAGCAGGTCCAGGTCGACGGTCAGGCCCGCCTGGTGCAGCGCGCGCAGGACGTCGACCACCGTGTGCGGCCACTCGTGGCTGACCGTCGCTCCCTCGACCAACAACCCGCTCCGGGACGGCGCGTAGGTGTGCGGGGTGTCGAACGTCAGAGCCTCTCCTCCGGCCAGGTAGTCGTAGCGCAGTTCCAGCGGCTGTTCCAGGTCCCCGGGGCCGGCGCGGCCGAGGGAGTTCAGCAGGGGATGGAACTCCATGAGGTAGACCAGGCCGCCCGGTTTGAGCAGGCGTGCCACGATCCGGGCCCACTCCTCCAGATCCGGCAGGTAGGGGAGGGAGCCGCGGCCGGTGTAGACGAGGTCGAAGGCGCGCCCGTCCAGCGCGGTGACCGCGTCGTACACATCGGCCTCGACGTACTCGACGGTCAGCCCGGCCGCCCGGGCTCCGCGCCGGGCCACGGCCAGGTTGTCGCCCGAGAAGTCCAGCCCCGTGGTCCGGGCACCCTTCTGGGCGAAGGCGAGGGTCTCGACGCCGTTGTGGCACTGGAGGTGCAGTACCGACCGTCCCTCCAGCGGGCCCAGTTGCTCCCACTCGCGCGGGTGGAAGCGGGTGTCGGCCGCGCGCTCGGTCAGGCTGTAGTAGGGGCTGTCGGCGTGCACCCGGGCCCGGGCGTCCCAGTTGCGCCGGTTCTCCGCGATACGGCGTCGGGTGGCCGGATCAAGGCGTCCGCTCATGGACGCCAGTGCACCAGGGTGCCGGGCACGCCCCGCGGGTGACGCGGGTGCCCTCGGCCGAACGGACACCGGCGTTCACCCGATGCACCGTCGGGGCCGGGTGGCGCCCCGGGGCTGCTCGCCGTCGCCAGGCCAGGCCCGGTGGCGGGCCGCCACCGGCGCCCGGGCCGGGCTCATCCGGACCGGTCGGCGTCCCCGGTGCCGGGTTCGGCCGTGTCGTCGCGGTCGCCCTCCGCCTGGGACGGGGTCGGGTGGCCCGGGGACCGGCGGTCGGGCTCGGTGTTCTCGTCGTCGCGGTCGCCCTCGGCCTGGGACGGGGTGTGGTCGCTCATCGTGCTGCCTCCTGCTCGTGGGGCGGGTCGTGAACCGCCGGAGGGGAGCGGTGCTCCGGTCCGGCGGCGCGGGACACGGGTACCCCCGGGACGCCGCCGACACCACGGCGGCGGGCGCGGCGGGCCAGCGCCCGGCCCTGTGCGCCGTACCACTGGGCCGCGACCGCCACCGCGAGCGCGATCTCGGCCACGTCACCGCCGTAGTACATGACCCGGGAGGCCAGGCGCAGATCCGCGGGCGCGTACCCGGTGCCCGGCGGGCCCGCCGCCCACAGGGTCTTGGCCAGGACCGCGTGGGCCGCGGCGGCGGCCAGCAGGGTCCCGGCGCGCAGGGCGAGCCCGGTGCGGTGCCGCAGCGGGTCCACGGCGAGGACCGCGAACGTGAACAGCCATCCGGCGGCGAAGAGGTGGGCGTACAGCCAGGGGCTGTGGTGCGCTCCCGGTGGCAGGGGGGCGCGGTACAGCAGCCACAGGCCGCCGATGTCGAGGGCGGCGGCGACCGGCGGGAAGGCGAGGACGGCTGCGGGCCGGGAGCGGAGCACCGCGAGCAGCGCCCGGCGGCCGGGCACCGGGAGGGCGCGCAGGGCCAGGGTGACCGGGCGGGCCAGGACCGCCGGCAGCGGGGCCAGCATGCCGGCCGCGAGATGGGCGGCCATGTGCGCGGTGAACGGGGGCAGCCAGGTCTGCCACGGCACGGCCGCCCCGGCGGCGAACACCGCGCCGGCCAGCCAGCAGCACGCGTCCCGCCACCACGGCCAGCCGTCCCCGCGGCGGCGGAGCCGGGCGGCGGCGGCCGTGTAGGCGGCGCAGGCGACCAGGGCCGGGAGGAGGAGAGGGCCGGCTGCCGTCATACGGGCCCTTTCTCGCGGGCGGCCGGGGGGAGAGGGCCGGCCCCGGGCGGGGTCAGCCGCGCAGGCCCGCCAGGTGGCCGCGGTGGTGGGAGCGGGCGGCGCGGCGGGCGCGGCGCCACAGGAGCAGGCCCGCGACGAGGAGCAGGACCGCGACCGCGTTCCAGGCCCAGTCGTACGGGGTGAGGTCCACGCCGTAGCGGATCTGGTGCACGCGCAGCAGCTTGTGGTCGACGAGGCCGTCGAAGAGCTGGAAGCCGCCGGCGCCCAGGCACACCCCGGCCCACCAGGCCGGGCGCGGCGGGCCGCCCCGGCGCCGCAGGTCGGCGTAGAGGAACAGGCCCGCCACCGTCGCCAGCCAGCTCCCGGCGTGCAGCAGTCCGTCGGAGACCAGGCCCGCGCCGGGCGTCGACCGGTCGTAGAAGTGGTGCCAGTGGAGCAGCTGGTGGAAGACGGCCTCGTCGACGAACGCGGCGAGGCCGATGCCCAGCAGCGCTCCACCGGCGACCGCGCGGCGGTACGTCACCCGTCCTTGCCCATGGCCTTGCGGACCGCGTCCCGGGTGCGGTCCATGACCGCGGCGATCGGGCCCAGCGCCATGTTCTTGGCCGCGGACTCGGTGCCGGGGTGCGGGTGGGTCGGGGCCATCGCCTCCGCCGCGCGCAGGGCCGTGGCCATGGACGCGAGGCGGGCCTGGTCGGCGCTGCGGCGGATGTGGTTGAACTCGTAGCGTTCCTCGGCGCGGGCGTGGGCCATCACGTCCAGGCGGAAGGCCAGCAGCTCGGGCAGGAACTTCGGGTCGTCGGGGTCCATGCCGTCCAGCCGGGCCAGGACCTCCTTGGCCTCGCGTTCCTCCGCCAGCCGGTCGTCCACGATCCGCCCGCCGTCCGGCACGGACGCGCGGGTGAAGGGGTGGACCACCTCCTCCTCGGCCGTCTCGTGCACGGCGAGGAGCTGGACCAGGCGGCGGAAGGCGGCCCGGCGCTCGTCGCCGCTGGACCGCTCCACCTCGTCGAAGAGGTTGCGGATGTCGCCGTGCTGGCGCATGAGGAGGGCGACGACGTCGGCGTCGCTCGCGGTGATGCCGGCCATGTCAGTCCTTCTCCCGGGAAGCCACGTCGGGGTGCGGGCCCTCGGTCTCCAGGCGGTACTCGCGGCCGAACATCTCCCGGTGCTGGGCCATCACCCGCTCGCTCGGGGGTTCCTCGCCGCCGTGGATCTGTTCCTGCATCCTCTCGAACCGCTCGTGGGCGTCGCGGACATAGCCGGTGCCGAGGGTGGTCAGGTCCATCTGGGTGTCCAGCAGGTTGCGGACGAACTGCTTGTTCTCCTCGAAGGTGAGGACGTTCGGCAGCTCGGGGGCGAGGATCTCCGCCGGTTCGCGGCCGTCGTGGCGGCGCATCAGGTCGCAGGCGATGCGCAGGTGTTCCAGCTCCATGTTCAGATGGAGCTCCCAGACCGCCTTCACCTTCGGGTCGGACTCCTGCTCCATGAAGGAGTGGTACAGGTAGCACTCGTTGTACTCGTGGTTGACGAGCTGCTCCCACCAGGTCTCGCCCGGGTCGACCAGCGACTCGTAGTGCGTGACGTGCTCCTCCTCGATGAGCCCGATCTCCTGGTAGAGCTGGCGGGCGATCGGCTCCATGTACTGGGGGCCGACGTTCATGTAGAAGTTCATGGTCTGCTGCTCCGCCGACATGATGGTCAGCGCGTGCAGCTTGGAGATGGGGTCGGTCTTCGTGCGGTCGTAGGGCTCGCGCACGTTGTCGACCGGGTCGCGGTGGTGGAACTTGGTGGGCCGGCCCGGCATCACCTCGGTCAGGCCGTCGACGATCGACTCCGCCTTGCGGTGCTCGATCATCTCGTACAGGTTGGCGTACCGGTACAGGTGGTCGAAGTCCTCCAGGACGCCGAACTCGTACGCCTGCCTCAGATAGGGGTCGGGCTCGTGGCGCGCGACCCAGCCGGTGAGGTCGACCGCCACCTGCTCGTAGGCGATGGTGGTCTCCAGCACGGAGGCGAGGCCGGGAAGCAGCCAGTTGACGGCCTTCTGCTGCTGGTGCTCGATGTACCGCACCTGCGCGAGCTGCCGTTTGACCTCGGGGTCGGGACAGTGGCGGGCGAACTGGTGGCTGAAGAGGATCGCCTCGACCTCGATGCCGTTCATCGTGATGACCCGGCACTTGGTGTACGGGTCGCCGTGGTCGGGGTCGACCGGTTCCACGTTCAGCTCACGCCAGTTGCGCAGCTGGCGCTCCAGGGGGATGCCTTGGTGTTCGAGGGGGTTGAAGCCCATAGGGAATCTCCTCGGCGGCGGTGTGCCGGTAGGCCCGGCCGGGCCACCCGGCCGGGGCCGCCGCCGAGTACCCGCCGCCCTCCCGCGCAAACCGGCACCCGCGACGGGCCGCCGGGCAGGGGACCGTCAGCGGCGCAGGCGGGCCAGTGCCGTCCGCAGGGCCGCGCGCAGCGCCGCGGGCGGGGGCGGGCCGCCGTTCCCGGCGCTGGAGGTGATCGCCGCGGCGACCGCGCGCAACTTGGTGTTGGAGAGCTGGGACGTCTCGCGCAGCAGGTGCCACGCCTCGTCGGAGGTGCAGCCGTGGGTGGCCATGAGGATGCCGCGGGCCTGGTCGATGACCGGGCGGGAGGCGATCGCGTGCCGGAGCTGCTCCACCTCCGCCTGGAGGTCGTGCAGCCGCTCGGAGCGCTCCAGCGCCACCGCGGAGCGGGCCGGTGCCGGGATGCCCGCGAGTTCGGGGCCGGGCCGCGGGCATGGTGGCCGGTGGGCCGTGGAGCGCAGGGGGTCGGTGGTGTCCAGGCCGGCCAGTTCCAGGATGCGGCGCGGCTGGCCGTTCCAGTTCGTCGCCGTCACCGGCACGGCGCGCCGGTGGCTGTAGTCGTTGAGCACGTCCAGGAACTGAAGTCCGGCCGTGTCCATGAAGGCCACGCCCGCCATGTCCAGGTCGACCCGCCCGATGCCGGCGGGCAGCCGGGCCAGGGTCTCGGCCAGGGTGTCCGCGCAGCCGTGTACGAGCTCGCCCCGCGGCGCGAGCAGGGCCAGGTCCCCGTCCACGCGGGCCTCGATCACCAGGGTGGTCAGCCTTCCCGCCAGACGCGGTGGTGCCGCTGAGGTCATGTCACCGCCTTGTCGGTCCTTCGTCGGTCCTCGGCGGACCTTCACAACGTCCCTTGCCCCCGTCGGGAGTGCGCCTGCCCGCCGTACGGAGGAGTACACCCTCGGCGGGGAATGGCCCGCCCTTCGCGGGGTAGGGCGCCCGCCCGGGGGACCGGCTCGACGGGGGGATGGCCCGCCCCTGGCGGGGGAGCGGCACCCGCCGGGAGAACTGGCGGGATCGGCAGGTGTGAACGGCGCGGAAGCGGGTAGGGGCGCCTGGTCGGGGAGCATGGGAGAGACCAAGGTGGGCACTCAGCACGAGGCGCCGTCCGGGGCCGTCGCGGCGGCACCGGGCCTGACGGTGTCCCCGCTGACCGGACGCGCGGGCGTACGGATGGCGGGCGAGGTGGGCCTGTCGACGCGCGGTATATGGGAACACGCGCTGGAACAGGCGGTGCTTGAGGGTGAGGATGTGTACTACCTGGAGCTGTCCGGCGTGACGTTCGTCGATGTCGCCGGTGTCGGGGCCCTGGTGGCGGCCGCTCGGCGGCTTCCGGCCGGCGCGCGGTTCGTCCTGCACCGGCCGCCGCATGTCGCGCAACGGGTGCTGGAGCTGTTCTGGCCCGGCCAGTCGGCGATCGAGGTGTCGAAGTCATGAGTGCCGTGGCCGAGCCCATCGAGCCCGCCGAGCCTTCCCGGGCTCCCGGGACCGCCTCACTCTCCGGCGCCCCGGAACCCGTCGATCCGTTCGTCCACCCCGCCCTGTTCTACCGCGACGACGAGGAATACCTCCGGGGCACCGTCCCCTTCCTGCGCGAGGGGCTGGCCGCCGGGGAGCCGGTGGCGGTCGCCGTACCCGGCGAGCGGCTCGCGCTGATCCGCGACGCGCTGGGCGACGCCGCCGACGGCGTGCGCATGCTCGACATGCGGGAGGCCGGGCGCAACCCCGGGCGGATCATCCCCGGAGTGCTGCGGGCCTTCGCCGACACCCAGCCGGAGGGCCGGCGGGTACGGATCATCGGGGAGCCGATCTGGGCCGGCCGCACGGAGACCGAGTACCCGGCCTGCGTCCAGCACGAGGCCCTCATCAACGCCGCCTTCCAGGGCCGCGCGGTGACCATCCTGTGCCCGTACGACGCGCACCGCCTCGACGAGCGGGTCCTCGCCGACGCCTACGCCACCCACCCCACCGTCATCCCCGCCGGGCCCGGCCCGGAGCGGGGCAGCGGCGCCTACGCCCCCGACGACATCGTCGCCCGCTACAACGAGCCGCTGCCGCCGCCCGCGCGGGCGCTGTCCTTCGCCTTCGACGCCGACTCGCTCTCCCAGGCCCGCCACGCGGCCACCGGCGAGGGCGCGCGGCTGGGCCTGACCGGCGTCCGGCTGGACGACCTGGCCCTGGTCTCGGCCGAGCTGGTCACCAACAGCGTGGTCCACGGCGGCGGCACGGGCACGCTGCGGGTGTGGGACGAGGACGGGTACGTGATCTGCGAGGTCCGCGACCGGGGACGGCTGACCGACCCGCTGGCCGGTCGCCGGCCCGCCGGCCGCGACCAGCGCGGCGGGCGCGGACTGCTGCTGGTCAACCTGGTCTCGGATCTGGTCCGCGTGCACGCCGGCCCGGACGGCACGACCGTACGGTGCTGGTTCGCGCGGTGAGCGGGCGGCGGCCGCGCCGGGCACGGCGGCCGCCGGTCACACCGCGCACTCCCAGGTGACCGTGGTCCCGCGGCCGTCTTCGCCGTCCGCGCCGTCCGCCTCGCCGTCGTCGTGGACCGTCAGCCGTACCGCGTCCCGCCCGTCCGGGAGGGCGGCGGTGGCGTCGACGGTGACCTCGACCCGCCCGACACCGCGGCGCCGGCACGCGGCGGTCAGGGCGCGGCGCAGGGCGGCGAGCAGCCGGTCCGCGACCGGGCCCGGCACGCGGCTGTCGACGGGGCCGGTGAAGCGCGTGGACGGCGCGAAGCCGAGCAGCGCCGCGGCGGCCGCCGTCTCGCGCAGCACCCGGTCCCGGACGGCGGCCGCCGCGGCGGGGCCTTCCGCCGCGGGGCGCGCCCCGAAGTCCCCGGGCCGGGGATGCCGGTGCAGCGCGTGGATCGCCGTACGGACCTCCCGGACCGTGGCCCGCAGATCGTCCACGGCTTGGCCCACCAGCTCCTCGACGTCACCGGCGCCGGGGCGGCGCAGCGTGGACTCCAGCATGAGGCCGGTGGCGAACAGCCGCTGGACCACCAGATCGTGCAGGTCGCGGGCGATGCGGTCGCGGTCCTCGTAGACCGCGAGGCGTTCGCGGCCCCGCCGGGCGCGGGCCAGGACCAGCGCGACAGCGGCCTGGGAGGCGAACTGCACCGCCAGCGCGCGTTCGACACCGGTGTACGGGCGGTCGCCGCGCCGGCGCGGCAGCGCGAGCGTGCCGATCAGCCGTCCCCCGGCCCACAGCGGCAGCATCATGCTGGGCCCGAACCGGTGCCGCACCGGAGTCGTCATCCGGGGGTCGGTCGCCGCGTCCTCGACGAACACCGGCCGGCCGCCGAGGAGTTGCTCCAGCACCGGGCTGCCCGGCGGGATCGTCGCGCCGGCCAGCCCGCCCGGGTCGTCCGGTGCCGACACCGCCACGATCTCCATGCCGCCCTCCCCGGTCGGCTGAAGGACGACGCCCGCGGCGGCGTCCGCGAGCAGCCGGGCCCGTTCGGCGACCGTCGTCAGCGCGTCCCCGGCGGTGTCCCCGGTGAGCAGCGCGGTGGTGACGGCCGCCGCGCCCGCGATCCACCGCTCCCGCTGCCGGGCCGTCTCGTACAGCCGGGCGTTGCCGATGGCGATGCCGGCCTGGGCCGCCAGGATCCGCAGCACCCGCTCGTCTCCGGCGGTGAACGGGCCGCCGCCGGCCCGGCCCGCCAGGTGCAGCGCGCCGAACTCCTCGCCCTCCACGTGGATCGGCACCCGCAGGCGGTGCGGTGTGTCCGGGGCGCCGGGCGGGCCGGCCGGGGAGCGGATCCGGGCCAGGGCGTCCGGCTCGGGGCCGGTGGTGCTCAGCCAGGCGTGGGCGGCACCGGTCAGCTCGGCGGCGCCGTCCACCAGGCGTTGCAGGGTGCCGCGCGGATCGAGGTCGGTGCCGACCCCGAGGACGGCTTCGAGCAGGAGCGCGAGCCGGGCGCGCGGGGCGTCGGTCATGCCGGGGCGGTACGCGGGTTCAGCCGGCCAGCGGGTCCAGCGCCAGCGGCTCGATCCCGCCCTCCAGCATGGTGCCCAGTCCCTGGACGGCGCAGATGTCGGGCCGTTCGGCGATGTGCACGGGCATTCCGGTCGCCTGGCGCAGCATCTGGTCGAAGCCGGGGAGCAGAGCGCTGCCGCCGACCATCATGATCCCCCGGTCGGCGAGGTCGGCGACCAGATCGGGCGGGCAGTCCCGCAGCACCTTGCCGATGCCGTCGAGCACGGTCGTCAGCGGCGTCTGGATGGCGTCCCGGACGGCGGCGGTGTCGACCTGGACGCTGCGCGCGAGGCCGGTCGCCACGTCCCGGCCGTGGATCTCGGTGGAGGACGGGCCGTTCGGGGTGAGCCCGTTGCCGGACAGGGCCAGTTGCAGCGGCCGTACCGACTGGCTCGGCAGCATCAGCTCGTGCGCGTGGCGCAGGTGTTGCACGATCGCGTGGTCGACGGCCTCGCCGCCGACCGGGATGCGCTCGGCGGTCACGATGGAGCCCAGGGAGAGCACGGCCACCTGTGTGGCGTGCGCCCCGCACACCATGATCATGGTGGCCTCCGGCTGCTCCACGGGCAGCCCGCAGCCCACGGCCGCGGCGATGAGGATGTCCACCAGTTCCACCCGGCGGGCGCCGAGCCCGACGAGGGTCTCCACCGCGGCGCGCCGGGCCAGCGGGTCGGCGTCGTGCGGGGTGCAGGCGGCGGCGCGCAGCCGGGGCTTGCGGCGCAGGGAACGGCGGATCTTGTCACCGAGCAGGTGGCGCAGCATGCGCTGGGCCATCTCGATGTCGACGACCGTGCCGCCGGAGACGGGCCGCACGACCCGGATGAAGTCGGGGGTCCGGCCCGTCATCTTCTCCGCCAGTTCGCCGACCGCGATCAGCGCGCCGGTTCGGGTGTTGACCGCGGCGGCCGACGGCTGGTCGACGACGAGTCCGGCGCCCTTCACGTACACCCGTGTCCGCGCCGCTCCCAGGTCGACGGCGAAGTGGCAGCGGCGCAGCTGCTCCAGACTGGCGGTCATGGCAGATCCTCCCGAGAGCGCGGACCGTGCGGGCCGCCCGGTGGGCGGCCTCCCTGGCATCGTGCGGGGGCGAGCGGACGGGTGCCCTCTGGAGGGGGCCGGGCGGGGGGCCGCTGAATGGGGGGCCGCCACAGGGCCCGGGCGGCCCCGGCGAGGGGGCGAGCGGTGTCGCCGTGTCGATGCCGTAGTGGCGGACGGCGCCTGCCGCCGCCCCCGTGTTCGATCGGCCGGCCCCCGGTGTGGTGGCGGGAACCCGCCAGGGCGCCAATCCGCCAGCACCGCTCAACTCCCTTGTCCCGCCCTCCCCTGAGACTCTTCGCAGCACATGACGAAGAGAGGCGTGGATGAGCAGAGGACCAGTCGGGCGCAGAGCGGCCCTCCTGTCGGCCGGGCTGCTGGCCGGCCTGTTGCCGGTGACCCCGGCGGCGGCCCGGGAGGAACCCGCCGGTATGAGCGGCACGCCGTCCGCCGCGCACACCGTCACCCTGGTCACCGGTGACCGCGTCACCGTGACCGACCTCGGCGGCGGGAAGAGGACGGTCACGGTCGAGCGGCCCGAGGGAGCCACCGGGGCCGTCCGCACCCGGGAGGCCGGCGGCCGCCTCAGCGTCGTACCGGACGAGGCCCTGCCCCATCTGCGGGCCGGGACGCTGGACGAGCGGCTGTTCGACGTCGGTGCGCTGATGGAGCAGGGACTCGCCGATGCCCGCACCGGCGAGCTGCCGCTGATCGTGACGTACGACGAGGGCGCCCCGGCCCTCACTCCGCGCGGGGCCGAGCGGACGCGGGCGCTGCCCAGCGTGCGCGGGGCCGCCGTCCGGGCGGACAAGGGGCGGGAGTTCTGGCGGGCGTTCACCCGGCGGGACGGCATCGACGGGGTGTGGCTGGACGGGCGGGTCACCGCGCGGATGGCCGAGAGCAACGCCCGGATCGGGACGGAGCGGGCGTGGGAGGCCGGGCTGACCGGCAAGGGCGTCACCGTGGCCGTGCTGGACACCGGCGTCGACGCGGACCACCCCGACCTGGCCGGGCGGGTGGCCGAGTCCCGCAGCTTCATCGAGGGCGAGGAGGTCGCCGACCGCAACGGCCACGGTACGCACGTGGCCTCCACCGTCGGCGGCAGCGGCGCCGCCTCCGGCGGCACGGAGCGGGGGGTCGCGCCCGGCGCCCGGCTCGCCGTCGGCAAGGTGCTCAGCGACCAGGGCTCGGGCAGCGAGTCGCAGATCATCGCCGGCATGGAGTGGGCCGCGCGGGAGGTGAAGGCCGACGTCGTCTCGATGAGCCTGGGCTCGTCCGAGGCGAGCGACGGCACCGACCCGATGGCGCGGGCCGTGAACACGCTCTCCCGCGAGACGGGCGCGCTCTTCGTCGTCGCCGCCGGGAACACCGGCGCGCCCTCCTCCATCGGCTCGCCCGGCGCCGCCGACGCCGCCCTGACCGTCGGCGCGGTGGACGCCGCCGACGAGGCCGCCTACTTCACCAGCGCCGGGCCCCGCCTCGGCGACAACGCCCTCAAGCCCGACCTGTCGGCGCCCGGCGTCGGCATCCTCGCCGCCCGCTCCACCCTCACCGAGGGCAGCGGCGCGTACACCTCCATGGACGGTACGTCGATGGCGGCGCCGCACGTCGCCGGGGTGGCCGCCCTGCTCGCCGAGAAGCACCCCGAGTGGACCGGCGCGCAGCTGAAGGACGCGCTGATGTCGACGTCGAAGCCGCTCGGCGCCTCCGCCTACACCCTCGGCGCGGGCCGGGTCAGCGTCCCCGGCGCGATCGGCGCGGACGTCACCGCCACCGGCAGCGCCGACCTCGGCTTCTTCTCCTGGCCCTACGAGGCGAACGAGCCCGTCACCCGGACGGTGACCTACACCAACCACTCCGGCCGGGACGTGGAGGTGAGCCTGGCGGTGCGGGGCGCCCCGGAGGGGGTCGTCACGCTCGCCGACACCACCCTCACCGTGCCCGCGCACGGCACCGCCGCCACCACGGTCACCGGGGACGGCACCGGGGCGCCGGTGGGGCTGACCAGTGGGCGGATCGTCGCCTCCGCGGGCGGCACCCCCGTCGCGCACACCGCCTTCGGGCTGGTGAAGGAGGAGGAGCGGTACACGCTCACCGTCCGCGTCAAGGACCGCGACGGCGCGGCCACCGCCGCCGGCCTCACCGTGCAGAGGCTCGCCCAGGGCGCCGACCCCGTCCCCGCCCACGTCGGCGACTCCGGCACCCTGAGACTCCGCCTGGCGCCGGGCACCTACAGCCTGGCCTCCTTCCTCGACGTGCGCGGCAGCCACGGCCCGGACTCGCTCGGCCTCGGCTTCCTCGCCGCGCCGGAGATCACCCTGGACCGCGACCGGGAGGTGACCCTGGACGGCCGCGCGCTGCGCGAGATCGAGGCCGAGACCGCCCGGCGCACCGAGACGCGGCAACTGCTGATGGAGTACGACCGGACGGCGAACGGCGCGGACCTGTTCGAGGCCGTGCAGGTGCCCCTGACGTACGACAGCGTCTTCGCCGCGCCGACACCCGAGGTGAGGCAGGGCGGCTTCGAGTACCGGACCGTGTGGCGGCTCGGCAAGCCGCTGCTGGAGGTCAAGGGCGTCGGTGAGGCGACCGTCCAGCCGGGCGGCACCCTGGCCGAGGGCCGCACCCGGCTGCCGCTGGTCGACGCCGGGGACGGGCCGGTCACCGGTGCGCGGGGCAAGGCGGTCCTCGCCCGGCTCACCGACGGCACCGACCCGGCCGCCCTCGCCCGGGCCGCCCAGGACGCGGGCGCGAAGGCGCTGTTCGTGACGGACGACGCGCCCGGCCGGCTGATGGCGTGGTGGGGCACGGACGACAACGCCGACCGGCCGCTGACCATCGCGACCGTGAACGCCGCCGACGCGGCCCGGCTGCGCGAGGCCGGCCGGGTCGACATGACCGGCACGCGCGACACCCCGTACGTGTACGACCTGTCCGAGGGGCACCCCGGCGCGGTCCCCGACCGGGACCTGACCTACCGTCCGGGCAAGCGCGGTCTCGCCGTCCTGGACACGAAGTACCACGCGGCCGAACCGGCCGCCGGCGGCGAGTTCCGGTACTCGGTCACCGACACCTTCCCCCTCGCCATCGGCTTCAAGGAGCGCGTCGGCTTCCCCGCCGAGCGCACCGAGTACGTCTCCGCCGGCGCCGGTCAGCGGTGGTACGAGTCCGTGGACCTCGCCGGCGGCGCGCTGGAGCAGCGCCGCGGGCTGGCTCGGTACGAGGGCGGGACGCGCGCGGAGCTGAACTGGTTCCGGCCCGTCTGGCACCCCTACCTCGGCACCGGGCTCGGCTGGGGGCAGCAGCGCTCGGGCGGCACGCTGCGGTTCAACGTGCCGGGCTGGGGCGACTCGGGGCCGGACCACACCGGCTTCGGCGACGTGTACAGCGAGGACAGCGGCATGTCCCAGACCACGGCGGTCCACCGGGACGGCGAACTCCTCGGCCGGTCGGCCGATTCCACCGCCTACGTCCAGGACGTGCCGGCCGGCGAGCACACGTACCGGCTCGTCACCGACACCGCGCTCGACGCGGACCGCTGGGGCACGGCGACGACGGGCCACGCCGAGTGGACCTTCCGGTCGGCGGCCACGCCCGAGGACCGGTGGACCTCCCTGCCGCTGATCAACCTCTCCTTCGACGTCGACACCGACCTCGCGGGCGAGGTGCGCGGCGGCCACCGGCTCGGCATCGGGCTGGCCGCGGAGTACACGGCGGGAGCGGCCGGCACCGGGACCCTCGGCGGCGGACGGCTCCAGGTGTCGTACGACGACGGCGAGACCTGGAGGTCCGTCCGGCTGACCGGCGGACACGCCTCCTGGCGCGGCACGCTGGACGTGCCGCGCGACGCGGAATCCGTCTCGCTGCGGGCCTTAGCCCGCGACGACCGGGGCGGTGCGGTGACGCAGGAGATCGTCCGGGCGGTGGGGGTGCGGTAGGCACCCCCGGGAGACGCGGACGGCGCCGCCTCCCTGGGACGGGGAGGCGGCGCCGCCGTGTGCGCGGAGCGGGACGTCAGACCAGCCAGCCGATGAAGTGGACGAGGCCGGCGAGGACGTCGGTGAGAAGGTTCATGATCGTGCTACTCCTTGCGATGGTGCTGTGAATGTGGGACCTGCGCGTCAACTACGGTCTGCAGCCCGTCACTCGCGCACCGTAAGTATCCTGCGCCGCACCCGTCACATGCACCCTCACGAGTGACGATCACCTGTTCCAGGGAACAAGTGATCGCCTGTTCGGATCACCCCCAGCTCGGCCAGATCCCCGGGTGCCGGGCGGAGCTGGTCCGCCGTCGCCGCCACCTCCTCCGGCGGGCGCTTCAGGATCGCCGCCGCCAGCTCGGGCGCGATGACGGAGAAGTAACTGTCCGGCGTGGCCCAGGTGTTGCCGGGCGCCGCCAGCGCGAGCGCGCCGCCCGACCCGCCCTCGCCGATCACCAGGGTGGTGACCGGCGTACGGGCGGAGGCCACCGCGGCGAACAGATCCGCGATCGCCGGACCCACCCCCTGCCGCTCCGCCGCCGCGTCGTTGGCCGCGCCCGGGGTGTCCACCAGCGTCAGCACCGGAATGCCGAGCCGGTCCGCGAGCCGGATCAGCCGGGCGGCGGTGCGGTACCCGGCGGGCCGGGTCGCCGTCCCGCTCTGCGCGGCGTAGGCGACCGTCCGCCCGTCGTGCGTGCCGAAGCCGCACAGCATCCCCTCCGGGTCGGCGCCCCCGCAGCGGTCGCCGCTGACCGCGACCCGCTCGGTGAAGTAGGCGTCCAGATAGGCGCGGGCCCGGGGGCGCCCGGGGGCCCGGGCCCGCCGCACCGCCTCCCAGCCCCCGGCGGGCGCGGCGGGCGCGCCCAGCGCCTCGGGCACGGGCGCCGGGGCGCTCGACCCGGTCGTCAGCAGCCGCAGCCACCGCGCCAGCGTGCCGCGCAGCTCCTCGGGGCGGACGACGGCGTCCGCCGACCCCGCCGCCACCTGCTCCTCGGCCGTGTACGCCGCCGGGTCGGCGTCCGGCGGCCGGACCCGGGACCCGGCGAAGCCGACCTGGGCGCCCGGCAGCGCCAGCACCACGTCGGCGCCCGCGCCGAGGGTGGCCCAGCCGCCGCCGGTCGTCGGGTCCCGCACCACCGCGACCTGGGGCAGCCCGGCCTCCCGGGTGAGCACCGTCTGCCGGGCCACCCGCTGGAGCTGGGTCAGGGCCGGCATGCCCTCCTGCATCCGGCTGCCGCCGGTCGCCACCAGCGGCACGACCGGCAGGCGGTGCGCGCGGGCGTAGGTGTACGCGGCCCGGAGCCGGTCGCCGGTGCGCTGCCCCAGGGAGCCGCCGAGGAAGCCGAACTCGAACGCCATCAGCACCGCCCGGGTGCCTCCCGGGCCGCCGACGGTCCCGGTGCCGCAGACCACCGACTCCCGCTCGCCGGTCCGGGCGGCGGCACGGGCCCGGGCGGCGCCGTACCCCGGCCAGCCCAGCGGGCCGTCGGGCCCGTCCTCCCGCTCCGGACACGGCAGTTCGGCGAAGTCGTCGGCGACCAGGGCGAGGACCCGGCGGGCGGAGAGCCGCTCAGCCACGGCCCAGTTCCCGCTTCATGACCTTCCCCATGTCGTTGCGGGGCAGGACGTCGAGGTGGCGGACGACCCGGGGACGCTTGTGCGGGGCCAGCCGGCGGGCCACATGACCGGCCAGCTCCGCCAGCCCGGGCGGGGCGGCCGGGTCGGCGGGCACCACCCACGCCACGATCCGCTCACCCAGGTCGGCGTCCGGCTCCCCGGTGACGGCGGCCTCCCGCACCCCCGGGTGTTCGAGCAGCGCGTTCTCGATCTCACCCGCCCCGATCTTGTACCCGCCGCTCTTGATCAGGTCGGTGGCCTTGCGCCCGACGATGCGGACATAGCCGTCCGGGTCGCGCACCGCCATGTCGCCGGTGCGGAAGAAGCCGTCGGCGGTGAAGGCGGCGGCGGTGGCGTCGGGCCGGTTCAGATACGCGGTGAACAGGTTCGGCCCGCGCACCTGGATCTCCCCGACGGTCTCCCCGTCGTACGCCGTCACCTCCGCCCCGTCCTCCTCCACCAGCCGCAGCTCGACACCCGGCAGCGGCACGCCGACGGTTCCGGCGCGCGGCTCCCCGTCCGCCCGGACGCTGGTGTTCATCAGCGTCTCCGTCATGCCGTACCGCTCGATCACCCGCCGGCCCGTCGCCGCGGTGATCCGCTCGTGGTCGTGCACGGGCAGCGCGGCCGACCCGGACACCAGCAGCCGCGCCCGGCCCAGCGCCTTGGCCAGCTCCGGGTCGCCGGGCAGGGCTTCGGCGATCCGGTGGTACATCGTCGGCACCCCGAAGAGCATGGTCGCCCCCTCGTTCAGCTCCCGGGCCACGCCCTCGGGGGAGAACCGGCCCAGATGCCGCAGGGACCCGCCGCGCCGCAGCGGCCCGAGCACGCCCAGCACCAGCCCGTGCACGTGGAACAGCGGCAGCCCGTGCACCAGCACGTCGTCGCCGGTCCACCGCCAGGCGTCGGCGAGCGCGTCCAGCGTGGCGGCGAGGGCCCGGCGGGGCAGGACCGCGCCCTTGGGCGGCCCGGTGGTGCCGGAGGTGTAGACGACCAGGGCCGGGTCGCCGTCCCCGGCCCGCTCCTCGGGCAGCGGCCCGGCGGCGCGCACGTCGACGTCGGCCCGCGCCAGGTCCCCCACGGCCGCGGGCAGTTCGTCACCGGGGGCGGCCAGCAGCAGGGAGGGCGCGCTGTCCGACAGGATGTGCCGCAGCTCCTTCTCGCCCGACCTGGGGTTGAGCGGCACGGCGGCCACCCCGGCGAGCAGCGCCCCCACGACGGCGACGGCGGTCTCCAGGGCGGGGGCGGCCCAGACGGCGACCCGGTCCGCGCCCCGGACCCGCGCGGCCACGGCACCGGCCGCGGCGGCGAGTTCCGCATAGGTCAGGGAGCGTTCACCGAACCGGAGAGCGGGGCGGCCGGCCGGATGCCCGGTCAGGGCCGGGAAGAGTGAGGACACGCGGGGTACTCCTTGGCTGTCGCTGGCGGGTGAGGGGTGGCCGGGCGGATGACGACCACACGGAACTGGTCGAGTGGCTGAGCCACTTGGACGGTCGGTCGGTTGCTCAGCGTGGGCGGGGCCGGGGGCGGAGTCAAGAGGGCGTGGCCGGGGTGGCCGAGCCCCTCAACCACCCGAGGGCCCGGTGTTACGCTCCCCGCCGGCGGACGAGCCAGCGGACCAGGCCACAGGACGAGGCCACAGGACGGGAGGGGGGGATCGGTGACCGACGCCCTGCGCCCCGTGGCCAGGCAGCGCCTGTACGAGCAGGTGATCGAGCGGCTGCGGCAGTACGTCGCCGAGGGCGGTCTGCGCGCGGGTGACCGGCTCCCGGCCGAACGGGACCTGGCCCAGCGGCTCGGGGTGAGCCGGGCCTCGGTGAAGCAGGCCATCGTGGTCCTGGAGGTACAGGGCCTGGTGGAGGCGCGGCACGGCGGCGGCACCTACCTCGTCCGGGACGGCCTGGACGCCGAACCGGTCGAGACGATGGTCGAACGCCGCCGGCGCCTCCCGGACGTCCTGGAGGCCCGCGAGGCGCTGGAGACGAAACTCGCCGAACTGGCCGCCGAGCGCCGCACGGAGGACGACCTCGGCGCGATGCGGTCCGCGCTCGCCCTGATGGCCGAGGAGATCGAGCGGGGCGGCCCCGGGACGGAGGGCGACCGCCTGTTCCACGCGGCGGTGACGGCGGCGGCGCACAGCGCCCTGCTGGCGGAGTTCATGCGCTCGATAACCCATCAGATCGCCGAGAGCCGCACCGAGTCGCTGCGCCAGCCCGGCCGCCCCGCCCGCTCCCTGGCCCAGCACCGGGCCATCCTGGAGGCCGTCGCCGCCCGGCAGCCCCGGCAGGCGGCCACCGCCATGCGCCGCCACGTCCGCACGGTCGCCAAGGTCCGCCTGCTGGACTGGGACCCGGACACTCCCTGACAGGGCCTTGCGCCGGGACCGTGCCGGGCCCGGCACGCGGGGTCCGGCGTGACCGGGACGAAGACCCCGGGGCGCCCGCCGTCCGGAACGCGCCGCGGACGCGGGGCCCGGCACGCCCCGGAGCCGCGTCGCGCGCCCGGACGCGGGGCCGGCGGCGGCCCGGGCGATCCCGGCGGCTACCCCCGCACCGCGGTCCGTTGCAGCAGCCCCCAGGTGAACTCCGCGACGACCTCGTGCCGTACGCCGTGCGCGTCCGGAGCGGTGAAGGCCAGTCCCCAGCGCGTGGGGGCCGTGCCCTGCGACGGGCGGGCGGGCCGGAAGGCGCGGGCCACCTCGTCGACCGTGCACGACCAGGGCGTGAGGTCCTCCACGGTGGCCGGGCTCGGCGCCGGGGCGCCCGGCGCGCGCACCAGCCACTCGTTCCACACCGCCCCGTCCCGGCCGGCGAGCACCTCGAAGCGCAGGTCCGGCCAGAGCGGCAGCCGCCACCGCAGGGCCTCGCAGTCCAGGTCGCCGATCCGGCGGGCGTCCGCCGACTCCGGCGCGCCGAGGACCGAGCGGACCAGGGCGACCCTCGTCCGGCCGGGCCCGGGGGACCCGGGCGGCGCGGCGGCCGGGCGGCCGCGCCGGGAGCGGACCATCGCCTGCCACCGCTTGTTGGCCTCGCGCATGTCCGTCCGCGAGGCGCCCAGCTCCCGCCGGGCCCGGTCGACCAGATCCGCGTTGAAGTCGGCCATGCGGCGCAGCAGCACCAGCTGGAAGTCGACCGGGGTGAAGGGTCCGGAGGGGCGCGGCGCGGACGGCATGCGTCCATCGTCGCGCATCCCGGCCATTGCCCGTGTCAGCCCAGTGTGTCTAGCCTGTGTTCGTCATGCCGATCGCCTGTTGATATCTCGAACAGCGGGATGTCTCCACCCAGGCGCCTGAGACATATAGGGAGGGGGCCGGTCGTGGGACGCCTCGTACCAGCCGTGACCCGGGCTCTGGACATTCTGGAGCTCTTCCTCGACGGGGACGGCACACTCTCCGCCCCCGACATCGTGCGCCGGCTCCAGTTGCCGCGCACCACCGTGCACGAGCTGGTCACCACGCTCGCGGCCCGGAAGTACATCGTGCCGCTGCCCAGCCAGCCCGGACGCTACCGGCTCGGTGTGCGGCCGTACCAGCTGGGCGCCCGCTACGCCGAGCAGCTCGACCTCGCCGCCGAGGGGCAGCAGGTCGCCCGGATCGTCGCCGAGACCTGCGACGAGACCGTGCACGTGGCCATCCTGGAGGACACCGACGTCATCTACATCGCCAAGGTGGACTCCACGCACGCCGTGCGGATGGTCTCGGCGGCCGGGCGCCGGCTGCCCGCCCACTGCACCTCCGTCGGCAAGATGCTGCTGGCCTCCCTGCCCGAGAAGGAGCTCGCCGCCCGCATCCCGGACGACGCCGAACTGGCCGGGATGACCCCGAACAGCATCACCGACCCGGTCGCCCTGCGCGAGGCCCTGGCCGAGATCCGCGAGCGCGGCATCGCGGTGGAGAACCGCGAGTCCAACCCGGACGTCTCCTGCGTCGCCGCCCCGGTCCGCGACCGCACCGGCCGGGTCGTCGCCGCCCTGTCCATCTCGGTGCCTATGATCCGCTGGAGCGAGGAACGCCGCGCCGAGCTGGAGGAACTGGCGGGCAAGGGCGCCGCCGACCTCTCGGAGCGGCTCGGACACCGGAGCGTGGCATGAGGTACGACGTGGCGGTACGGGCCGAGGCGGCCCTCGGCGAAGGACCGACCTGGGACGCCGCGCGGGAGGTGCTGATCTGGGTCGACATCCTGGGCTCCCGCGTGCACACCTACGACCCGGCGACCGGCCGCCGGACGGTGCGCGCCACCGAGCAGCACGTGGGCGCCGCCAAGCCGCGCGCCGGCGGCGGACTGGTGCTCAACCTGCGCGACGGCGTCGCCCTCCTCGACCCGGACGGCACCTTCCGCTGGCTGTGCCACGAGCCGGTCCCCGGCCGCCGGGGCAACGACGCCGCCGTCGCCCCCGACGGCTCCCTGTGGGCCGGCACCATGCGCTACGACGAGGCGCCCGGCGGCGGCACCCTCACCCGCCTCACCGGCGACGGGACCGCGCAGGCCGTCCTGGACGACGTGACGGTGAGCAACGGCACCGGCTGGAGCCCGGACGGGCGGCTGATGTACTACGTCGACACGCCGACCGGGCGGATCGACGTCTTCGACCACGAGGACCATGAGGCCCACCAGGCGGGGCGGGTCGCCGGCCGGCGCCCGTTCGCGCGGATCGAGGACGGTGCCGGCTTCCCCGACGGGCTCACCGTCGACGCCGACGGCTGTGTGTGGGTGGCCCTGTGGGAGGGCGCGGCGGTGCGCCGCTACACCCCGGACGGCAAGCTCGACCGGGTGATCGAGCTGCCGGTGCCCCGGGTGACGGCGTGCGCCTTCGGCGGCGCGGACCTGGCCGACCTGTACATCACCACGGCCCGGACGGGCCTGGCCGCGCCGCACCCGCTCGCCGGCTCGGTGTTCGTGGTGCCGGGGGCGGGCCGGGGGCTGCCGCAGCCGGCGTTCGCCGGCTAAGGCCGGTTCAGGCCCCGGTGCGGTCCAGGGCGCGCAGCGTCCTGCGTTCGCCCGGGGTCAGCGGGGGCTCGGCGGCCGGGGGCAGCGGGGGACCGCCGAGCGTGGCCAGCATGGTGTCCGGCCGCAGCAGGCGGGCCGGGCTCGTGCGCAGGCTCGTCACGTCCCACAGGGCGGCGGCCGCGGCGTAGCCGCCGGTCGCCGCCCTCGTCAGGCGGCGGGTGTACGCGCCGACGACGTGCTCCGCCACGCCCGGCCGGCCCCCGCGGGTCCCCGGGTAGCGGACGTCCTGGCTGACGGCCATGGCCCAGGCCGCGCCGACCGGCCTGGCGGCCCCGCGCTGCACCCGGCGGGCGAGGCCGGGCGCGGCCGGGCCGGTGCGCCCCAGCTCCCGGGCGAGGACGCGGGCGCCCAGCGCGGCCACCGACATGCCCTGCCCGTAGGCGGGGTTGAAGGTGGCCAGCGCGTCGCCGAGGACGACGAACCCCTCCGGCCAGTGCCGGACCTTCTCCACATACCGCCGGACGTTGCGGGTGCTGCGGCTGACGTGGACGTCCGTGAGGGGTTCGGCGCCGGAGATCAGCCGGCCCACGATGGGGTCGGGCAGGTCGAGGGTGTACCGGAGGAAGCCGTCCGGGTCGGCGGGCGGCTCCCCGCCCCGGGTGCCGGCGAGGCTGACCATCCACCGGTCGCCCTCGATGGGCAGCACCATGCCGCTGCGGCCCGGCCGGCCGGCGTAGGGGTCGGCCTGCACGATCGTGAGCGGGAACCGCTCGGCGCCGTCCGGCACCCGGTAGACGCGGGTCGCGTTGACCAGGCCGGAGTCGACGACCAGCTCGCGGACGCCGGACAGCCCGAGCCCGGCCAGCCAGTTCACCACCCGCGAGCCCCGGCCGCTCGCGTCGACGACGAGATCGCCGCCGAGCTCCTCCTCCCCGGCGGCGGAGGCGACGCGGACACCGCCCACCCGCCCGCGCGTGCCGGTCAGCCCGAGGACCCGGCCCGTGCGGACCTCCACCGCCGTACGGGAGGTCACCACGTCCCGGACCACCCAGTCCAGCAGCGCGCGACTACAGGTGATCATGCGGGGCCCCTCGTGGCGCCAGCGCCGGAACCAGCCCTCGGGGGACAGGGCCACCATCCCCGAGTTGAGGGAGATCTCGTGCGCCCCGGCGGCGAGCAGGTGCTTGCGCATGCTCACGCCCGGCACGAGATCCTCCATGGCGGCCAGACCTCCCGCCATCAGCAGGTGGGCGTGGCGTCCCTGCGGCAGACCCCGCCGGTGCTCCGGCCCGTCCGGCAGCTCGTCGCGCTCCAGGACGACCACCTCGTCCACGGCGGTGGCCAGCGCCGCCGCGGCCAGCATGCCGGCCAGGCCGGCACCGATGACGACAGCTCTACGCGACATGGGTCTCCTCGGGTCGGGACGGGGGTGTCAGCCATGGGGGGCCTTCACCGTACCTTCACGTCCGGCGCCGGCGGCGTTCGCCTCCGCCAACGCCTGAGCCAGCTCGACGAGTTCACGCGTACCGGACACCTCGGTGGCGTGCAGGCGGTACGTGCTCGGCGGGCCGGGCGGCTCCTCCTGGGCGGCGGCCCGCCGCGCGGCGTCGGCGAGCATGGCCGCCTCCGCGGCGAGCCGGGCCTGGCGCGCCCCGCGCCCCGCCCGCAGGGCCGCCTCGCGCGCCCGCTCGCGGACCCGGTCGTCGAAGTACGGGGCCAGCGCCAGCAGGGCGTCGTGGATGGAGACCTCGCGCCACTCCAGCCGCGCCTGGGGCAGCTGCCACCAGGAGGCCGGCGGCTTGGGCGCGGTCGGCGCGAACCGCAGCAGCGACCACAGCGGCTCCAGCCTGCGGTAGTCGCCGAGCCCGTGCCAGTGGGCCAGGGCGGACGGCAGCACGCGCGGCAGGACGAACCCCGCGGAGCAGATCAGCGCGCCGAGCGAGGCCATGGGCGGCGCGACGGTCGTGGACAGGAAGTCCAGGTCGCCCCCGGCCCAACGGGCCGCGATCGCCGTGTACTTCGTCAGCTGGAACCCCACCACGTCCAGCAGCGCCCCGGCGAGGATCAGACGCAGCCCGGTCCGCAGCAGGCCGGTCACCTCCCGGCCCCACTTCAGGCACACGGCGCACATCACGACGGTCGCCGCGCTGTGCCCGAGCAGGTACAGCAGGATCATCTCCCGCATGCACGGGGTGTTCGCGTAGTACGTGTCGAGGTCGGTGAGCCGCTCGGTGTCCGCGTCCGCGCACACGAACAGCACGGTCACGGCGGCGATCAGCGCGCCGTAGGCGGCCACGCACCGCCAGACCGCGCGCCGGACCCGCGCCCGGGGCCCGCCCCGCCAGTTGACCAGCAGGACGAGCAGCGAGCAGCTGTACGCGGAGAGCATGCCGTAGGTCAGCGGCGCGCCGAAGTTGGGGATGCCCGTCATCTCGTTGACGACGTCCAGGGTCAGGGGGGCCGAGCAGACGAAGACCAGGGAGCCGAGGACGATCGCCGCGCAGGTCGACAGCGTCAGCGGGTCGCGTACGGCGGTGCGCGGGCGGCGGAACAGCACGGTGCAGGACAGGCCGAACACGACGGCCGCCAGGTAGACGACGAGACTCATGGCCGGCGGCTCCGTCCGGCCGCTGCCCCGCTCACGCCGCGCCCGTCCGGGTGGTGCCGCCGTGGGTACGGGCGGCCGCGACGAGCTCGGAGGTGGCCAGCGCGTCGGCGATGCGCACCAGCGCGGCCGGGTCGGGCGCCCGTTCCACCAGAGGGCCCTGACCGCCGGGACACGGCGGGGTGTGCTCCCGCTCGGCCGTGTCCCAGACCGCCGAGGCGATGACCGCCGCCCACGCGGTGGCCTCGGCCCGCTCCGCGTCGCCCGTCGCCCGCAGCGCGGCCTCCCGGGTCCGGGCGTACAGGGCCCGGTCGAGGGAGGCGTCGAGATAGCCCAGCGCGTTGTGGATGCTGGTCTGGCGCCACATCAGCCAGGTGGTGGGGGAGGCCAGGCGCGGCCGGGGCAGGCGCAGCGACCGGCGGCTGAGCAGGTCGTCCAGCTCGCGCTCCAGCGGCGCCAGGCGCACATAGGTCCGCCAGGACCGCCGCCACTCCGTCAGCCAGGGCCCCACCAGCGGGATCAGCACGCCGACGACGGTGATCAGCGCGCCCATCCCGGCGGCCGCCGGGGACACGTTCGTGCCGAGCACCGCCCAGTCGTGCCCGGACCAGCGGGCGGCCACGGCGACGAGCTTGGACACGCTGTACCCGGAGTTGCACAGCGCGCCGACCGCCATCACCGTCAGTCCCACCCGCAGCCGTCCGCGCACCCGGCGGGCCCAGCGCAGGCACGAGACGGCGGTGACGCTGACGGCGGTGAGATGCGCGGCCAGGTACAGCACGATCATTTGGCCGATGAACGGCGTGGTCGCGTAGTAGGTGTCCAGGTCGGTGCGGCGCTCCACGGGGGCCTCGCCCAGCGCGAAGGCCACCGCGATGCCGACGACGACCAGCGTGTAGGCGGTGATCCAGCGGCGGGCGGTGCGGTGCACGTGCGGCCCGCCCCGCCAGTACACGACGAGCACCTGGGAGGCCGCCCCGTAGGCGGTGATCGCGGCGTAGGTGAGGGGCGCGGCGAGATTGGGGACGCCGCCGAGCCGGTTGACGGCGCCGACCGTCGGCGGGGCGCCGAGGAAGAAGCACAGGCCGGCCAGGGCGAGCACCGCGCAGATGGCGCGCAGATACGGATCGCCGCGGTGGCGCAGCAGGTCCGGTGCCTTCGCCATCAGGCACAGCCACAGCACCGCGCAGCTGACGTAGTTGCTCACACTGCTCACACTGCTCATCGGCGCGTCCCGCGGTAGTTGAGGGCGGCGCCGATGCGACCGGCGAGGTCCTGGGCCCCGCCGTCCCGGGCGGCGTACACCGAGTCGCCCGTGGCCTCCAGCCAGGTGCGCAGCCGGCGGCCCATCAGCATGCCGAACCGGTCGGCCTCCTGTTCCTCGGCGAGGCTGAAGTCGGTGCGGGCCGCGACCGGCCGGGGGGCGTCCCCGGCGCGCGGGCCCGGCGGCGCCTCCTGCCGCCCGCGTCGGTTCATGTGCCACACCTCATGGCAGAGGATCACGATCTGGTGCCACACGGCGGCCCGCCGGTCGACGACCACGATGTCCCGCGTCTCGCCCTCCAGCCACAGCCCGCTGGCCGTGTGCGGCGGGAAGGTCTCCCGGCGGACGACGAGCTCACGGCCGCGCCAGGCGCTCACGGAGGCGACCAGCGCCTCGAACAGGACCTCCGGGTCGGCGGGGACCGGAACCCGGATGGGGTCGGTGAGCACGTCGGCGAGCCGACGCATCTCCCTCCTCGTACGCACCGTACTCCCTCTGCTCGCCGGGCCGTTGCGCGGTCACCTGTGCAATATGCCAAGACGGGAGGCCTCCGAGCCACCTTCGGTGTCACTCGGCGGCCGTCACGCCGTCCTGCCGGGCGGCGGCGCGCAGGCGCACCGCCCGGATGGCGTCGGGCTGGCGCAGGGCCCGGGAGACGGCGCCGATCTCCCGGAGCAGCTCCGTGGTGTCGCGGTCGCCCGCCCGCTCGCCCCCGTGCGGGCCGAGCCGGGCGTCGACGGCGTCCAGGATGGCCACCGCGGAGGCGAGCGCCCTGGCCCTCTCCGGCGGGTAGCCGAGGCCGAGGGCGGCGTCCAGGGAGCGGCGGCGCACATCCTCGTCGATGCCGCGGGCCAGCGGCAGCAGTACGTCGCGGATGAACGTCTCCCGGCGGGTCAGGCGCAGTTCGGGGCTGGCCCGCAGGACGACGGGGATGCCCTCGCCGTTGACCGAGCGCATCAGCAGGTACAGCGGCCGCAGTTCGCGGTGGGCGAGCCGGACCCGCCAGCGTTCGTGCAGGTACTGGCCGGCGTGGGGCAGGATGAAGCCGACCGCGATCAGCACGGCGGACAGGCAGGCCACCGGCGGGGCCACGTCCACGTTGAGCCAGTCCAGGTCGTGGCCGGTCCAGCGGGCGGCGACGGCGGTCAGTTTGGCGGCGTCGAACAGCAGGTTCATCGCGTAGCCCAGGCCGAGGAACTTCAGGCCCCAGCGCAGCCAGGCGTCGAGCCCGTCGGCGCGGATCCAGTTCCGGATCAGCTTGAAGGTGATCAGCACGGCCGTGGTGTGCGCGAGCAGGTAGAGCAGGATCATCTCGCGCATGAACGGGGTGCGCGCGTAGTACGTGTCCAGGTCCCGCAGCCGTTCGACCGGGGCGTCGGCGAGGGCGAACAGCACCCACAGCGCGACGATCACCCCCGAGTAGACGGAGACGACCCAGCACCGGGCGCGGCGGGTGGCGGCCGAGCGGTCGGACAGGCCGTTGCGCCAGGCGATGATCAGCAGCAGGCACAGGCCGCAGAACGCGGTCAGCAGGGAGTACACCCACGGCGCCGAGATGTTCGGCACCCCCGTGACCCGGTTGACCAGGGCGATGGTCGAGGGCGCGACGAACACGAAGACCGCGCAGGCCAGCAGGAGCAGGCCGCCGACCGCGCGCAGCAGCGGATCCGTCCAGAGCCGGATGATGGTGGGGAGTTTGATCGCGAGGGCGGTGGCCAGGACGGCCGCCGGGATCCACCAGAACGTGGTGTAGAACTCGCTCAGGAACCCGGCCGCGTCCAGCGCCCGCTCCACGGCGGCCGCCACCGGCCCCGGGGAGCCGTGCCACCGCGTCACCGTGCCGCGCCTCCGCGTCCGCGGTAGCCCAGGGAACGCTGGACCGGGCCGAGGGGGCAGGCGCCGTCGGACGCGGGAGGAAGGCGCCGCAGGGCGGTGGCCAGGAGGTGGCCGAAGCCGTCGGCCTCGGCCTCGTCCCGCTCCCGGGAGCCGTCGCGGGCCGCCACGGGGGTGCCGCCCTGCTCCAGCGCGGCGAAGAGGCCGGGGCCCAGCCCGGCGTCCGGCCGGCGGCTCCGGTCCGCCAGGGCCCGTGCCGCCGTGGCACCGGACCGGTGGCCGTGCCCGGCGTGCAGGTGCCACAACTCGTGTCCGAGGATCACCAGCTGCTGCACCGCCTCGGCCCGTTCCTCGACGATGATCAGGTCGAAGTCCTGGAACTCCACCCACAGCCCGGTCACGTCGATCTCGTCGGGGAACCGTTCGAAGCGCAGGTCCACCGGCCGTCCGCCGCGGCGCGCTGCCATCTCCTCGCACACCGCCCGGCACACGGCCCGCACGTCGCGCGGCTGCCGGGGACGGGAGCGGACGGCGGTGGCGAGCTCGTCGGCCAGCGCGCGCATGGCCGCGCCGGTGCGGGCCCGCCGGAGGGCCGCGACGACCCGGGACGCCCTGTCGCGCGCGCCCGCCCTGTCCATCGGGTCCCCCTTCTCACCGCCGCTCGGCGCCCGGTCCGAGGGTACGCGCCCGGGACTGCCCACGTCATGCGATCCGGTGACCGTTGTTCAACGAAGAACGATCACGACTGTGCGAAGTCCTGCGCAACCCATTGACGTGCACGTCCTTCGACCTTACGGTCCCGTTCGAAGTTACGAGCGTTATTCGACATATCGAACGCCGTGGGTGCTTCCGGCGCGTGCAGCGCGGTGAGCGCCCCAGCGCATCGAGCAACCGTTCCGACAGATGGGCAGGGCATGGGACGACCTGGCCTCAATCGCAGGCAACTTCTGGCCGCGGCGGGCGGCCTGGCGGTCGCGGGCAGTTTCGGCTTCGCGGCCCTGGGCACGGGCGCCGACGCGCTGGCCACCGGCGCGCGCACCCGGGTGCGCTACTGGAACCTCTTCAGCGGCGGCGACGGCGCCAACATGATCGCGATGCTGGACGCCTTCCGTAAAGACCACCCGGACATCGCCGTGAAGGACTCCACCCTCCAGTGGGGCAGCCCCTTCTACACCAAGCTCGCCATGGCGGCGGCGGGCAACCGCGCGCCGGACCTCGGCGTCATGCACCTGGGCCGCGTCACCGGCTTCTCGCCGGGCCGCCTCCTGGACCCCTGGGACGTGGACCTGCTCGCCAAGTACGGCGTGCGCGAGGCGGACTTCAACCCCGAGCTGTGGAAACGCGCCGTCATCGACGGCGAGCTCTACGCCCTGCCGCTCGACATCCACGTCCAGCTCTGCTTCTACCGCAGGGACGTGCTGAAGAAGGCGGGCCTGCTCGGCGCCGACGGGCGGATGGTGCCCGCGACCTCGCCCGAGGAGTGGTTCGACGTGCTGAAGGAGGCGAAGAAGGCCACCAGGAAGGGCCTGCAGACCCTCGGCTTCTGGCACAACGACCAGAACTTCCAGTGGTGGTTCTTCGTCGCCTTCTACACCCAGCTCGGCGGCACCTGGTTCGACGACGCGCACACCGAGGTCACCTTCGACACCGGCAAGGCCACCGAGGTCCTGGAGTTCCTGCGCCGGCACATCACCGACGGGTACGCCCACCCGGGCTTCGGCGGCCAGGCGGGCGCCGAGCAGTTCGTCAACGGCTCCCCCTTCGTCTGGGAGGGCAACTGGTCGGTGCCGGTCTTCGAGACCGCCAAGCTGGACTACGGCGCCACCCCGCTGCCGCCCGTCTTCGGCAAGCAGGCCACCCACGCCGAGTCGCACGCCTTCGTGCTGCCGCACCAGGCCGGGCGCGGCGGCGCCGCCAACGACGCCGCCCACCGGCTCGCCGCCTACGTCGTCACCCACGCCCGGCAGTGGTCGGCCGGCGGACACATCCCGGCCTACACGCCGACCCTGTCCACGGACGCGTACCGGAAGCTCAGCCCGCAGAACGAGTACGTGACGGCGATGGACCACCAGGCCACCGAGCCCAAGGTGTGGTTCGCCGGCTCCACCGGCATCCTCGCCCAGCGCGTCGGCCCGATCGTCGTCTCCTCGACGATGGGCTCGGCCAGGCCCGAGGCCGCCGCCCGCCGGATGAAGAGCACGCTCACCGAGCTGCTCGCCTCCAAGAACCCCATGGACGGCCGGACCGCCGCGCAGGGAGGTGCCCTCGCATGACGACCAGCGCTCAGACCGTCATCGCCCCGGCGCGCGCGAAGACCGCCGCGCACAGCGCCACCGTCCGCCGCAGGCAGGGCTTCCAGCACGGCGGCTGGTTCGTCGCCCCGTTCCTCGCGCTGTTCGCGCTCTTCGTGATCTGGCCGCTGCTGCGCGGCCTCTACCTCAGCTTCACCGACGCCAACATCTCCGGCGAGGGCGCGAGCTTCGTCGGCCTCGACAACTACCGCGAGGCCCTTCAGGACCCGCTGATGTGGGACGCGCTCGGCCACAGCGCGTACTTCACGCTGCTGGTCGTGCCCTGCATCACCGTCATGGCCTTCCTGCTGGCGATGCTCGCCCACCACATCGAACGCGGCAAGTGGCTGTGGCGGCTGTGCTTCTTCATGCCGTTCCTGCTGCCGTCCACCGTCGCGGGCAATCTGTGGCAGTGGCTGTTCAACCCCGGCACCGGCATGATCAACCACGTCTTCGGCCTGGAGACGCCGTGGCTGACCGACAAGTCGTACGCGATGCTCGCGGTCGTCATCACCACCCTGTGGTGGACGGTCGGCTTCAGCTTCCTGCTCTACCTCGCCGCGCTCCAGGGCATCCCCGCCCACCTGTACGAGGCCGCCAAGCTGGACGGCGCCAACGCCTGGCACCGCATGGTCCACATCACCCTGCCGATGCTGCGCAACATCACCGGCCTCGTCATCGCCCTCCAGATCCTCGCCTCGCTCCAGGTCTTCGACCAGGCCGTGGTGATGATGGACTTCGGGCCGGGGCCGGAGGGATCGACCCGCACCTTCGTGCAGTACACCCTCGAAGAGGGCTTCACCAGCTACCGCGTGGGCTACGCCTCCGCGATCTCCATCATCTTCTTCGTGCTCATCGCGGCCGTCGCCCTCGGGCGGATGTGGCTGCTGCGCAACCGTGAGGAGGGCGGCCGATGACCACCGCCGCAGCACCGGTGCGGACCAAGCCCCGCCGGACCTGGACGCCCGGCCAGATCGTGCTCACCCTGCTCGGCGTGGCCGTCTCCGCGGTGTTCCTGTCCCCGCTGGCCTGGGCGCTGTTCACCTCCCTGAAGGCGGAGACCGAGGCGGTCGAGGTGCCGCCGCACTGGCTGCCGAAGGAGTGGACCGGCCAGGCGTGGTCGGCCATGTTCGAGAACGGCAACATCGTCAACTGGTTCGTGAACTCCCTCGTCGTCTCCGTCTGCGTGACGGCCGTCGTGATGCTGGTGAGCGCGCTGGCCGGATACGGCTTCGCCCGCACCGAGTTCCGCGGCAAGGGCGCCCTGATGGGCCTGGTGATGGCGGGACTCATGGTCTCCCCGGCCGTGCTCGGCGTCCCCCTGTTCACCACCGTCCAGCAGATGGGGATGGTCGACACCTACTGGGGCATGATCCTGCCGCAGTGCGCGCCCGCCGCGATGGTCTACATCCTCTACAAGTTCTTCCAGGGCATCCCGCGCGAGCTGGAGGAGGCCGCGTTCATCGACGGCGCCGGACGCTGGCGGGTCTTCTTCACCATCATCCTGCCGCTGTCCCGCCCCTCCCTCGCCGCGGTCGGCATCTTCACCTTCATCAGCTCCTGGAACAACTTCCTGTGGCCGTACATGGTGACCAACAACCCCGACCTGATGACCATGCCGAACGGCATCGCCACCGTCATGAACTCCTACGGCATCCAGTGGGCCCAGCTCATGGCCGGCGGCCTCATGGCGGGCCTGCCGCTGATCATCGTCTTCGTCTTCTTCCAGCGCCAGATCGTGGCGGGTGTCGCGCACACCGGTCTGGCCGGCCAGTGACCCGCTGAGGAGAGAACCGCACATGAAGCGCATCCGGCTCGCCGCCGTGCTCGCCACGGCCGTCCTCGCCCTGCTGCCGGCCACGGCCCGGGCGGACACCGCCCACCCCGACCCGCAGCCGGTCACCGGGCAGCAGATCATCCACGACCCGACGGTCATCCGCCTGAAGTCCGGCGGCTACGTCGCCTACTCGACGGGCGGCGTGATCGGCGCCCGCCTCTCGCAGGACACCCGGCACTGGGAGGACGCGGGCAACGCCTTCACCGAGCCGCCCGCCTGGTGGTACGAGTACAACGACACCGGCGACCCCTGGGCGCCCGACATCTCCTACCGGGACGGCCGGTACTGGCTGTACTACGCCGTCTCCTCCTGGGGCACCAACCACTCCGCGATCGGCGTGGCCACCTCCCGCTCGGGCCTGCCCGGCACCTGGACCGACCACGGCAAGGTCTTCGCCTCCGAGACGACCGACGCCTACAACGCCATCGACCCCGCCCTGATCGAGGCGGACGGCAAGCTGTGGATGGCCTTCGGCTCGTACTGGACGGGCATCCGCATGGTCGAGCTGGACCCGCGCACCGGCAAGGCGGCCGACGGCGCGCCCGTCCACCATCTGGCCACCCGCCCGGACGAGCCGTACGCCGTCGAGGGCCCGGCCGTCGTCAAGCACGGCCGCTACTACTACCTGTTCGCCTCCTACGACGCCTGCTGCTCCGGCGTGAACTCCACGTACAAGATCAAGGTCGGCAGGTCGGCCTCGGTGACCGGTCCCTACACCGACTCCACCGGCACGCCGATGCTCGAAGGCGGCGGCGACCTCCTTCTGGCCGGCCACGGCCGGTACATCGGCACCGGCGGCCAGTCGGTCTTCCGCGACAAGGGCCGGGACCGCCTCGCCTACCACTACTACGACGCCGAGGACGGCGGCACGCCCAAGCTCGGCCTGAACACGCTGACCTGGGGCCGTGACGGCTGGCCCGCCGTCCGCTGACCCCCCCGCTCCCGAAAGGACCCCATGTCCCGCCCCGCCCGCTTCACCCTCGACCCCGCCTTCACCGTCGCCGAGGTCAACCCCCGCCTCTTCGGCTCCTTCGTGGAGCACCTCGGCCGCTGCGTCTACACCGGCGTCTACGAGCCCGGCCACCCCGCCGCCGACGCCGACGGCATCCGCACCGACGTCCTGGAACTGGTCCGCGAACTCGGCGTCACCGCCATCCGCTACCCCGGCGGCAACTTCGTCTCCGGCTACAAGTGGGAGGACTCCGTCGGCCCGGTCGACCAGCGTCCCCGCCGCCTGGACCTGGCCTGGCGCTCCACCGAGACCAACCGCTTCGGCCTGTCCGAGTACATCGCCTTCCTGAAGAAGATCGGCCCCCAGGCGGAGCCCATGATGGCGGTCAACCTGGGCACCCGCGGTGTCGCCGAGGCCCTCGAACTCCAGGAGTACGCCAACCACCCCTCGGGGACGGCCCTGTCGGACCTGCGGATCGAGCACGGCGACAAGGACCCCTTCGGCATCCGCCTGTGGTGCCTGGGCAACGAGATGGACGGCCCCTGGCAGACCGGTCACAAGACCGCCGAGGAGTACGGCCGGCTCGCCGCCGAGACCGCCCGCGCCATGCGCCAGATCGACCCGGGCCTGGAACTGGTCGCCTGCGGCAGCTCGGGCCAGTCGATGCCCACCTTCGCCGAGTGGGAGGCGAAGGTGCTCCAGGAGACGTACGACCTCGTCGACTACATCTCCCTGCACGCCTACTACGAGCCGCTCGACGGCGACGTCGACTCCTTCCTCGCCTCCGCCGTGGACATGGAGTCGTTCATCGAGAACGTCGTCGCCACCTGCGACCACATCGGCGCCCGCCTGAAGTCCAAGAAGAAGATCAACCTCTCCTTCGACGAGTGGAACGTCTGGTACCTGTCGCGGACCGACGCCGAGGTCAGCGCCCTGGACTGGCCCGAGGCGCCGCGCCTGCTGGAGGACAACTACAGCGTCACCGACGCCGTCGTCTTCGGCTCCCTGCTCATCGCCCTCCTCCGCCACGCGGACCGGGTGACGGTGGCCTGCCTGGCGCAGCTCGTGAACGTCATCGCCCCGATCATGACCGAGCCGGGCGGCCCGGCCTGGCGGCAGACGACGTTCTTCCCCTTCGCCCAGGCCTCCAAGTACGGCCGTGGGGAGGTCCTCGACGTCCGGGTGGACTCGCCCACGTACGAGACGAAGAAGTACGGCGAGACGGACCTGCTGCACGCCACCGCCGTCCGCGCCGAGGACGGCACGGTCACCGTCTTCGCGGTCAACCGAAGCCGCACCGAGGCCCTGCCGCTGGAGGTGGCCCTCAACGGGCTGGACCTGACCCGGGCCGTGGAGCACAGCGCCCTCGCCGACGCCGACCCCGACGCCCGCAACACGCTGACGGACCCCGAACGGGTCACGCCGCACCCGGTGGAGGGCACCGAGGTACGGGACGGCCGGCTCACCGCCGTCCTGGAGCCGCTGTCCTGGAACGTCATCAGGCTGGCGTAACGGCGGCCCCGCCGCCGAGGGCGGCCGCCCCCGGCGGCGGGGCCGGTGGACAGGGCCGAACGGAGAGGGCACGGTGGGCGCAGTAGATAGGGCCCACCGGATATGGCCCACTGGTTCCCGCGGGCTTTGGCTCTGTCCGCGGGACCATGGCCGCAGGAGGGTGAGGGGACCATCGACCTCGCGGAGATCCCCTTGAGTATCGCCTTCCTGCTGACCACCCTGGTCGTGGTGGTCACCCCCGGCACCGGCGTGGTCTACACGCTCGCCGCCGCCCTGTCCCACGGCCGCCGGGCGGGCGTGGCCGCCGCGCTCGGCTGCACCCTCGGCGCCGTACCGCACCTCGTGGCGACCATCAGCGGCCTCGCCGCCCTGCTGCGCACCGGCACCGTCGCCTACGAGGCCGTGAAGTACCTCGGCGTCTGCTACCTGCTGTACATGGCGTGGGCGACCCTGCGGGACAAGGACACGCTGGTGGTGAACGGCGAGGCGGAGCCGCGTCCGGCGGCCCGTGTGATCGTCTCCGCGGTGCTGGTCAACCTGCTCAACCCCAAGCCGACGATGTTCTTCGTGGCGTTCCTGCCCCAGTTCGTCCCCGCCGGCGCGTCCGGCTCCGTCGCCGCGATGCTCCGGCTCGGCGGCGTCTTCATGGCGCTGACGCTCGTCGTCTTCACCGCCTACGCCCTGTGCGCCGCCGCCGTACGGGACCGGCTGGCGGCCCGGCCGGGAGCGATGACGGGGCTGCGCCGGGCGTTCGCGGCCAGCTTCGTCGCCCTGAGCGTGCGGCTGGCGGTGGCGTGACGATGATCTTCCGGCACGCGGACGTCATCCGGTCCGCCCACCCCGGGCTCACCGCCGGCGCCCTGTACGCCACCGGTGTCGGCGCCGCCCCCGGCACCGGGCCGGACACCACCGGTTACACCGCCCGTGCCCTGGCCCGGCTGGCGGACGCCACCGAGAGCGAGTTCCCCGAAGTCCTGGCCTGGCGGCGGGCGTTCTCGCGGATGGGGCTGAAGCCGACGCAGTACCGGTGCGCCTCGGAATCACTGCTGCGGCGGCTGCGCAAGGAAGGGACGCTGCCGCGGATCCATCCGGTGGTGGACCTGTGCAACGCGGTCTCGGCCGCTTACGCCGTTCCGGTCGCGGCCCTGGACGCCGATCGCGTCACCGGCCCCCTGCTGGAGGTGCGCCCCGCCCGCGGTGACGAGCACTACACCGCCTTCGGCGGCGGCACCGAACACCCCGCGCCCGGCGAAATCACCTTCGCCGACTGCGCCGGACGGGCGCACGCCCGCCGCTGGACCCACCGGCAGAGCGGCCATTCGGCGGTCGGCGCGCACACCCGCCGGATCCTGGTGGTGGCGGAGGCCCTGCACGACGGCGGCGCGGAGGTGATGCCGGAGCTGCTGGGCACGATCGCGGGGGAACTGTCCGCGCACTGGCGGGCCGAGACGACAACGGCCGTCCTCACCGCGACCGCCCCCGAGTTCGCCTTCGGCGCGCGGTGAAAGAGGAACGGTGAAAAAAGAACGGCCCCGGCGCTGTGGCCGGGGCCGCTCGGACCGCGGGGGACCCTCGCCACCGAAGCGGCGAGGGTCCAAGGTCCACGAAACGTGCCGACGAGGAGGGCTGTTCCCGATAGCAGGGTCAGCGGTAGTCGTGGTGCTTCTTCGACTTGACGAAGACGTTGGACTGCGACCGCTGCTCGGAGTCGTCCACGACGGTGATCTGGGTCTTCTCCACCTTCTTCTCGTTCTCGGAGCAGTCGATGTTGTTGTTCGCCGACGACACGATCGGGATGTCGATGACCTCGATGGTGTCGCAGCTGAGGATCTGGGCGCTGTTGTCGAACTTCGCCCGGTCGTCGTCGTCGGCGGCGACGGCCGCGCCGGCGGCGCTGCCCGAGAGAGCCAGCGCGGTGAAAGTGCAGGCGAGCGCCTTCTTGAGAGCCATCTGTGGGGTCTCCTTTTGAGTGGGGCTGTATTCAATGCAAGGCAGGCGTGTCCCGCTGGGGGACAGCACCCGCGCTCGGGGTGGCCACGCGGTTGCGGCTGACGATTCATTCTCAACCGCGATTGTCGGCGCGACTACTCATACAACGAAACCGGAGTCCGGCCGGTGTTGCTCCAAAGGGATGAACTCCCTATGGGCGCGTCGCAGTCGTTGCTACTTGCTCCTTGTAATTTTTAGAGCAGTCGATGCTGGTTTGCGAGAGGGACGTGATCGGCACATTGAGTACCTGGATGTTCAGGCAGGAGAGGATCTGGGTGTTGTTCACGTAGTACACGGCATACTGCTCGGTCTCGTCGTGCGCTTGGGCAGTTCCGCTGTGCAGAGCCGCCAGGGGGAGCACGCACAGCGAGACAAAGGCGAGGCGGGCGCTCGAAATCACATTCGGTCCTGTCTGGGTAGGGTGCGGTTCGCGGAAGTGGTCGCCGTGACGGGCGCCGAGGGATCGCGCACGGCGAGCGCGAGGGCCGGCCTGCCGCTCCCACCTCAAGTCCGCGATACGACAAGAGGTTTACGCTGATCCCGTCTTGCTGCGGCCGCATCATAGTGCGCCGGATGTCCCGGCACGACGGAATCCCGGAGCGCCTTCCCCGTGAGCGGACCGGCGTGCCAACTCATGTCCGAGTACGTTTTTCTGACTGGTCCGCCGTTCGGCTCGCGCTCGCTCTACCGCCCCGCTTTGCCGCCCTGTCGGCGCCACGCCGCCGAGGGTCCCTCAAAGGAACCAAAAAGCCGGGGCGTCAGTTCTCGCATCCAGTCCCGGTGACGTGGTTTCACTCTGTCGGAGCAACACCCCCGGGGTAGGGATTCCGTTGCATGAATAGCCACGCCGGGAGCGCAGTCGAAAACTGGCTGTGTCCAACTGGCCGCGGCGTCACTGTCGAATGCATGATGCTCTCGACGAGCTTTTTGCCCTCGACATTCGAAGCAAACCCCAGTCAAGAGGAGACTCCACACATGGCTATCAAGAAGGCGCTCGCCTGCACCTTCGCCGCGCTGGCCCTGACCGGTGGCGTGGCCGGCACGGCTTCCGCCAGCGACGACGACTCGTCGAAGTTCGCCAGCGGCGACCAGCAGGTCCTGAGCTGCGACACCATCGAGGTCATCGACATCCCGATCCTGTCGTCGGCGAACAACAACATCGACTGCTCCGAGAACTACAAGGAGGAGAAGAAGACCGAGTTCACCTACGTGGACGAGTCCGACAAGGTCTCCGAGGCCAACCTCTTCCTCAAGAAGGCCGACTACCGCTGACCCCGGCCGGGAAAGCCGCCGCATCGGCCGCTTTCCCGGGCACGGGACAGACGTGATGCGTCGTGTCTCATCCTGAGCGGCCCCCGATTCACCTCGGGGGCCGCTTTCTCGTCCCCGCGGCCCGCCCCCCGCTCCCCGCGGCGCGCAGGCGCCCGTGACGATGGCACCATGGGCCCGATGAACGAGGGGGATACGGGCGTCGTCGCCGCCGGTTCCGACTTCTTGCAGCTCGACCCGCGTGACGCGCCCGCCGGAGGCAAGGCGGACTGGCTGGCCCGGCGGCTGCGGCAGGCGGTGGCCGACGGCCGGCTCGCGGTGGGCAGCAGGCTGCCGCCCACCCGGGTGCTCGCCGCGGAACTGCGCGTCTCGCGCGGGGTGGTGACCGAGGCGTACCGGCGCCTCGCCGAGGAAGGGCACGTCCAGGGGCGCCGCCGCGGCGGCACGGTGGTCCTCGCGGCACCGGTCGTCCCCGCGCCCGCCCGGCCGCCCGCCTCCCCCGCGCCGACCCGCCCGGCCGCGTCCCCACCGCTGTTCGCGGGCGTGCCGGACGCCGCCGTCTTCGACGCGCTGCGCGCCGCCCCCGCCCGCGTGGACTTCACCCCCGGCCGGCCCGACCTCGCCGCCTTCCCCCGCACGGCCTGGCTGCGCGCCGAACGGGAGGTGCTCGCCGACCTGTCCGCCGAGAACCTCGGGTACGGCGACCCCCGGGGCGATGCCCGGCTGCGCCGGGCCGTCGCCGGCTGGCTGGCCCGCGGCCGGGGCATCCGGGTGGAGCCGGACGAGCTGCTGATCGTCGCGGGCACCGCGCAGGCCCTCACCCTGCTGCACCCCGTGCTGCGGGCCGACGGCGTCGACCGCGTCGCGGTGGAGGACCCCGGTTCGCTGGGGACCCGTCAGCATCTGGCCAACGGGGGCCTGGCCACCCCGCCCGTACCGGTCGACGACGCCGGTGTGCGCGTGGACGCGTTGCGGGCCACCGGCGCCCGCGCGGTGCTGCTCACCCCCGCCCACCAGTTCCCCACCGGCGTCGTGACGAGCGGGGAGCGCCGCCGCGCGCTGCTGGGCTGGGCGCGGGAGGGCGGGCTGATCCTGGAGGACGACTACGACGCGGAGCACCGCTACGACCGGCCGCCGGTGCCCGCGCTGCGGGCGCTGCTGGCCGACCGGGTCTGCTACCTGGGCAGCGTCTCCAAGCTGCTCGCGCCCGCGCTGCGGATCGGCTGGATGGTGCCGCCGCCCCGGCACCGGGAGGCGCTGACCGAGGCCAAGCGCTTCACCGACCTGGGCAACGCCGTGCTGCCGCAGCTGGTGCTGGCCCGGCTGATGGAATCCGGCGCCCTGGAACGGCATCTGCGGCTGCTGCGCGGGCGCCACCGGCGGCGCCGCGACGCCATGATCACCGCCCTCGCCGCGCACCTGCCGGGCGCGGTCGTGCACGGCGCCGCGGCCGGCCTGCACCTGACGGTCACCTACCCGCCCGAGGTACCCGACACGGAGCTGGCCGCCGCCGCGCTCGCCCGGGGCGTGAAGTGCCAGCCGCTGTCGTGGCACCGGCAGACGGCGGGCCGCCCCGGCCTCGTCCTCGGCTACGCGGCCACCCCGCCCGGGGTCATCACCGAAGGGGTGGCCGTGCTCGGCGAGACCCTGCGCGACCTGGCCTGACGCCACCGGGCACGCGTCAGGCCGGGCCTCACCGGCCGGGGGAGTCCACCGGTGTCACCGGCACCCCGCCCGCCGCCGCGCCCAGCAGCGTGAGGCGCACCTCGCCCGGTCCGCTCGGTGTCGTCCCGTCGGCGAGGACGGCCAGCGCGAGGGTGTTGGCGCCCCGGGTGCGCAGGATGCCGTTCGGCAGGGCGACGGGTTGCCGCGGCCCGGCGTCGTTGACGTACTCGCCCATGTTCCAGCCGTTCAGGAAGACCTGGACGCGGTAGGCGCGGCCGGGATCGTCGTCGAGGACCAGGCCGACCGAGGCGTCGACGTCGCGGGGGACGGACAGCCGGAACGCGGTCCGGTACCAGCACACGCCCTGGCGCCGGTCGCCGCGCGGGAACCCGGCCTCCTCCCAGCCGCCGTCGTCGTACCCCGGCAGGTGCCAGCCGTGCCGTTCGCCGTACAGGCCGCCGTTGTTGAGCGGTCCGCGCACGGGGTCGGGGGCGTTCGCGCCGCGCAGCCGCCACCGCACCTCCGGCGACGCCCCCTGGAAGAAGGCGCCCGTCAGGCCGCGCGCCGCCTTGTGGGTGTCCCGGGCGGCGGCGTCCTGGGCGTGCGCGGTCCGCCGGACCAGGACGGACAGGACGGGGGCGGCGCGCCGCCGGTCCCGCAGCCGCTCGCGCAGCGCGGCCGGCAGGCGCAAGCGGGCCGTCGCCGCCCAGGTGTCCTTCCCCGCCGGGTTCTCCTCCGGCGGCGGCATCCGGTGGGTGCCGAGCGGCTCCCCGTCCAGCCAGGCCATCAGCAGCCCGCCGGAGCCGGTGCGGTAGGCGAGGGACACCGACGTCAGGCCGGCCGCGCCGGTCAGACGGCCCCGGTACCAGACGTCGCCGTAGTGGTAGCCGTAGTCGTCGGCGAAGAGGACGGGCTGGGCGTCGGGCACGGGTGTCGTGCTGAACGACGTGGTCCGCGTCGCCGCCGTCCAGTCCGAGTCGTCGAAGCCGGGGGCGGACTCCGGGTTCTCCGTCCGGCGCCGCCAGCCGCCGAGCGCGGGCAGCACCACGTGCGGCGCGCCGGGCAGCGGCCGCCGGGCCGTCAGGCTGCCGGAGCGGCCGGTGCGGACGGGCAGCGCGGTGCCGTTCCAGCTCACGCCCGTGACGCCGCGCGGCCCCCACACCTCCAGTCCGTTCTCCTCGGTCATGTCGCCGGTGAGGCGGACCGTGCCGCCCTCCACGAAGGCGGACCGCACCAGGGTTGGGCCCTGCACGAGGAGCGGGCCCGACGGCGTCTGGCACGGCCACAGCCGCAGCGAGGTCGCGTCGTCGGCGAAGAGCAGCAGCAGGGGCCGGCCGGAGCCGCCGCCGTCGATCCGCACCCGGGTCAGCCCGCCGTCGCCGAGCGGCGCCGTCACATGCAGCCGGCCGCGGTCGTACGCCCACGCGGCCTCGTCGTCCAGTAGGTACGGCCGCGGATCGTCCGGGCAGTCCAGCACGACGTGCGCCATCCGGCCGCGCGCCCCGGTGAACACGGCGATGTCCCGCCGTCCGGTGGACAGGAACACCATCGGCTGCGCGGTGGAGTACGCGAGCTTCCGCCGCCCGCCCAGCGACAGGCCCGTGACCAGCAGTCGGGCGTCACCGGCCGGGACGGTGACGGGCAGGTCGACACCGGTGCCCGGCAGCGTCGAGGAGACGTCGGCGCCGGAGTCGTTGCGCACCACGTACACATGGGTGCCGGTGTCGGGGTTGGCCAGGTGGGAGACGGCCAGCCGCTCGTCGGCCGCGCGCACCCGCGCCGCCGGCTCCAGCCGGGCGAAGTCCGGTACGTGCCGCAGAAGATGGCCGATCTGGTGCGTGGCGGCCAGCCCCTCGCCCGGCTGCCGCCCCGCGTCCAGGGCCGCCCCGCGGTCGTATGACGCGGGGGCACCCGGCGCGGCCAGCCAGCCCCAGGAGGTGCCGCCGAACGCCGGCAGCGGGACGGGCGGCGCGGTCCCCTCGGCGAGGCGGGCCAGAGCGAGCCGCCGCACCCCGGCGGCACCGTGTGCCGCCGGGACCCCGGCGTACCCGCTCACCAGGGGGACGTCGATGCCGTCGGCGCGGGCCCTGGCGCGCAGGTGGGCGGTGTAGGCGTCGGCGTCGGCGGTGCCGGAGGCGTCCTCCACCTGGTAGAGCAGGACCGTGCCGTGGCCGGACGTGTACAGGTGCCGGACGGCGATGGCGTGGACGCGGGCCAGCCACGCGTCGGCGTGCCGCAGATAGGCCGGGTCGGTGGTCCGCGCCCGGCCCCGGGCCGCGGTCAGCCAGCCCGGCAGGCCGCCCGCGTCCAGGTCCGCGCCCAGGTAGGGGCCGGGCCGCAGGATCACGTACAGCCGGCACGCGGCGGCGGTCCGCAGGAAGAGGTCCAGGTCGCGCACGCCGGTGAAGTCGTGGCGGCCGGGCGCGGGGGAGTGGACGTTCCACGGGACGGGGACGCTCACCGCGTTGTGGCCGTAGGCGCGCATCTTCTCCAGCACGTCCCGCCACAGCGACGGACTGGGCAGCCGGAAGGGGTGCATCTCGCCGGGCCACAGCGCCAGGCGCCGGCCGTCGACCAGCAGCGCGTGCCCGTCCAGCCGGACCTCGTGGCGCGCCCCGTCCGCGGCCGGCGGGGCGGGCGGCTCACCGGTGGGCACGGCGGGGAAGCCGCCGGAGCGGGGCGCGGCCCCGCTGCTGCCGCCGAGTGCCAGGCCGAGGACGGCGGTGCCGGCGAGACCGCCGAAGATACGTCTGCTGAGCGCCAAGGGAGCGCCTCCTCCTGCCTGTTCCGCCGCGGTGCGCGCCGGCGTCGATCTTGTGCGGGGCCATTGTCCACAGCGGAACCCGCCCGGGTCACATGAGGACCACCTTCAACGAGGGGGACCGCGACGGGGTCGTCCTGGAGGCGCGCGGAGGGGCGATTTTCAGCCATCGGCCGCTGAAGCTGCGCGGACCGTTGACGCGCAAGAAGTTCGATTCTACGTTCCCGGTCCGAAGTGGCGACCAGTGTTCGAAATCACGAACGGAAGACTCCCCATGAGCCGCATGAGCCGCAAGAGAACCGCCTTCCTCGCCCTCCCGACCGCCGCCGTGCTCGCCCTGCTGCCGAGCACCGCTTCCGCGTACCCGAACCCGGGCCGGGTCACCGGGTCCGTGGTCACGCACGACCCGACGATGATCCGCACCTCCTCGGGGCAGTACCTGCTCTACGCCACCGGCGGCGGCATCGCCCACAAGACCTCGGCCGACCGCACCGCCTTCTCCGCCGGAGCCGACGCCTTCGCCTCCCGGCCGAGCTGGTGGTCGCGCTACTCCACCGTCCCCGAGGCGTGGGCGCCCGACATCTCGTACCACGGCGGCAAGTACCTGATGTACTACTCCGTCTCGTCCTTCGGCTCCAACACCTCGGCCATCGGGCTGGCCGGTTCGTCCACCGGAAAGCCGGGCAGCTGGACCGACTACGGCATCGTCTACACCTCCAGCTCCTCCAGCGACTACAACGCCATCGACCCCAACCTCTTCGTCGACGACGACGGCAAGTGGTGGCTGTCCTTCGGCAGCTGGTGGACCGGGATCAAGATGATCCGGATCGACCCGTCCACCGGGAAGCAGCTCGCCTCCGACACCACGCGGTACTCGCTCGCCTCCCGTCCGACCGGCACCAAGGCGGTCGAGGCTCCCTTCATCGTCAAGCGCAACGGGTACTACTACCTCTTCGCCTCGTACGACACCTGCTGCAACGGGACCAGCTCGACGTACAAGGTCAAGGTGGGCCGGGCCACCAGCGTCACCGGCCCGTACCGCGACAAGAACGGCGTGTCGATGATGAACAACGGGGGCACGCCCGTCCTGGAGTCGCACGGGAGTGTCATCGGCCCCGGCGGACAGTCGATCATGAACGACGTCGACGGCGACCTGATCGTCTACCACTACTACGACGGCAACGACAACGGCACGCCCAAGCTCGGCATCAATCTCCTGAACTGGAGCAGCGGATGGCCCGTCGCCTACTGACCCTGCTGGCCGCGCTGGTGCTCGCCCTGTCGCTGGGACAGCCCTCCGCGACCGCGGCCTCCTTCACCAACCCCGTCAAGGCCCACAAGGGCGCCGATCCCTGGATCGCCTACCACGACGGCAACTACTACCTGGTGACGACGAGCTGGACCGACGTCATCACCATCCGCAAGGCGCCCACCCTCGCCGGGCTCGCCACCGCGCCCGGCGTGCAGGTGTGGCGGGGCGACGCCGCCTCGCGCTGCTGCAACATCTGGGCCCCCGAACTGCACTTCCTGGGCGGCCGCTGGTACCTGTACTACGTCGCCGGGCAGAACGTGGCCGACTACAACCCGACGCAGCGCAGCCATGTCCTGGAGAGCGCCGGGTCCGACCCGCTGGGGCCCTACACCTACCGGGGGCAGCTCAACTCCGCCTGGATGCTTGACCCGACCGTGGCCACCATCAACGGTCAGCTCCACCTCTTCGGCAGCGTGCACAACGGGACGCAGAACATCGTTGCCGCGCGCATGTCAAATCCGTACACGGTGAGCTCCTCCTTCTCCACGATCTCCACGCCGACGTACGACTGGGAACGCTCGGGTGCCCCGGTCAACGAGGGCCCGGAGATCCTCCAGCGAGGAGGCAGGACCTTCCTGGTCTACTCGGCGAGCGGCTGCTGGACGCCCGACTACAAGCTGGGCCGGCTGGAACTGACCGGTTCCAGCCCGACGTCCGCCTCCTCCTGGACCAAGAGGTCCACCCCCGTCTTCCAGCGCAGCGACGCGGGCGGGGTGTACGGGCCGGGCCACAACGGCTTCTTCACCTCGCCGGACGGCACCGAAAACTGGATCGTCTACCACGCCAACGACGCGGTCTCGGACGGCTGCGACAACGGCCGGACCACCCGGGCGCAGAAGTTCACCTGGAACGCCGACGGCACGCCGAACTTCGGCACGCCCGCCCGGCTGGGGGCGGCCATGGCCGGGCCGTCGGGCGAGCCCGCCTCCGCCTCCGCGGCGTACACGGTCGTCAACCGCAACAGCGGCAAGTGCCTCGACGTCACCGGCGGCTCGGCCGCCGACGGCGCCGACGTGCGGCAGTACACCTGCAACGGGGGAGCCAACCAGCGGTGGCGCGTCGAGGATCTGGGCGACGACACCCACCGGCTGGTCAACGTGGCCACCGGCAAGGTCCTGGACACCGCCGACTGCTCGGCCGCCGACGGTGCCGACCTGCGCCAGTGGTCCTGGCTGGACAACACCTGCCAGCGGTTCCGGTTCCTGGCCACGGACGGCGGCCACGTCCGCATCGTCAACCAGGCCACCGGCAAGGTGGCCGACGTCGCCGACTGCTCCACCGCCGACTCCGCGGACGTACGGCAGTGGTCGTGGCTGAACAACGCCTGCCAGCAGTGGCGGCTGACCCCCGGGTGAGCCGCCGCGCGTGAACGGCCCGGCCCCCGCCCGACGGGCGGAGGCCGGGCCGTTCGGCCGGTGCGGGCCGGGACTCAGGCGTCGAACGTGTGCACCGTCGTCGAACGGTACGTCTGCCCCGGACGCAGCACGGTCGAGGGGAACGACGGCTGGTTCGGGGAGTCCGGGAAGTGCTGGGTCTCCAGGCACAGGGCGTCGCCCTGCCGGTAGACGGAGCCACCGGGGCCGGTCAGGGTGCCGTCGAGGAAGTTGCCGGAGTAGAACTGAAGGCCCGGCTGGTCGGTGGCGATCCGCAGGGTGCGGCCGGAGGACGGGTCGCGCAGGGTGGCGATGTGCTCGGGACGGGCGGTGATGCCCTTGTCCAGCACCCAGTTGTGGTCGAAGCCCTTGGCCAGGACCAGTTGCGGGTGCCCGGCGCGGATGTCCCGGCCGACCGGCTTGGCCCGGCGGAAGTCGAACGGGGTGCCCGCGACCTTCGCCAGCGCGCCGGTGGGGATCAGGCCCGCGTCGGTGGGCGTGAAGCGGGAGGCGGCGATCGACAGCTCGTGGTCCTCGATCGTGCCGCTGCCCTCACCGGCCAGGTTCCAGTAGACGTGGCTGGTGAGGTTGACGACGGTGGCCTTGTCGGTGGTGGCCTCGTAGTCGATGCGCCAGTCGCCCCGCCGGGTCAGGGTGTACGTCACCTTCGTCTTCAGCGTGCCCGGGTAGCCCATCTCGCCGTCGGCGCTGGTGTAGCGCAGGCGGAGGCCGACGTCGGAGCCCTCGGTGAACGGCTCGACGTCCCACACCCGGTAGTCGAAGCCGAGGGCGCCGCCGTGCAGGGAGTTCTCGCCGTCGTTGACGGAGAGCTGGTACGTCGTGCCGTCCAGGGTGAAGCGGCCCTTGGCGATGCGGTTGCCGTACCGGCCGATCAGCGCGCCGAAGTGCGGGCTGCGGGCCACGTAGTCGTCGAGGTTGTCGAAGCCCGCCGAGACGTTCGCGTACCGGCCGCGCCGGTCGGGGATCTCCAGGGACTGCACCACGCCGCCGTAGGAGAGGACCTTCATCCGCGTGCCGCCGTTCTCCAGCGACCAGCGGTGGACCTTCGTCCCGTCGGCGAGCTTCCCGAAGAGTTCCTTCACCGGCTTCCTGCCTCCCGTGGCGTGTGCGGGGCCGGCCGTGGTGGCGGCGGCGAGTCCCGCCGCGGCGGCGCCCGCGATGACCGTGCGTCTGCTCAGTTCCATGTGCGGCTCCTGCGAAAGGAAGGGCCCCGCCGACCGGCGGGGCCCGGAGGGCTTACGAACCGACCCTGCGCTTGTTCCACACGTCGAACCCGACCGCCGCCAGCAGCACCAGGCCCTTGATGACCTGCTGCCAGTCGGTGCCGATGCCGACGAGGTTCATGCCGTTGTTCAGCACGCCCAGGACCAGACCGCCGATGATCGCGCCGAGGACCGTGCCGACGCCGCCGCTCATCGACGCCCCGCCGATGAACGAGGCCGCGATCGCCTCCAGCTCGAAGTTCAGGCCCGCCTTGGGCGAGGCCGCGTTGAAGCGGGCGGCGAAGACCAGGCCCGCCAGGGCCGCGAGCATGCCCATGTTCAGGAAGACCAGGAAGGTGACCTTCTTGTCCTTCACGCCCGACAGCTTGGCCGCGGGCAGGTTGCCGCCGATGGCGTAGATGTGGCGGCCGATGATCGCGTTGCGCATGACGTAGCCGAAGCCGACCAGCAGCACGCCCAGGACCAGCAGCACGATCGGGGCGCCCTTGTAGCTGGCGAGCAGCAGCGTGACCACGAGGACGGCGGCGACCAGCGCGACCAGCTTGAGCGCGAACAGCTTGGCCGGCAGGACCTCCAGCGCGAACTCCTGCTGCCGCTTGCGGTCGCGGACCTCCTGGAAGACGACGAAGGCGATGAGGGCGAGGCCGAGCAACAGCGTCAGATTGTGGTAGTTCGTCTCGGGACCGACCTCGGGCAGGAAGCCGTTGGCGACCTTCTGGAGGCCCTCCGGGAACGGGCCGAGCGTCTGGCCCTCCAGGAAGATCTCCGTCAGACCGCGGAAGACCAGCATGCCCGCCAGGGTCACGATGAACGACGGTATGCCGCCGTAGGCGATGAAGAAGCCCTGCGCGGCGCCGGCCAGCGCGCCCATCGCCAGGCACAGCACCACCGCGACCGGCCACGGCAGATCTTGTTTGACCATGAACACGGCGGCCATCGAGCCGATGAACGCCGTCAGCGAGCCGACCGACAGGTCGATGTGGCCCGCGATGATGACCAGCATCATGCCGATCGCCAGGATCAGGATGTAGCTGTTCTGCAGCACCAGGTTGGAGACGTTGCGCGGCAGCAGCAGGTCGCCGTCGGTCCATACGGCGAACAGCGCCACGATCAGGCCGAGGGCGAACAGCATGCCGTACTGCCGCATGTTGCGGCGCATGCCGTCCAGCATCAGGTGGAGCAGGCCGTCCCCGCCGGCCGACCCGCCCTTGCCGGCCGGCGCGGGGGCCGGCGTCTTGGCGGACACATCCGTGCTCATCGCGTTACCTCTTTGTCCTTCGTCATCTGACGCATCAGCGCTTCCTGCGAGGCCTCGGCCCGCGAGAACTCACCGGTCAGCCGCCCGGCGGCCATCGTGTAGATGCGGTCGCACATGCCGAGCAGCTCCGGCAGCTCGGAGGAGATGAAGACGACCGCCTTGCCCTGGGCGGCCAGTTGGTCGATGACCGTGTAGATCTCGTACTTCGCGCCCACGTCGATGCCGCGCGTCGGCTCGTCCAGGATCAGCACGTCCGGACCCGCGAAGATCCACTTGCTGAGGACGACCTTCTGCTGGTTGCCGCCGGACAGCTTGCCCACCGGCTCGAACACGGTCGGCGCCTTGATATTCATGGACCTGCGGAAGCCCTCGGCGACCTGGCGTTCCTCGTGTTCGTCCACGACGCCGCGCCGGGCGACCTTCCCCAGGGCGCTGAGCGAGATGTTGCGGTGGATGGTGTCGATGAGGTTCAGGCCGTAGTGCTTGCGGTCCTCGGTGACGTACGCGATCCCGTGCCTGACCGCCTCGGGAACGGTCTTGGTGCGGATCTCCCGGCCGTCCTTGAGGACCGTGCCGCCCGCGTACCGGCCGTAGGTGCGGCCGAAGAGGCTCATCGCCAGTTCGGTGCGGCCGGCGCCCATCAGGCCCGCGATGCCCACGATCTCCCCGCGCCGCACCTGGAGGGAGACGTCGTCGACCACCTTGCGCTGCTGGTCGATCGGGTGGTGCACGGTCCAGTTGCGGATCTCCAGGGCGGGGGCGGTGCCCTCCTCCGGCTGGTGCGGCGTCCGCTCCGGGAAGCGGTGCTCCAGGTCGCGGCCGACCATTCCGCTGATGATCCGGTCCTCGGTCGTCGCGGGGTCCCCCACGTCCAGCGTCTCGATGGTCCGCCCGTCCCGCAGGATCGTCACCGAGTCGGCGACGCGGCGGATCTCGTTCAGCTTGTGGGAGATGATGATCGAGGTGATGCCCTCGTCCTTCAGCTGAAGGATGAGATCGAGCAGCTTGCCGCTGTCCTCGTCGTTGAGCGCGGCCGTCGGCTCGTCGAGGATGAGCAGCTTCACCTTCTTCGACAGTGCCTTGGCGATCTCCACGAGCTGCTGCTTGCCGACCCCGATGTCGGCGACCCGGGTCTCGGGGTGCTCGTCGAGACCGACCCGGCGCAGCAGCTCGGTGGCGTGCCGCAGCGTGTCGTTCCAGTCGATGAACCCGCGGGTGGCGTGCTCGTTGCCGAGGAAGATGTTCTCCGCGATGGACAGATAGGGCACCAGGGCCAGCTCCTGGTGGATGATCACGATGCCGTGCTGCTCGCTGGCCCGGATGTCCTTGAACGCGCAGGGGTGCGACTCGAAGAGGATCTCGCCCTCGTACGTGCCGTGCGGGTGGACGCCGGAGAGGACCTTCATCAGGGTCGACTTCCCGGCGCCGTTCTCCCCGCAGATGGCGTGGACCTCGCCCTGGCGGACGGTCAGCGTGACGTCCGACAGCGCCTTGACGCCGGGAAAGGTCTTGACGATCGAGCGCATCTCCAGGACGGGTCCCGCCATGGTGGTGCCTTCCAATCACTCGGGTCCGGCGGTCAGTTGAGGTCGCTTTCCTTGATGTATCCGGAGTCGACGACCGTCTTGCGGTAGTTGGCCTTGTCGACGGCGACCGGCTCCAGCAGGTAGGCGGGGACGACCTTCGCGCCGTTGTTGTAGGTCTCGGTGTCGTTGACCTCGGGCTTCTTGCCCTTGAGCAGGGCGTCGACCATGCTCGCGGAGACCTGGGCGAGCCGGCGGGTGTCCTTGTAGACGGTCATCGACTGCTCGTCCGCGATGATCGACTTGATCGAGGCGACCTCGGCGTCCTGCCCGGTGACGACCGGCAGCGGCTTGCTCTTGGAGCCGTAGTCGTCCGACTTCAGCGCCGACAGGATGCCGATGGAGATGCCGTCGTACGGCGAGAGCACCGCGTCGACCCGCTGCGTCTTGTAGGACGAGGTCAGGATGTCGTCCATGCGCTTCTGGGCGGTGCCGCCGTCCCAGCGCAGGGTGGTGACCTGGTTGAGGCTGGTCTGGCCGGACCGCACGACGAGCTGCTTCTTGTCGATGTAGGGCTTCAGGACGTTCATCGCGCCCTGGAAGAAGTAGCGGGTGTTGTTGTCGTCGTTGGAGCCCGCGAACAGCTCGATGTTGAACGGGCCCTTCTCACCGCCGTCCTTCAGGCCGAGCTTCTCCACGATGTACGTGCCCTGGAGCTCGCCGACCTTCTCGTTGTCGAACGACGCGTAGTAGTCGACGTTCTCGGTGCCGAGGATCAGGCGGTCGTAGGAGATCACCGGGATGTCGGCGTCCTTGGCCTGCTGGAGCACGTTGTTCATCGACTTGTTGTCGATGGCCGCGACGATCAGCGCCTTGACGCCCTGGGTGATCAGGTTCTCGATCTGCGAGACCTGCTGGTCCGGGTCGTCCTCGCCGTAGACCAGCGTGGTCTTGTAGCCCTTCGACTCCAGTTCCCGCTTGACGTTGTTGCCGTCGGCGATCCAGCGTTCGGAGGACTTGGTCGGCATCGCGATGCCGATGGTGGCGCCCTCGGCGCTGCCCTTGCCCTCCTCGCTGCCGCCCTCGCTGTTCTGTCCGCAGGCGGTCAGGGTCAGGGCGAGGGAGGCGGCGGCGGCCATGGCGGCGAGTGCGGCTCTGCGGTTGGGCATGGTCATCATCCTCGATGTGGGTGCAGGGCTCGGTCGGGTGCCGCGAAATGTGCCGGAACGCTGAAGGCGGATCGACCGAAAGCAGGTAGTGCGCGATTCTGCGCGACTGTGTCTACTCTTGAGAAGGGCGTTTCGGGTTTTGGGAAGGGCGTTTCCGGAACGTTATGACGAGATGTCGAACCGGTTGAGCGAGCCGGGCAGCCGCGTGCCGAGCGGGGCCATGTCACCGCCCGCCCCGTGCCGCGCCAGCAGGTCCAGGGCGAGCCGTCCGCGCCGCACCCGCTCCTTCGCGGTGGCCAGCGTCAGCTCCCGCATGTGGTGCCCGTAGGGGTAGATGCCGGGTGCCTTGGCGAGCCCGAACTTCAGGTAGAGCGGCGCCCCGCGCCGGATCAGCTCGGCCACCTCGTACATGCGCACATAGCCGCCGAGGTCGTCCGGCGCCTCGATGTACATGTCCATCGGGGCCGCGGAGACCCGCCGGATCTCCGTGAGGTGATCGAGCGTCAGGTCGCTGGGCACGTTGACCGAGTCGGCGCCGAGCCGCTCGTACACCGCGAACGACGCGGGGTTGACCGGGCCCACCAGCGCCGACACCTTCAGCGTGGTGTCGGCGGGGATGATGCCGGCGGCGCGCGCCCGGTGCAGCGTCCACAGCACGCCCTCGTCGGCCACGAGCAGGCACTTCACGCCCAGCTCGGTCGCCCGGACCGCGTCCTCGACGCACCCGGCCACGGCGTCGTGGCCGCGCGCCCGCAGGCCCGCGCCGCCGGAGTCGGTACGGGTGGAGCCGCCGATGTCCCAGGTGCCGCGCGGGCCGGTGAACAGGCAGAGCTCGATGTCCCGCTCGGCGGTGGCCTCGACCATCTCGGTGATCTCGGCGTCGGTCAGCATCCACACGCCGCTGCCCTGGCTGATGCGGTGGATCGGCACGTCCAGCCGGGAGGACTCCTTCAGGACCACCGCGAGCGCCTCGGGCCCTTCGCAGGAGGGGATCTCGGTGCGCCAGCGGCCACCGCCGGGGAAGGAGTGCGGCGAGGCGTCGGCGGGGTCGGAGGCGGGCGCGGCCAGGCCGAGGGCGGCGAGCGCGGGCTCACCCGGCTTGCGGGCTGCCGGGGTGGAAGGGTCGGTCACAAGCTGTCCTTAGTGTTCGGTATATCGGACGAAGTTCGCGGCTCATGGTGCGCGGGGGCTTGGTGGTACGCCGGTACGGGGGCCGTCAGGTCACCCCCGTACCGGCGTACGCCTAGGGGTGGAGCAGAACCTTGCCCACCTTCGGATCGCCGGAACCCACCAGCTCCAGAGCGCGGGAGAACTCGGCGAGTTGCAGCTCGTGCGTCACCAGCGGCAGCGGGTCCAGCAGCCCGGCGCCGAAGACCCGCACCGTGTGCGCCCAGGCGTCCGGCGGCGCCCCGAAGACGGTGTGCACCTCCAGCTGCCGTACGACCAGGTCGGTCGGGTCGAGGCCGGCGGCGCCCGGCGCCGGGATGCCCGTCAGCACCAGGCGGCCGCCGCGCCGCAGCAGCCCGGCGGAGGTGCGGGCCGCGTCGGCCGACCCCGCCGTCTCGATGACGACGTCGAAGTCGCCGGGGAGCTCCTGGTCCTTGGTGCGGAAACCGGTCGCGCCGAACCGCCGGGACAGCGCCTCCCGGTCGGGACGGCTCCCGACCACCAGCAGCTCGGCCGGGGAGCCCGCGGCGAGGAACTGCACGGCGAACATGCCGAGCGTGCCCGTGCCGACGACGGCGACCCGCTCGCCCGGACGCGCGTTCGCCTTCAGCGCGGCGGCGGCGATGCAGGCGGCCGGCTCCAGGAGGGCGGCGGCGGTGAGGTCCGCACCGTCCGGCAGGGGGTGCAGGAGACGGGCCGGGAGGGTGAGGGTGGGCGCCATGGCGCCCGGCTCGGTGAAGCCCGTCTCCGCGTACCCCGCCGTGCACAGGGTCGTCTCGCCCGCGTGGCAGCGGTCGCAGACCTGGCAGTTGCGGAACCCCTCGCCGACGACCTTGCGGCCGGCCAGGGACTCGGGGACGCCCGCGCCGACCCGCTCCACGGTCCCGGACCACTCGTGGCCGGGCGTGAGCGGGTAACGGACGTACCCTTCCGGACGGTTGCCCTGGTAGACCTCGCGGTCGCTGCCGCAGACGCCGACGGAGTGGACGCGGACCAGCGCCTCGCCGGGGCCGGGGTCGCGGGGCTCGTGCGCCACCAGACGGTGCCGCCCCGGCGCCTCCACGACGACGGCGGTGCTCACTGGGCGTCCTTCGGGTTCCGCTTCTCCCAGCCCTCGGCCCACAGGTCGAAGTGCGCCCGCTGCTGCGGGAACTCGGCGGCGGCGTCGACGTCCAGCTCGACCCCGAGACCCGGGGCGTCGGAGAGGTGGAAGCAGCCGTCCTCCGGGTTCACCTGCGGCGCTCCCTTGACCACCTTCTTGATCTCCGCGTCCGCGAAGTCGTTGAAGTGCTCCAGGATCTTGAAGTTCGGCGAGGTGAAGCCGACCTGGAGGCTCGCGGCGGTGAGGACGGAGCCGCCCACGTTGTGCGGGGCCACGAGCATGTAGTGGGTCTCGGCGGTGGCGGCCAGCTTGCGCGTCTCCCAGATGCCGCCGATGTGGCCGACGTCCGGCTGGATGATGTCCACGGACTGGTCGTCGAAGAGCTCGCGGAACTCGATGCGGTCGTGGATGCGCTCACCGGTGGCGACCGGCATGTCCACCTTCTCGGCGACCTTCCTCAGCGCCTTGAGGTTCTCCGGCGGCACCGGCTCCTCCAGCCAGGCCGGCTTGAACGGCGCCATCTCCTTGGCCAGCCGCACCGCGGTGGCCGGCGAGAAGCGGCCGTGCATCTCCAGCATCAGCTCGGCGTCGGGGCCGATGGCGTCGCGGACGGCCTCGATGAGGGAGACGGCGTACCGGGTCTCCTGGTGGTCGAGCTCGAAGTGGCCGGTGCCGAAGGGGTCGATCTTGAGCGCCTTGTAACCGCGCTCCATGACCCCCCGGGCGGCCTTGTGGTACGCCTCCGGCGTCCGCTCCGTGGTGTACCAGCCGTTGGCGTACGCCTTGACCTTGTCGGTGACCTTGCCGCCCAGCAGCTGCCAGACGGGAACGCCGAGGGCCTTGCCCTTGATGTCCCAGCAGGCCATCTCCACGACGGCGATGCCGGACATCACGATCTCGCCGGCGCGCCCGTAGTCGCCGTACTTCATCCGCTTCACGAGGTCCTCGACAGCGAACGGGTCGGAGCCGAGAATGTGGTTGGTCTCGGCCTCCTTGAGGTAGCCGAGCAGGGCGTCGGTGTGCCCCAGCATCCGGGTCTCGCCGACTCCCGTGATCCCCTCGTCGGTGTGCACCTGAACGTAGGTCAGGTTGCGCCACGGCGTTCCGACCACATGCGTGCTGATTCCGGTGATGCGCACGGCTGTTGCCCCTCGCTGTGTTCGATATTTCGGCACTCGTTCGAAATGCTGGCGAGACAGTAAGGAAGGGCCGGGCGGGGTGTCAATGGGGTGGGGCCATAACGGTTGCGGCAAGTTTCCACGGCGCGGAGGCGGCGGATCTCCCGCACGAACTTCACAGCGGGATGGGGAACGTCACCGGCGCGGACTCAGGTCTCCCGGCACGCTGCCGTTCGCCCCCGGCCGGGGAACCGGCCGGGGGCGAACGGGCCCGGCGGTGACGGGGAGCGGGGGCACCTCGCACCGCCGCTGGACCCTCTTCGCCGCCGCGGTATTCGCGGACCGTCCCCGTGCGGGCCGTCCCCGGTCTCTGACTGAGAAGTCCAGGCAGACCCGTCCGTGCGTCAGCAGGCAGCCTCCCCGGCACACTCGGACGGCGACACGGTCTTGAAAACCACCCAGACACTCTTGCCGACGACGTCCGGTGTGACCCCCATGTCGTCGGCAACCTCCCGGGCCAGGCGCAGGCCGCGTCCGGAGCACGCCTCCAAGTCGGCCTCCGGGGGATCGATGCCGGGATGCCGGTCGCCGCTGTCACGCACCGCGAGGCGGATCGTCGAGCCGTCGAGCGTGAGGCTAACGCAGTACTCCCTGCCGGGCGGTGCTCCGTGGAGGAGCGCGTTGGTGGCCAACTCCGAGACACAGAGTGTCACGTCGTCCAGCCGATCGGTGTGACCCCAGTCCGTCAGAACCTGACGAACGAAGACACGGGCGTCGCGCACCGAGGCGCGCGAGCGCGGGAATCGATGGTTCCGCGACAAGGGCACGAGGGGCCACCTCCGGGAGTTGGAGTGTCCGACGAGACCCAACCTTTTCGCTTTTCGCGAAAGGCAGCTAGGTGACAGGATGGTGAGGAACACATGGGCGAAATCGCCTAACGTTGGCCCCCGATGGGCGCAAGTGCCGGCCGCGAGGAGAGCTTTGTGAGTGCGAGTAGCTGGGTCAGCACGTCTCTTCCGTATCTCACGCCGCAGGAGAAGGGGCGCGGTGACGCCTGGGCTGCCGAGGCCGAGGCGCAGGGCCGCCGGGGAACCCAGAGCATCCTGCATGCCGGCGAGGTGCCCGCCCCCGCCGAGGTCGCGAACCTGCTCGGTATCGCCGAAGGAGAGCCGGTCGTCGTGCGCCGGCGCCTGATCCTCCTCGACGAGCGGCCGAACGAGCTGACCGACACGTACTACCCGCTGGCCGTAGCCCAAGGCACCGCCCTGGCCCGGACCGCCAAGATCCGCGGTGGTGCCGTCACCCTGCTCGCTGAACTCGGCCACGTCGGCGTACTGGTGCGCGAGGACGTCACGGCCGCGATGCCGGACGAGGAGGAGCGCCGGACCCTGAAGACCGCCCCTGACGAGCCGGTCCTGCGGCTCACCCGGCTGACGGTCGACCGTGAGGATCGCCCGATCCAGGTGGATCGTATGGTGATGCCTGCCCTGCGGCAAAGGCTGCGCTACCAGATCGAGATCGGATGACCGTGCCCGAGGCAGAAAAGGAAAGCGCCGACCGTCGCTCCCTCCACGAGCGCATCGCCGCCGATCTGCGCGACGACATCATGAGCGGCGAACTGGCACCAGGTGCGAGCCTTCCCTCGACGGCGCGACTCAAGGAGCGGTTCGACGCGTCGAACGCCACGGTGCAGAAAGCGTTGCAGCTCCTCAAGGAGGAGGGTCTCGCGGTCGGTAGGGCGGGAGCCTCCGTCACGGTCCGCGAGCACCGCCAGCGCACGGTTTCGCCAGCCGCGCTGACGACTGCCGACCGTTGGCTCGCGGAGGCCGCCAAGTACGGCACCCACGCCCGCAGTGTCCTCCGCAACGTCGCGGAGGTCCGCCCGCCGGCCGACGTCCGCGCCGCCTTCAGTCTCCCTCTGAACGGCACGGCACTGCTGCGCAGTCAGATTCTCGTGATCGACGACGAACCCGCGGAACTCGTCGACTGCTACTACCCGCTGGACATCGCCCGGGGCACGGCGCTCATGGAGCGGCGCCGGATCAAGGGCGGTGCACCCGCGCTGCTGGCGGAACTGGGTCACCCCGCGCGCCGCAGCGTGGACCGGGTCTCCGCGCGGATTCCGACCCAGGAGCAGTATCAGGCCCTCCGCCTCACCGGCAGTACGCCGGTCCTGCGCACCTTCCGGGTGGTCCACGGCGACGGTGGCAGGCCAGTCGAGGTGACGGTCATGGTGAAGGCCGGGCACCTCTACGAGTTGCGGTACGAGTTCGAAGCGTGATGAGGGTCAGCTCAGCGTCGGGCCCTCCGTGAGCATCCTCCGCAGCGCGTTCCGCAGGGCGACCCGTTCCGCCTCCGACAGCCCGGCCAGGGGTTCCCGGGCGAACCGCAGGGAATCCCGCAGGTCGCGCGCCACCCGGCGGCCCTCGGCCGTCGCCGCCGCCACCTTCACCCGCCGGTCTCCGGGGTCCGGCCGCCGCTCCACCAGGCCCCGCGCCTCCAGCCGGTCCACGATCCCGGTCACGTTCGACGGTTCGCAGCGCAGCCGCTTGGCCAGCCTGCGCATCGGCAGGGGCTCCAGAGTCAGGAGAGTCAGCAGCCGGGCCTGCGCGCCCGTGAGCGCGTGCTGGGCGGCGGCCTCCTCGTAGTCGGCGTGGAAGCGGGTCACGGCCTCGCCTATGAGTTCGACGACCTCGAGCGTCAGGGCGTCTGGACGGGGGGAGGGGTGTGACGTGGCCATGGTTTCAGGGTACCCACTTGTTTGACAACCTGAAATGTTCAGTCGCATGGTTGTTTCAGGTAGTGAAGTACTTCGTCCCGAGCACTCAAGGACCCGAGGAAAGGTGCCCCCCATGGCCGACTCCCCCGCTCTCCCCGCCGTCAACCGCGAATGGCACCTGCTGAGCCGGCCGGTCGGCTGGCCCAAGCCCGAGGACTTCGCCCTGGTCGAGGCGGAGATGCCGGTACCGGGCGAGGGGCAGGTGCTGGTGCGCAACCGGTACCTGTCGGTCGACCCGTACATGCGTGGCCGCATGAGCGCCGCCAAGTCCTATGTCGCCCCCTTCGAGCTGGGCAAGGTCATGCAGGGCGGCGCGGTCGGCGAGGTCGTCGCCTCCAACGCCGAGGGCATCTCCGTCGGCGACCACGTCCTGCACTTCTTCGGCTGGCGCGAGTACGCCGCCGTGGACGCCCGGCACGCGGTCAAGGTGGACCCCGAGGCCGCGCCGCTGTCGACGTACCTCGGTGTGCTGGGCATGACGGGGCTGACCGCCTACGCGGGCCTGCTGCGCACCGCCGCCTTCAAGGAGGGCGACGCGGTCTTCGTCTCCGGCGCCGCCGGGGCCGTGGGCAGCCAGGTCGGGCAGATCGCCAAGCTGAAGGGCGCCTCCCGGGTCATCGGGTCCGCCGGTTCGGCGGAGAAGGTCAAGCTCCTGGTCGAGGAGTACGGGTTCGACGCCGCGTTCAACTACAAGGACGGGCCGGTGGGCGAGCAGCTGCGGGCCGCCGCCCCCGACGGCATCGACGTGTACTTCGACAACGTGGGCGGTGACCACCTGGAGGCCGCCATCGGATCGCTCAACCAGGGCGGCCGCGTCGCCGTCTGCGGGATGATCTCCGTCTACAACAACACCGAGCCCGCCCCGGGGCCGAAGAACCTCGCGCGGCTCATCCAGACCCGCGGCCGGATCGAGGGCTTCCTCGTCGGCGACCACTACGACCTCCAGCCGCAGTTCGTGCAGGAGGTCGGCCCGTGGGTCCGGGAGGGGCGGCTGAAGTACCGCGAGACGGTCGTCGAGGGCATCGAGAACAACCTGGAGGCGTTCCTCGGCGTCCTGCGCGGTGACAACATCGGGAAGATGGTCGTCAAGCTCTGACGGCCGCCCGCTCCGACAGCCCTTCACCGAATTTCCGGCATGCGGTAACTTCTTTCCAGAATCTGTCGCGATCGTGGGCGCGAGTCGCGGCGTACCGAGGAGGAAGACAACCGCATGCCGATTCAGCAGTCCGACGTCCTGTACACCGCCGTCGCCACCGCCGAGAACGGCCGTGACGGCCGCGTGGCCACCGACGACGGCAAGCTCGACGTCGTCGTGAACCCGCCCAAGGAGATGGGCGGCAGCGGCGCCGGCACCAACCCGGAGCAGCTGTTCGCCGCCGGGTACAGCGCCTGCTTCCAGGGCGCGCTCGGCGTGGTCGCCCGCGAGGAGGGCGTCGACGTGTCCGGCTCGACCGTCACCGCCAAGGTCGGGATCGGCAAGAACGACGACGGGTTCGGCATCATCGTCGAGATCTCCGCGAACATCCCGGGTGTGGACGCCCAGGCCGCCAAGGCGCTCGTCGAGAAGGCCCACCAGGTGTGCCCGTACTCCAAGGCCACCCGCGGCAACATCACCGTGACGCTCGCCTGACCTCGGTCGTTGGCCACGGCGGAGGCCGCACCCTTGGACGTGGGGTGCGGCCTCCGCTCGCTCTCAGCGGGCCAGGGCGGCCCGGTGCACGGCCGCCGCGAGGCGGTTGTTCTCCGGAGCCGCGCCGCCCGGGAAGGCGCACCGGCGCCGCGTGTAGCCGTAGGCGAGCCCGCTGCGCGGGTCCGCGAAGGCCTGGCAGCCGCCCGCGCCGCTGTGCCCGAACGCCCCGGCGCCGAGGAACGGGTGCGCGCTGTCGGCCGTCGCCTGGAAACCCAGGCCGTACGACTTGTGGGCACGGGCCACCAGGTCGTAGCCGGCCGAGTGGATCCGTCCGACCTCCGCCACGGTGTCCCGCTTCAGCAGCGGCGCCCTGCCGTCCAGCTCGCTGATGGCCGCCGCGTACAGCCCGGCCAGCCCCCGCGCCGACGCCACGCCGCCCACCGACGCCGGGCCCTGGGCGCGCACCACGGGTTCGTTGGGGAGGGTTTCCAGGTCGGTCGGGCGGGCCGCGTGGCGGTTGAACGCGATCGCGGCCAGGGTGTGCGGGCCGGCCGGCTGGGCGTCGAGCACCGCCCGCTGCTCCGGGGTGGGCGCCATGCGCTGGGCGGTGCGGAAGCGGGCGTCCAGGGCGGACGGCAGGCCCAGGTGGAAGTCCAGGTTGTAGGGGGCGCGGACGCGCTCCTCGTAGAGCTCGTGGAGCGTGCGGCCGGTGGCGCGGCGCACCACCTCGCCCGTGAGGGCGCCGATCACCAGGGCGTGATAGCCGAAGGCCGCGCCGGGGTGCCAGAACGGGCGCTGCCCGGCGAGCCGTTCGGCGATCGCCCGGTCGTCGGCCAGCTCCTCCAGGGTGAAGCCGTCGTCCGCGCCGATCAGCCCCGCGCGGTGCGCCAGCAGGTCGCGCAGGGTCAGCGCGCCCTTGCCCTCGGCCGCGAACCGCGGCCAGTAGAAGGCCACTTCGCGGTCCAGCTCCAGCGTGCCGTCCTGGACCAGCAGCGCGACCACCAGATGGGCGGCGCCCTTGGTGGCGGAGTACACGCCGTACAGCGCATCGGCGTCCGCGCCGTCCCCGGTCCACAGGTCGACGACCTTGCGGCCGTGCACATAGGCGCACAACTGGCCCTCGTAGTCGGGCCGTTCACCGGCCACGAACGCGGCGAACTCCTCCCGCACCCCCTCGAAGCCGTCGGCGACGGTGCCGTGGATCTCCTGCGTCATCCGCTTCCCTCCCCAGTCTCCGGGACCTCCGCAGATCGTACGGCGCACCGACACCTGTGCGACCAGTCGTCATGGGAGCCGGGACCCGCGGGGGCCGCCGCGGCCGATAGAGTGCGGCCATGCGCGATCTTGGGGCGGGGTTCCGGTACCTCCTGGAGGGCCAGCGCTGGGTGGCCCGTCACGGCAAGAGCTACGGCTTCGGACTGCTCCCGGGCCTGATCACCCTGGTGCTGTACGCGGCGGCGCTGGTCGCGCTGGCGCTGTGGGGCGAGTCCGCCGTGACCTGGGCGACCCCCTTCGCCGACGATTGGGCGAGCCCCTGGGCCGGGCTGTTCCGCGGCTTCCTCACCGCCGTGCTGTTCGCGCTCGCGCTGCTGCTCGCCGTGCTCACCTTCACGGCCGTCACCCTGCTGATCGGCCAGCCCTTCTACGAGAGCCTCTCCGAGCAGGTCGACCGCGACCTGTCCCCGGACGGCACCGCACCCGAGTCGGGCCTGCCGCTCTGGCGCGAGCTGTGGATCTCGGCCCGGGACAGCCTGCGGATCGTGGTGCGGGCCGCGGTGTGGGGCGTGCTGCTGTTCGCCCTCGGGTTCATCCCGGTGGCGGGCCAGACCGTCGTACCGGTGATCGGGTTCTTCGTCACCGGCTTCTTCCTCACCGAGGAACTCGCCGCCGTCGCCCTCCAGCGCCGCGGCGTCGAACTGCGCGACCGGCTCGCCCTGCTCCGCTCCCGCAAGACGCTGGTCTGGGGCTTCGGCACGCCGCTGGGCCTGGCCTTCCTCGTCCCGTTCGTCGCGGTGTTCCTGATGCCGGGCGCGGTCGCGGGCGCCACCCTCCTCGCCCGTGAGCTGCGCGGCGAGGAGAGCCGCGACCGCGCCGACGACCTCGCCGCAGCGCTGCGGGCGGACGACGACGGCGCCCGGCCGTGACCGGGGCGCCCGCCGGAGCCACCGTCCCGGACGGGCGCGGCGTCAGTCCCGCGCCCGCCGCGCCGCCTCCAGCGCCACGGTCACGATCGCGCGCACCTGCGCGATGATGGCGAGCCGCTCGCGCACGAACTCCGGGTCGGTGACCTCGGTGGTGTTGCCGGCGCCGAACCGGAGCACCGGTGTGTGCACATGCCCGCCCGGCAGCGTGCGCCGCAGTCCCAGCCGGTCCCGCAGCAGCGTCGCCCGGTAGGCGATCTCGTTGGACAGGTAGTTCCCGCCGCCCCCGGCCCGGGCCGTCGAGCCGGGAGTCGGCCCGTCCGGCCGGACCACGGGCTCGGTGCCCCCCGCCGGGATCTCGGTGACGGCCGTGTTGTCGTACACCGGGAAGGGCCCGGTGTCCGCCGCCGTGATCTCCCGGTACGGCAGGGTGGTCGACGTCCACTGCGGCGGGGTGCCGGGACCGGCGACCGGCACGGTCTCCGTGCGGGCGGCGTCGTCGTTGTCCGGGAACCCGCCCCGCCAGGCCCCGTTGGTCCGCTCGATGTCGAACCGCCCGACACGGCCCTGGCTCACCGTCGCGAACAGGTCGGCCTCCGGCAGCCGCGCCCGCAGCGCCCGCTCCACCACGCCGTCCGTGAAGTCCCGCCAGCGCACCGGGAACACGGCCGTCTCCACCCGCGCCGGGCCGTCCGCCGTCTCGATCACCGTGCCGTCCAGGGCGAGCGCGGCGGCGCCGGACGGGTTGGAGATACGGATGTCCCGGTCCAGGGTGAACGGGTCGAAGCCGGTGACCAGGACGCGCTTGAGGCCCTCGCCGCGGGGGTGGCGCGGACCGGTCTGGCCGCGCGAGGTGCGCTCCAGAGCGTCGAGGAGCCGGTCCCGCCGCGGCCCGGTGAGCGCGAACCCCGGCTGCCAGGTGCGCAGCTGACGGGTCATGGCCAGCCGCGCCCAGTACAGCGGCCGGTCGTCGTCCCGGCTGAGGTCGCCGCCCGCCGGGCCCCGCCCCTGCGCCCGGTTCACCGCCCGCCGCCACAGCGCCGTGCCCTCGCGCAGGACGGCCCGCCGCGCCTCCGCGTAGGACCGCGCCCGGTCCAGCGACCGGGCGAAGGCGGCGGCACGGCGGTCGAAACCGGACCGCCGCAGGATCTCCTGGGGCACGGCCCGCTCCAGCCGCCGCTCCTCGACGGTGGGGGAGGGGGCCGCCGCGGCCGCCGGGGCCGCCGGCGCCGGGGCCGTGAACCCCGCCGCCAGGACCAGGGCGAGGACACCTGTGCGGACACGTAGGGAGGGCAAGGCGGTTCGGGTCCTTCCGTCGCCGTGGGACGCAGCCGGACCACGGCAGTATCCCGTGACGCGAGCGGCGTTGGCCATGGCGCGTGCCCCGCGGGACCGGCGGCGGGCGGCCACCGGCGAGGGGGAGGGGAGACGGGACGACCGGTCCGTGACGGTGTGTGAAGGCTTCGTACGGACTCCGGGCGGGCCGCGCGATCCGGGGCCGCGGACCCGCCGTGACGGCTAACGTCTGACCCGGGACCCCCCTCCCCCCACGCCGGCGGCCCCGGCCCGGGACCTGACGGCCGGGCCGGGGCCCACGGTGCCCGGCGGACGCTCAGCGGACGCCGAAGCCGTACACCGTCGTGGAGCGGAACACCTCACCCGGCCGCAGCACCGCGCTCGGGAACTCCGGCCGGTTCGGGGAGTCGGGAAAGCGCTGCGTCTCCAGCGCGACACCGGCCCCGGGCGCGAACGGCTCGCCCAGATGGTCCCCGGTGTAGAGCTGGAGTCCCGGTTCGGTGGTCGCCACGGTCAGCACCCGCCCGGACGCCGGGGCGTACAGCTCGGCGACCTCCACGGGCGTGTCCGTCACGCCCTTGTCCAGCGCGAAGTTGTGGTCGTAGCCCGCCCCGGCCGGGCGCGCCCGGCGGAAGTCGAAACGGGTCCCGGCCACGTCCTCCAGCGCCCCCGTCGGGATGAGGTCCGCGTCCACCGGGGTGTACCGGGAGGCCGCCAGCCGCAGTTCGTGGCCGCCCGCGGCACCGGGCCCGTCCAGCCGGAAGTAGCTGTGGTTGGTCAGGCTCACCACGGTCGGCGCGTCGGTGACCGCCTCGTAGGCGATCCGCAGCGCACCCGACTCGTCGAGCGTGTACGTCGCCGAGACCTCCAGGCGCCCCGGGAAGCCCTCCTCGCCGTCCGGGCTGACCCGGGACAGGCGGATGCCGTGATCGACCGGGGTGACGTCCCACACGCGCTTGTCGAAACCGCGTTCGCCGCCGTGCAGACAGTTCGGCCCGTTGTTCCGGACGAGCGGGTACGTCCGCCCGTCCAGGGTGAACCGGCCGCCCGCGATCCGGTTGGCGTACCGGCCCACTAGGGCTCCCGCGTACGGCTCCGGACGCGCCAGATAGCCGTCCAGGTCCGCGAAGCCCAGCACCACGTCGGCACGCCGCCCGTCGCGGCCGGGAACCTCGGCCGACTGCACGATCCCGCCGTACGACAGGACGCGGACCCGGACGCCCGCGCGCTCCAGGGTCCAGCGGTGGACGGGGGTGCCGTCGGGAAGTGTGCCGAAACGTTCGTTCATGTGCGGAACCCTAGTCACGGCCGCTCGGCCGTGACCGCCCGGTAAGCGATCTCCGCCAGCCGGGCCTGACCGTTCACGCTCGGATGGAACCAGTCCCAGTGGCTCAACTGCCGGGGGCCGAAGCGGAACGCGTGCACCGCCCCGCCGTCGCCGCGGCACAGCCGGTCCGCGGCGCAGACCTCCCGCAGGACCGCGTTGTAGTCCGCCACCCGCCGCTCCACCGTTGCCCGGCGCTCGGTCGCCGCCGCGTCCAGGGCATCCGCGTCCGCCAGCATCGAGGGGCAGATGCCCAGCCGCCACACCCGCTTGCCCAGCGGGTTGGTGCGCCCCTGCGACCACAGCCGCTTCAGATCGGGGACGCTCGCCACGTACACCTGAGTCTTGGGCAGGGCCTTGCGCAACGTGCGCATCGCCTCCTCGAACCCGGCCCGGAAGTCGGCCACCGGGGTCATCGCCGCCACCGAGGCCCGGCAGGCGTCGTTCGCCCCCACCATCACCGTCACCAGTTCCGGTCTGTGCGCGGCCGCCCGGGCCATCTGGCCGGGCAGGTCCGCCATGCGGGCCCCGGTGACCGCGTAGTTCCAGCTCCGCCCGGCCGCCTTCGCCTTCCCCAGCAGGCGTACGGCGAGACTGTCCACCTCGGGGCTGCTGCCCGTCGCCCAGGACACCTCCGGGCAGTCCGACAGGACCGTGCAGGCGTCGAAGCCGCGGGTGATGGAGTCGCCCACCGCGGCGATCGAACCGGGGCTCGGGTCCCAGACCGGGGCCGGGCGGGTCTGCCGCGCCTTCGGTGCGGCGGAGCCGCCCCCGGCCGTGTCACAGCCCGCGGCGCCCAGCACGGCCGCGGCCAGCGCGGCGAGAACGGCCCGTGAGCGGCGGTGTCGGCTGCGCATCCCCCGGCCCTTCCCGGAGCCGTGTCCCCGGCCCCTCGCTCGTTCCTCCATGCCCCGCACAACCGATGAAAGCCCGTCAGGGTTCCCGGCGGCGGCGATGCGACGGCTCACACCCGTACAAGCGTCCTACCGGGTGAATAGCCGATGATTCCCGGCACCGGGACCGACGGTACGTCACACTCCTTGCGTCGCCGCACGGTAGCCTCGCCCTCAACGTGACCCTGCCGGTCACGGCCGTTCCGCCCGTTCCGAGATGTCCCGCTCTGCCCGGAGGTTCCGGTGACGACACGTGGAGTTCTGTACGTGCACTCCGCGCCGCGCGCGCTCTGCCCGCACGTCGAGTGGGCCGTCGCCGGTGTGCTCGGCACCCGGGTCAGCCTCGACTGGACCCGCCAGCCCGCCGCCCCCGGCACCCTGCGCTCGGAGTTCTCCTGGCAGGGCCAGGCCGGCACCGCGTCCAAGCTGGCCTCCGCGCTGCGCGGCTGGCACCTGCTGCGCTTCGAGGTGACCGCCGAACCCAGCTCCACCGCCGAGGGCGAACGTTACAGCTGTACACCCGATCTCGGTATCTTCCACGCCGTCACCGGCATCCACGGCGACATCCTGATCCCGGAGGACCGGCTGCGCGCCGCCCTCGCCCGCTCCCAGCGCGGCGAGGCCGATCTGGAGGCCGAGCTGGCCAAGCTGCTCGGCAAGCCGTGGGACGACGAACTGGAGCCGTTCCGGTACGCGGGCGAGGGCGCGCCGGTGCGCTGGCTGCACCAGGTGGTGTGATCCGGATCCGGACACACGTGAGGGGCCCCCACCGGCCGGTGGGGGCCCCTCACGCACGCTCAGGCGCGTGACCGGCGCGTGATCAGACCGTGCGGAAGGCCAGCACCACGTTGTGCCCGCCGAAGCCGAACGAGTCGTTCAGCGCGGCGATACGGCCCTCGGCGGGCAGCTTGCGGGCCTGGTCGCGGACGATGTCGGCGTTGGCCTCGGCCTCGGGGTCGAGGTTCTCGATGTTGATGGTCGGCGGGGCCACCCGGTGGTACAGGGCGAGCACCGTCGCGACGGACTCCACGCCGCCCGCGCCGCCGAGCAGATGACCCGTCATCGACTTGGTCGCGGAGACCGCGATGTGGTCGGCGTGGTCGCCGAAGACCTTGCGCAGCGCCTTCAGTTCGGCGATGTCACCGGCCGGCGTCGAGGTGGCGTGCGCGTTGACGTGCACGATCTCGGCCGGGTCCAGGTCGGTGCGGTCCAGCAGGCTGTGCAGGGCGTGCGCGATGCCGCGGCCCTCCGGCTCCGGCTGCACGATGTCGTGACTGTCGGCGGAGATGCCCTGGCCGACCGCCTCCGCGTAGACCCGGGCACCGCGCGCGGCGGCGTGCTCGGCCGACTCCAGGACGATCACGCCGGCGCCCTCGCCGAGGACGAAACCGTCACGGGCGACGTCGAAGGGGCGCGAGGCGCCCTGCGGGTCGTCGTTGTTCTTGGACATCGCCATCATGTTGCCGAACGCGGCGATGGGCAGCGGGTGGATCGCCGCCTCCGTACCGCCGGCGACGACGACGTCGGCGCGGCCGGTGCGGATCATCTCGATGGCGTAGCCGATGGCCTCGGCGCCCGAGGCGCAGGCGGAGACCGGGGTGTGCACGCCCGCCCGGGCCCCCACGGCCAGCCCCACATTGGCCGACGGGCCGTTGGGCATCAGCATGGGAACGGTGTGCGGGGAGACGCGGCGGACGCCCTTCTCCTTCAGCACGTCGTACTGGTCCAGCAGGGTCGTCACGCCGCCGATGCCGGAGGCGATGACCGCGCCGAGCCGGTCGGGGTCGATGTCGGCGCCCTCACCGGCCTTCGCCTCGAAGCCGGCGTCGGCCCAGGCTTCCTTGGCCGCGATCAGCGCGAACTGGGCCGAGCGGTCCAGACGGCGGGCCTGCGGACGCGGGATGACCTCGGCCGGCTCCACGGCGACCGGGGCCGCGATGCGGACCGCCTGCTCGGCGGCCCACTCCTGCTCCAGGGGCTTGGCGCCGGAACGACCGGCGACCAGGCCCTCCCAGGTGGAGGCTGCGTCGCCACCCAGCGGTGTGGTTGCGCCGATACCGGTGACGACCACGGTGCGATTGGTCGGGCTCACGGGAATTCTCTCTCCAACGTTGACGAGGATCAGCGGCGCCACCGCCGGGTGGCGGGGCCGGGGCACCGGCCCAGGCAGGCTCAGGCCTGGTGCTTGAGGATGTACTCGGTCGCGTCGCCGACCGTCTTGAGGTTCTTGACGTCCTCGTCCGGGATCTTGACGTCGAAGCGCTCTTCGGCGGCGACGACGACCTCGACCATGGACAGCGAGTCGACGTCCAGGTCGTCGGTGAAGGACTTGTCCAGCTGGACGTCCTCAACCGGGATGCCGGCGATCTCGTTCACGATCTCCGCGAGACCGGCGACGATCTCTTTCTGAGTGGCGGCCATGGTGGCGCTCCTTCGTTGTGTTCAGAGGTTGTGGCGCCCGCCGCGTCAGCGGCAGGGGGCTGTTGCCCGCACCGGACCAGGAGGATCCGGTGCGGAAGTGCCTAGGGGAGGGTAACGACCGTTGCGGCGTAGACGAGACCCGCCCCGAAACCGATGACGAGCGCGGTGTCGCCGCTCTTCGCCTCGCCGGTCGCCAGAAGCCGCTCCATCGCGAGCGGAATCGAGGCGGCCGAGGTGTTGCCGGTGGTGCGGACGTCACGGGCGACCGTGACGTGCTCCGGCAGCTTGAGTGTCTTCACCATCGAGTCGATGATCCGCACATTGGCCTGGTGCGGGATGAAGACGTCCAGGTCGTCCGGGGTGATTCCGGCCGCGTCCAGCGCCTGCTGGGCGACCTTCGCCATCTCGAACACGGCCCAGCGGAACACCGCCTGGCCCTCCTGCGTGATCGCAGGAAACTTCACGTTGCCCTCGGCGTCGAGGGGCAGCTCCGAGACGTCGCCGATCCTGAACCGGTCCCACGGCACCGTCTGCTTGATCGTTTCGGCTTTGTCGCCCTCGGAGCCCCAGACGGTCGGGCCGATCGCCGGCTCCTGCGACGGGCCGACCACGACCGCGCCGGCGCCGTCGCCGAAGAGGAAGGCCGTGGCCCGGTCCTCCAGGTCGGTGAGGTCGGAGAGCCGCTCCACGCCGATGACCAGGACGTACTCCGCCGAGCCCTCGACGATCATGCCCTTGGCGAGGGTGAGGCCGTAGCCGAAGCCGGCGCAGCCCGCCGAGATGTCGAAGGCGGCGGCCTTGTCGGTGCCCAGCTTGTCGGCGATCTCCGTGGCGATGGCCGGGGTCTGGCTGAAGTGCGACACGGTGGAGACGACGACGGCGCCGATCTGCGCGGCGTCGATGCCGGCGTCCGCGAGAGCCTTGCCGGAGGCCTCGACGGACATCACCGCGACGGTCTCCTCCGGCGACGCCCAGTGCCGCGTCTCGATGCCGGAGCGGGAGCGGATCCACTCGTCGGAGGAGTCGATCTTCTCCAGGATCACCTCGTTCGGCACCACCCGGGTCGGGCGGTAGCCGCCGACGCCGATGATGCGCGCGTACGGGGCGCCCTTGCTGGGCTTGATCTTCGCCATGGAGGCTCCTTGTCAGGCGTCCGCCGCGGCGGCGGCAGGGTCGGACGCGGCGGCGACGAGCTCGCGGGCCGCGTCGAGGTCGGCGGGGGACTTCAGGGCCAGCGTCTTCACGCCGGGCAGCGCCCGCTTGGCCAGCCCGGTGAGCGTGCCGCCGGGGCACACCTCGATCAGGGCGGTGACGCCGAGCTCCTTGAAGGTCTCCATGCACAGGTCCCAGCGGACCGGGCTGGCGACCTGGCCGACCAGGCGGTCGAGCACCTCGGCGCCGGTGGCGACGGTCCGGCCGTCCTTGTTGGAGACGTAGGGGACCGCGGGGTCCGCGGGCGCCAGCTCCGCGGCGGCCTTGGCGAGCTTCTCCACGGCGGGGGCCATGTGGTGGGTGTGGAAGGCGCCGGCGACCTTCAGCGGGACGACCTTGCGGACGCCCTCGGGCTTGTCCTCGCTCAGCGCGGCGAGCTGCTCCATCGTGCCGGCCGCGACGATCTGGCCGGCGCCGTTGACGTTGGCCGGGGTCAGGCCGAGCTTCTCCAGGTGGGCGACGCTCACCTCGGGGTCGCCGCCGAGCAGCGCCGACATGCCGGTCTCGGCGACCGCCGCGGCCTCGGCCATGGCCAGGCCCCGGGTGCGCACCAGGCGCAGCGCGGTGGTGTCGTCGAAGACGCCCGCGAAGGCGGCGGCGGTGAACTCGCCGACGCTGTGGCCCGCGACGGCGCCGGGCGCGATCCCGGCGATGTCACCGAGTGCCGCGGCCGAGAGGATCCCGGCGGCGACCAGCAGCGGCTGGGCGACGGCGGTGTCGCGGATCTCCTCCGCGTCGGCCTTCGTGCCGTAGCGGACGAGGTCGAGTCCGATGGCGTCCGACCAGGCGGCGACGCGGTCGGCGGCACCGGGCAGTTCGAGCCATTCAGTCAGGAAGCCGGGCGTCTGAGCGCCCTGGCCGGGAGCGACGAGTACGAGCACTCTCACACTCTCTCTTGGGGACGGGCGCGGCCGCCCGTGGGGACAGGGACGAAGAACACGAGGGGGTTTTGTGGGACCCCGACAAAAGGCTAGGTCTGCGCATCCCCATCGGCCAGGCGCCCAAGGATCAGCGCGATCCGCAGTGTGAACGCCGAGCGTACATCGGAGGGCGACCAGCCGGTGACGTCAGTCACACGTCGGAGCCGGTAGCGCACGGTGTTGGGGTGAACGAAGAGCATCCGCGCGGCGCCCTCCAGGCTGCTCGCCTGCTCCAGGTAGACGCTGAGCGTCTCCAGCAGGGCGGCGCCGGCCTCCTCCAGCGGTCTGTAGATCTCCTCCACCAGCTGCTCGCGCGCCGACGGGTCTCCGGCGATGGCGCGCTCCGGCAGCAAGTCGTCCGCCAGCACCGGCCGCGGGGCGTCCTGCCAGGCCGAGCACGCCTTGAGACCGGCCGCGGCGGCCTGCGCGGACCGGGTCGCGGCCTGGAGGTCCGGCACGACGGGCCCGGCGACGACCGGCCCCTGCGCGAACGGCCCGATCAGCGACTTGGCGACCGCGAGCGGGTTGTCGCTGCCGCCCGCCACGACCACCAGCCGGTCCCCGAGCACCCCCGTCAGCACCTGGAGCTTGGCGTGGCGGGCGGCCCGCCGGATCGCCTCCACGGTCAGCTCGGAGTCGCCGTCGGGTGCCGTGCCCAGCACCACGCACACATGCTCCGGCGAGTTCCAGCCCAGCGCGGCGGCCCGGGACACCGCGCCCTCGTCGGCCTCCCCGCTCAGCACCGCGTTCACCACCAGGGACTCCAGCCGCGCGTCCCAGGCGCCGCGTGCCTCGGCGGCCTGGGCGTACACCTGCGCGGTGGCGAAGGCGATCTCGCGGGCGTACACGAGCAGCGCCTCGCGCAGCACCGACTCGTCCCCCGGCGCGGCGACCTCGTCGATCGCGGACTCCATGACCTCGATCGTGGTCCGCACCATCTCCACGGTCTGCCGCAGCGTGATCGCCCGGGTCAGCTCCCGGGGCGCGGTCCCGAAGACGTCGGTGGAGATGGCCTGCGGGGCCTCCGGGTGCCGGAACCACTCGGTGAAGGCGGCGATGCCCGCCTGGGCGACCAGCCCGATCCAGGAACGGTTCTCCGGGGGCATGGCCCGGTACCAGGGCAGCGTCTCGTCCATCCGCGCGATGGCCTGCGCGGCGAGGGATCCGGAGGACCGCTCCAGCCGCTTCAGGGTCGCGGCGTGCGGATGGGCGGGGTGCGAGGCGGGTTCGGTCCTGCTGGTTTCGGGTTCGGGCACGGGACAAGACTGCCTCATCCGGGCGGCGGGGCGTGCCGCCGGGTCTACGGTGGACGCCGTGATCGACGTACGCCGCGCCGAGGAGCGCTACCCGGGGGGCGAGCGGGCAGCCGGGATCGAGACCCGGCACGCCTTCTCCTTCGGCCCCCACTACGACCCCGCCAATGTGCGCTTCGGCGCCCTGATCGCCTGCAACGAGGAGCGCCTGGCACCGGGCGCCGGCTTCGACGAGCACCCGCACCGCCACACCGAGATCGTCACATGGGTGGTCGAGGGGGAGCTGACCCACCGGGACAGCACCGGGCGCGAGACGGCCGTCCGCCCCGGGGACGTGCAGCGGCTCAGCGCGGCGGGCGGCGTGCGGCACGCCGAACGCAACGACGGTCCCGCGCCCCTGACGTTCGTGCAGATGTGGCTGGCCCCCCGGGACCCGGACGGCGACCCGTCCTACGAGGTCGTCCGCGGCATCGCCGACGCCACCCCGTACGCCGTCCCCGCGGCCGGCGCGGTCCTGCACGTGCGCCGGCCGGCCGCGGGGGAGCGGTGGGCGGTGCCGGACGGGGCGTATGTGTACGTCCACGTGGTGCGCGGCACGGTACGGCTGGACGGCGCGGAGCTGGGCGCGGGCGACGCGGCCCGCGTCACGGACGCCCGGGGCGTGGACGCGGTGGCGGTGACGCGGGCCGAACTGCTGGTGTGGGAGATGTCCTAGGAAATGCCCGGGAGCTCGGCGAGGACCGCGTCGGTGAACGCCGGCCACGCCTCGGTCGCCCAGGGGCCGAACGCCCGGTCGGTGAGCGCCACGCAGGCCGCGCCGGCGTCCGGATCGATCCACAGGAACGTACCGGACTGCCCGAAGTGCCCGAAGGTGCCCGGCGAGGACGACGCGCCCGTCCAGTGCGGGGACTTGCCGTCGCGGATCTCGAAGCCGAGGCCCCAGTCGTTGGGGTTCTGGTGGCCGTAGCCGGGCAGCACGCCCTTGGTGCCCGGGTACTGCACCGTCATCGCGTCGGCGACCGTGCGCGGGTCCAGCAGGCGCGGCGCCTGCACCTCGGCCGCGAACCGCAGCAGGTCCTCCACCGTGGAGACGCCGTCCTTCGCGGGGGAGCCCTCCAGTGCGGTGGACGCCATGCCCAGCGGCTCCAGCACCGCCTGCCGCAGGTACTCGGCGAACGGGATCTCCGCCGCCCTCGCGATGTGGTCACCGAGCTGCTCGAAACCGGCGTTGGAGTACAGCCGCCGCTCGCCGGGCGGGGCGGTGACCCGGTGCTCGTCGAAGGCGAGACCGGAGGTGTGGGCGAGCAGGTGCCGGACCGTCGCGCCGGGCGGCCCGGCGGGCTCGTCCAGCTCGATCGCGCCCTCCTCGTACGCGACCAGGGCCGCGTACGCGGCGAGCGGCTTGGTGACCGAGGCGAGCGGGAACCGCCGCCCGGCCGGGCCGTGCACCCCCAGGACCGTGCCGTCCGCCCGTACGACACCCGCCGCGGCGGCGGGAACCGGCCAGTTCTCGATCAACGCAAGGCTCTTCAAGGACATGCCTGTGAGCCTAAGCGGCTCACAGGCGCAGCCGCATCGAGGGGTCGGGGTCCCGGGTGCCCCGGACGCGGCGGCCATGGAGCCGGTCCCACCTGTCGCAGACGCGGGACTTCCCCGGCGTCCCCGGGCACCGCACGGCGTACGAGGCTCATGGACCCGCGCGCCGGCCGGCCTCCGCGTCGCGCGTCCGCGCGTTTTCCGCCTCCCGTTCTTGCTTGGAGCGCACTCGAAGGTTCTAGCGTGGTGGCCATGACGGTGACGGAGACCACGACCACCCGGGCCGGCGGCTGCGCCGGGCTGCCCCAGGGGAACCGGCGCCCGGACGGGCAGGACAGGTACACGATCAGTGAGGTCGCCGCCCTCACCGGCCTGACCGCGCACACCCTGCGCTGGTACGAGCGGATCGGCCTGATGCCGCACATCGACCGGTCGCACACCGGCCAGCGCCGCTATCGCAACTGCGACCTGGACTGGCTCGACCTCGTCGGCAAGTTGCGGCTGACCGGCATGCCGGTCGCGGACATGGTGCGGTACGCCGAACTGGTGCGCGCGGGCGACCACACCTACGCCGAGCGCTTCGCGCTGCTGAAGGCGACCAGGGAGGACGTCCTGGCCAGGATCACCGAACTCCAGGGCACGCTCGCCGTGCTCGACCGGAAGATCAGTTTCTACGCGGACGCCGGGCGGGCCCTGGCGTCGGAGAGGTCCCGATGACGGACGGCACGATCGCGAAGGTGAGGCTGGGCACGGACGGTCCCGAGGTGGGCGTCCAGGGTCTGGGCTGCATGGGCATGAGCTTCGCCTACGGACCGGCGGACGCCGACGCCTCCCGGGCGACCCTGGAACGGGCGCTCGAACTCGGCGTCACGCTGTACGACACGGCGGACGCCTACGGACAGGGGGAGAACGAGCGGTTCCTGGCGCCGTTCTTCAAGGCGCACCGCGACGAGGTCGTCATCGCCACCAAGTTCGCCCTGGCGATCCCGCCGGACGACCCGACCAAGCGGATCATCCGCAACGACCCGCCCTACATCCGCCGGGCCGTCGAAGCCAGCCTCGAACGCCTCGGCGTCGACGTGATCGACCTCTACTACATGCACCGGCGGGATGTGAACGTCCCGATCGAGGAGAGCGTCGGCACCATGGCGGAGCTGGTGCGCGAAGGCAAGGTCAAGCACCTCGGGCTGAGCGAGGTCACCGCCGGCGAGCTGCGGGCCGCGCACGCCGTGCACCCGATCGCCGCCGTGCAGTCGGAGTGGTCGCTGTTCAGCCGGGACATCGAGGCGAAGGTGGTGCCGGCCGCCCGCGAGCTGGGCGTGGCCCTCGTGCCGTACTCGCCGCTGGGCCGGGGCTTTCTGACCGGGTCGTTCGTCCAGGCCGAGAAGGACCTGACCCCCGACGACTTCCGCCGGCAGCAGCCCCGGTTCACCGGGGACAACGCCGCCGCCAACGCGGCGCTGCTGGAGCCGGTGCGCGCCGTGGCCGAGGCCCACGGCGCCACCCTCGGGCAGATCGCGCTGGCCTGGGCGCAGCAGCGGGCGGCGGCGCACGGCCTGCCGGTGGTGCCGATCCCGGGCACCCGCCGGCCGGAGCGGGTGGCGGAGAACGCGGCGGCCACGCGCATCGCCTTGACGGAGGATCAGCTGGCGCTGCTGGACCCGATCGCCGGCCAGGTGGCCGGGGACCGGTACGCCGACATGGCCTTCACCTCGGCGGGACGGGAGTGAGCTGACCCTCGTGCGCCGGGCGGGGCGGGCGCGGGGCCGGGCGGTCACAGTTCGGCCAGCAACTCGGCCTTCTTGGCGGAGAACTCCTCGTCCGTCACCAGCCCCGCCTGATGCAGTTCGCCGAGGTGACGGATGCGCTCGGCGATGTCGGCGGGGTCACGGCGGGAGACCGCCACCGGGACCGCGGCCACCGGGCCGCGGTCCCGGACCGCCGCCAGCACCGCGGCGGCGAACGGCAGCGACTCGTGCACCGGCCCGTAGCCGAGCCCGAACACCACCGCCGCCGGATCCTGGTCGGCCTGCGCGGGCGGGACGGCCCCGTCGCGCCGCAGCAGCCGCAGATACCCCTCGAACACCTCCGGGGAGCGCCACTCCACCCCGGCCAGGTCGGTGACCGCGAACGTCTGGTCACCGGCCTTCCACTTCGCCGACGAGGCGCCGGTCCAGAACCACCGGAAGAACACCGACGTGCCGTCGAAGGACGCCTTCCCGTCGTACGCCTTGAACCGCCGCGGCGGCTGTGGCGCGGCCACCAGGTGGCGTTCGGCCGGGCCGTCCTCGGTGAGCCGCGCCCGCAGCTCGTCGGCGTAGTACTCGGCGAGCGTCTCCCGCTCGGCCGGCAGCACCAGCCGGTACGGGTCGCACGCCTCCTTGAGCTGTCCCGCCGCCGCCTCCAGCAGCGGGTCGGCGCCGGGGCGCGGCTCGGCGCGCAGCACCACGGTGCCGCGTCTGCCGGGCGTCAGCGTGACGTCGGCGAGCGCCTGGTGGGGGACCCGGCGTTCCCCCAGTACCTGTAGCAGCTTCGGTGTCCGTATCCCCCGTTCGTAACGGATGAGCACGGAGTCGGACTCGAACTCCCAGGTGGCATGAAATCCGGCCAGTACGTCACCCATGCGGCTCATCGTATGCGTCACGGGCTTCTTCGTCCCCTCCTCGCGCACACCGCAGTTTCTCCGCCGCTACGCGCGTCCGGCCGACGTCGCGGCGGACAAATCGGCATGGCATGTGCCACTTTCATGGGCGCAGGCCAGGGAACGGTATGAGCCGACGCCGATCTCGGCGAAGTTCGCCAGGCTCTCGGTCCCCGGGGCGAAGTAACCGCTGTGCCCCTCGGCGCCGCGCGCCGACAGGACCCGCGCCCCGAAGGCCGCGGAGACCGGGTCGGCGCCGTGGCCCAGCCCGCCGACCTCCAGGTACGGCACGTCCTGGATCCAGTCGTCGGCGTCCCGCATCGCCCACACCCGGGCCGAGGTGCGCAGCTGGGACGCCGAGGCCGCGCGCATGCCGGGGCTGCCGGCCACCGTGATGTCGGTGACCCGGGCGGGCAGCGTGCGAGCGGCCCGGCCGCACACCACCGAGCCGTAGCTGTGGCAGAACAGCGAGACGGGCGCGTCCCCCGGCAGCGCGCGCACCAAGGCGTTCAGCCGGACGGCCCCGGCGTCGGCGCGCATCGCCGTGGCCGCGTCCACGCCCAGCCCGCTGGGCGCGGTGTAGTCGGCCCAGGCGATCACGGCCGTGCGGGTCGACGGGCTCACCCGGCGCTCGGCCGCGTACAGCGACTCGGCCATGCCGGAAGGCGCCGCGTACTTGCGCTCGGAGCGCTGGAAGGTGAGCAGGTCGGTGTCGACGCCGGGGACGACCACGGACACGCGGTCGGCGCGGCCCAGGTCCCCGAAGACCTCCGCGACGCGGCCGGAGCCCTCCGGGTCGAAGGCGAGGATGTGCCGACCGGGTCGCAGCAGCGACTCCAGGCGGTGCGTGCGGCGGCCCGCCTCCCGCTGCCCGGCCGGGCTCAGCCGGCTGTCGCGCATCCGCTTCAGTTCGGCGCGGCGGGCCTGGCCGAGCGCGACGCGGTTGGCGCGGTAGCGCAGCTCGACGGGGGCGCCGTTCATATTGCCCACCGCGAGCGGGTAGCGGCGGGCGAGGTACGCCCGCTGCCCCTCGGTGAGCGAGGCGAAGAAGCGCGCCAGCCGGGCCGGGGCCGTCCGCGCGTCGGGCAGCCGGCGGCCGTCGATCCGGCCGTGCTCCCAGGCGCTGACCGAGGCGGCCAGCGGCGTGGCTTCCCGCTGGGTGCGCAGGGCGGTCCAGCCGGTGGTCGCCAGCATCACGAACACCACCGCGAGGGCGAGCAGCGCACGCCACGCGTTCAGCTGGGGAGAGGTGTCGAACAGGTGCGGGGAGGTGTCGAAGGAAGTCACTGGGAGGACACACTAGGAGAACGAGACGGTCTCGCGTGAGCCAAGTGACCGTTGTCACGTTTCGATCACGCCGAAGGGGTCAGTCCGTGCGCCAGTTCCCGGTCAGTGACGGCTCCACCTGGTCGAGGTAGGCCGCGGTCAGATCGCGCAGCGCCCCCAGGGTGGCCTCGCCTCTGGCCGACCAGATCCGTTCCGTGACCCGTATCACCGCGCCGAAGGCGGCCACCACCACGCGCGGGCGCGGGTCGGCGTCCACGTCCAGGCCCTCCCGTTCGGCTATGACGCGCGCGATCTCCTCCTCCAGCTCCGTCGCGCGCCGCAGATGGGCGGCGAGCAGGGCGGGCGTCGACTCGATCACCTGGTAGAAGCGTATGTGCAGCTCCAGCGGTACCAGTTGCCCGATGGCCTCCCCGATCGAGGCCCAGCTCTCCGCCAGGGACTGCCGCAGCGCCTCCAGGGGCGGTTCGCCCGGAGGGCGGGCGCGCACCGCGTCGACGAAGCGCGCCTCCGCGAGCCGCGACACGAAGAACGCGGCCTCCTCCTTGCTGGCGAAGTAGCGGAAGAAGGTGCGCTGCGAGACATCGACGGCCTCGGCGATCTCGTCGACGGTCGTCCGCTCGTACCCGCGCGCGGTGAACAGCTCCAGGGCGGCCCGCAGCAGCGCGTCCCGGGTGCGCTGTTTCTTGCGCTCGCGCAGGCCGGGGCGGCGCCCCGCGCACGGGCCGCCTGCGGGCTTCGCGGTGCCGGCGGGCCGCAGGGCGCCCGCCGGCTCCGCCGCTTCTGCTGCCTTCAACGGTTTCCGGGCCTCTCGGACGAACTGTTTCTCCCCGTTCAGGCTATAGGGGAGTGACCTGTCAGTTACCGACTTGTGAATTGGTTTGTCAATTGTCAGTGACTGTCACTAGCCTCCACTGTATGACTAGTCAGACCACCATTGACACGACGGGGCCGGGGGACAAGGCATCAACTGCCCCGTCGGGCAAGGCGCCGGCCAAGGGGCTGCGCGGCCATCCGTGGGTCACGCTCATCACCGTCGCGTTCGGGGTCATGATGGTGGCCCTCGACGGCACCATCGTGGCCATCGCCAACCCGGCCATCGCCAGCGACCTCGGCGCCACCTTCGCGGAGGTGCAGTGGATCACCAACGCCTACTTCCTCGCCCTCGCGGTCTCCCTGATCACCGCGGGCAAGCTCGGTGACCGCTTCGGTCACCGGCAGACCTTTCTCATCGGCGTCGTCGGCTTCGCCGCCGCCTCCGGGGCCATCGGGCTGTCCGACAGCATCGCGCTGGTCATCGTCTTCCGTGTCTTCCAGGGCCTGTTCGGCGCGCTGCTGATGCCGGCCGCGCTCGGCCTGCTGCGGGCCACCTTCTCGGCCGAGAAGCTGAACATGGCCATCGGTATCTGGGGCATGGTCATCGGGGCGTCCACCGCGGGCGGCCCCATCCTCGGCGGTGTGCTCGTCGAGCACGTCAACTGGCAGTCGGTGTTCTTCATCAATGTGCCGGTCGGTGTCCTCGCCGTCGTCCTCGGTGTGATGATCCTGCTCGACCACCGTGCCGAGAACGCTCCGCGCTCCTTCGACGTCCTCGGCATCGCGCTGCTGTCGGCCGCGATGTTCTGCCTGGTCTGGGCCCTGATCAAGGCCCCTGAGTGGGGCTGGGGCGCCGGCTGGACGTGGACGTTCGTCCTGGCGTCCGTGGCGGGCTTCGCGCTCTTCGCCCTGTGGGAGACGAAGGTGAAGGAGCCGCTGATCCCGCTGGCGCTGTTCCGCTCCGTACCGCTGTCGGCGGGTGTCGTGCTGATGGTCCTGATGGCCATCGCCTTCCTGGGCGGCCTGTTCTTCGTCACCTTCTATCTGCAGAACGTGCACGGCATGAGCCCGGTCGACGCCGGTCTGCACCTGCTGCCGCTCACCGGCATGATGATCGTCGGCTCCCCGCTCGCGGGTGCGCTGATCACCAAGGCCGGGCCCCGTGTTCCGCTGGCCGGCGGCATGGCGCTCACCGCCATCGCCATGTACGGCATGTCGACGCTGGACACGGACACCGGCGGCGCGGCCATGTCGCTCTGGTTCGCCCTGCTGGGTCTCGGCCTCGCGCCCGTCATGGTCGGCGCGACCGAGGTCATCGTCGGCAACGCGCCGATGGAGCTGTCGGGCGTGGCGGGCGGCCTCCAGCAGGCCGCCATGCAGATCGGCGGCAGCCTCGGTACGGCCGTGCTGGGCGCCGTGATGGCCTCCAAGGTCGAGAGCGACCTGCCCGGGAACTGGGCCGGCGCGGGGCTTCCGCCGCTGACGCCGGAGCAGGCGGGTCAGGCGTCCGAGGCCGTGCAGGTCGGCGTGGCGCCGGTGGCGCAGGGGACGCCGGAGCCGGTCGCCGCGAAGATCACCGAGGTGGCGCACGACACGTTCATCTCCGGCATGAGCCTGGCGTCGCTCGTCGCCGCCGGGGTCGCCGTGGCGGCGGTCCTGGTCGCGTTGCTCACCAAGCGCGGGGAGAACGCCGGGGCCGGAGCGGGCGTCGGGCACATCTGACGGGGTGCCGGAAACGGTGCCGGGTCTGGTTCACCTATCAGGGTGACAGCGTGGGCGAACCCTGCCCTTCGGTGGGCGCCGCGGGTCACAGTGGGTCAAGTCCTCCGGAGTGCATGGAGGCTGACGGAGCTGCGGCGCGCTGCTGGAGGGGGGCAGCGCGCGGCCGGCGTCGTGCCCGGGGGTGTCGTGTCCGGGAGTGTCATCCCCGGAAGCGTCGTGTCCGGGAGTTTCGTGTCCGGGAGTGTCGTCCCCGGAACTTCGGATGAGTCGCGAAGTCCGGGGTACTCGCGTCAATGACACGGAGTGTTCCGGGAGTTGATGATGGTGAGCTTCGGGCAGGGCACGCGCGGGAACCCTCGTTCACGTGGCCGGACGGGGTTACGGAACGGGCCGGATCGCGCGACTCTCGCCGTGGCCGGAGTCGTGTGCGCCGTCGCCGGATTCTTCGTGCTGGGGATTGTCCTCGGCCCGGTGGCGCTCGTGTGCGGCTGGCTCGCCATGGGCCGCACCTGGGCGGGCCCCCGCCCGGCACCGGCCGTGATCGCCTTGGTCCTGGGCGCCATCGACACGCTCCTGGCCCTCGTCTGGCTGGCCGGGGCGGCCGGGCCGGGGGGCGCGGTGCTCTGATCACCGCCGACGGGGGTGCGGGGTGCCTGCGGCGCCTGTCCGGGTTCGTGCGTTGTGATGCCTGCGGCGCCTGTGCGGGTCCGGTGGGGGTGCGCGTAGCGCCTTCGCGTGGTGGGTGGGGCGGGTCGCGCCGGCGGGTGCCCGTCCTCGGAACGGCGCGGAATCGGTCGGTCAAGAACATTCCGGGGTTGACGCGCCAACCGCTGCGGGCGGCCACCCCCCGACACGCCCCTCCCCGCCGCGCGCGCCCGCGGGTGGCACGCCCACTCCGGGGGCGGCGCGCGAAGCCGACCACCCGCGGGCAGTCGTGCCTCCCCCAGTGCCTGAACGGCCTGGGAGGTGCCCCCAGGGCGGCACGGGTGGGCGCGGGCGGTGCCGCGGTAGCGCCGGGCCGCGCGACCGGCTCCGGCGGTCACCGTGACGCCGGTCCACTTCCGGACGCGGGTGGGCGCGGAGCCGCTAACCCGCGGGCAGTCGTGCTTCCCCCCCCAGTGCCTGAACGGCCTGGGAGGTGCCCCCAGGGCGGCACGGGTGGGCGCGGGCGGTGCCGCGGTAGCGCCGGGTTGCGCGTCCCACCTCGGCGGTCACCGTGACGCCGGGCAGTGATCCAGCCCGGCGTCACCCCGGCGCCCGGATTTCCTACGCGTCACCGCCGGCCGCCCCCGGATCCGCCGCCGTCACGTCCAGCACCTGATAGCGGTCGATGGCCTGCTTCAGTACCGACCGGTCGACCTTGCCCTCGCGGGCCAGTTCGGTCAGGACCGCGACCACGATCGACTGGGCGTCGATGTGGAAGAAGCGGCGGGCCGCCCCGCGGGTGTCGGCGAAGCCGAAGCCGTCCGCGCCCAGCGACTGGTACGTGCCCGGCACCCAGCGCGCGATCTGGTCCGGAACCGAACGCATCCAGTCGGACACGGCCACGAACGGACCTTGGGCGCCGCTGAGCTTCCGCGTCACGTACGGCACCCGCTGCTCCTCCTCCGGGTGCAGCAGGTTGTGCTCCTCGCAGGCCACCGCCTCGCGCCGCAGCTCGTTCCAGGAGGTCGCCGACCAGACGTCGGCGCGCACGTTCCAGTCCTCGGCGAGGATCCCCTGGGCCTCCAGAGCCCAGGGCAGCGCCACGCCGGACGCCATGATCTGCGCCGGGACCGCCCCGGAGGTGCCCTCGCTGAAGCGGTAGACGCCCTTCAGGATGCCCTCGACGTCCACGTTCTCCGGCTCGGCCGGGTGCTGGATCGGCTCGTTGTAGACGGTGAGGTAGTAGAAGACGTCCTCGCCGTGCGGGTGATCAGGGGAACCGCCGTACATCCGGCGCAGGCCGTCCCGCACGATGTGCGCGATCTCGAAGGCGAAGGCCGGGTCGTAGGCCACACAGGCGGGGTTGGTGGACGCCAGGAGCTGGGAGTGCCCGTCGGCGTGCTGGAGGCCCTCACCGGTGAGGGTGGTGCGGCCCGCGGTCGCGCCCAGGACGAAACCGCGCGCCAGCTGGTCGGCCATCTGCCAGAACTGGTCACCGGTGCGCTGGAAACCGAACATCGAGTAGAAGACGTACACCGGGATGAGCGGTTCGCCGTGTGTCGCGTAGGACGAACCCGCGGCGATGAGGGACGCCGTACAGCCCGCCTCCGAGATGCCGTCGTGCAGCATCTGGCCGTTGGGGGCCTCCTTGTAGGCGAGGAGGAGGTCGCGGTCCACCGCCTCGTACTGCTGGCCCAGCGGGTTGTAGATCTTCGCGCTCGGGAAGAAGGAGTCCATGCCGAAGGTGCGGTACTCGTCGGGCGCGATCAGTACGAACCGCTGGCCGATCTCCTTGTCCCGCATGAGGTCCTTCAGCAGGCGGACGAAGGCCATCGTGGTGGCGATGGACTGCTGGCCCGAGCCCTTCTTCACGGTCGCGTACGTCGCCTCGCCGGGGAGCGCCAGGGGCTTCGCGCGCACGACGCGGGTGGGCACATAGCCGCCGAGGCTCCTGCGGCGGTCGTGCATGTACTGGATCTCCTCCGAGTCCCGGCCCGGGTGGTAGTACGGCGGCAGGCCGGACTCCAGCTCCTTGTCGGAGATCGGCAGGTGCAGGCGGTCGCGGAAGCGCTTGAGGTCGTCGACCGTCAGCTTCTTCATCTGGTGGGTGGCGTTGCGGCCCTCGAAGTTGGGTCCCAGCGTCCAGCCCTTGACCGTCTTGGCGAGGATGACCGTCGGCTGGCCCTTGTGCTCGACCGCCGCCTTGTACGCCGCGTAGATCTTGCGGTGGTCGTGACCGCCCCGGCCCAAGTGCAGGATCTGGTCGTCGGTCATGTTCTCGACCATCGCGCGCAGCCGCTGGTCGTCGCCGAAGAAGTGGTCGCGGATGTAGGCGCCGGACTCGGTGGCGTACGTCTGGAACTGGCCGTCCGGCGTCGTGTTCATCCGGTTGACGAGGATGCCGTCGCGGTCCCGAGCCAGCAGCGGGTCCCAGGTGCGGTCCCAGATCAGCTTGATCACGTTCCAGCCGGCGCCCCGGAAGACCGACTCCAGCTCCTGGATGATCTTGCCGTTGCCGCGGACCGGGCCGTCGAGCCGCTGGAGGTTGCAGTTGACGACGAAGGTCAGGTTGTCCAGGCCCTCGCGGGCGGCGAGGGTGAGCTGGCCGAGCGACTCCGGCTCGTCCATCTCGCCGTCGCCGAGGAACGCCCACACGTGCGACCGGGAGGTGTCCGCGATCCCGCGCGCGTGCAGATAGCGGTTCATGCGCGCCTGGTAGATCGCGCCGATGGGACCGAGGCCCATCGAGACGGTGGGGAACTCCCAGAAGTCCGGCATGGAGCGCGGGTGCGGGTACGACGACAGCGCGTACGGCGCCTTCGACTTCTCCTGGCGGAAGCCGTCGAGATGCCGCTCGCTGAGCCGGTCCAGCAGGTACGCGCGCGCGTAGATGCCCGGTGAGGCGTGGCCCTGGAAGAAGATCTGGTCGCCGCCGTCGCCCCCGTCCTTGCCGCGGAAGAAGTGGTTGAAGCCGACGTCGTACAGCGAGGCGGAGGAGGCGAAGGTGGCGATGTGGCCGCCGACGCCGATGCCCGGCCGCTGCGCGCGCGAGACCATCACGGCCGCGTTCCAGCGGGTGGCGTTGAGGATCTTGCGCTCGATCTCCTCGTTGCCGGGGAAGAACGGCTCGTCCTTGGTGGCGATGGTGTTGACGTAGTCCGTGCTGCGCATCTCGGGCACGGCCACGCGCCTCTCGCGGGCCCGCTCGATCAGCCGCAGCATCAGGTAACGGGCCCGCTCGCGCCCGCGCTCGTCCACGGCCGCGTCGAGGGAGTCGAGCCACTCCCGGGTTTCCTCGGGGTCGAAGTCAGGGACCTGGCTCGGAAGGCCGCCAATGATGATCGGGCTGCGATCGGATGCGGAAGCCACGCTGTTCCTTACCTTTCGGAGGACCACTGTTCGGTATGCCTGCACCGATCCCCATCGTGTACCTCGGGGGAGGGACACGTCATCTGTACCGAGAGGTAACCAATGGGGTCCGGCGGCATGACACACTCATTCGGATCTCGTACCCACGGATGGTTCCCATCCGCGCAAACAGGGCAGAAAGGTGTGGTGTACGTCACCTCTGCCCGTGGCGGTGTGCCTGAAGTTGCGGTGACACGGCCAGGATCGTCACCGTTTCGGCGGTCTGGACGGCCGGGTACTTGCGCGATCCGTCCCGCCCGTGTGGACTACGGCCAATGCTTCGCGCACGCGCGTGGCTGAGATACTCACCAAGACATGATCAGGAGGCAACCCGTGAGCGCGACCGCGGACCACGCGGAGGAGCGGACGAACCCTGCCGCCAGGCTGGGGTTCCAGCCCGGGCAGGTGGTCCAGGAGATCGGCTACGACGACGACGTGGACCAGGAGCTCCGTGAAGCCATCGAGGAAGCCATCGAGGGCGACCTGATGGACGAGGACTACGACGACGTGGCCGACGCCGTTGTGCTGTGGTTCCGTGATGACGACGGCGACCTGACGGATGCGCTGGTGGATGCCACCACGTACATCGAGGAAGGCGGGGCGATCCTGCTCCTCACGCCGAAGACCGGCCGGGCCGGCTATGTGGAGCCGAGCGACATCTCGGAAGCCGCGACCACGGCGGGGCTGACGGCGTCCAAGAGCGTCAGCGTCGGCAAGGACTGGAGCGGCAGCCGGCTGGCGACCCCGAAGGCCGCCAAGTCCAAGCGGTAGACCCGACGCCGTCCGTCCAGCACCGGACGGGCCGACGACGATCGGCCCGTCCGCCGGCCGTGGGCGGCCCCTGCGTAGGGTGTTCCCAGCGAACGCTCCTGACGAAGGGATCAACACGGCGATGGCCATCCAGGTCGGCGACAAGGCCCCCGATTTCGAGCTCAAGGACAACCACGGCGCCACCGTGAAGCTGTCCGACTTCCGCGGCGACAAGAACGTGGTGCTGCTCTTCTACCCCTTCGCGTTCACCGGCGTCTGCACGGGCGAACTGTGCGAGGTGCGGGACAACCTCCCGCGGTTCTCCGACCGCGACACCCAGGTGCTCGCCGTCTCCAACGACTCCATCCACACCCTGCGCGTCTTCGCCGAGCAGGAGGGGCTGGAGTACCCGCTGCTCAGCGACTTCTGGCCGCACGGCAACGTCTCGCGCGCGTACGGCGTCTTCGACGAGGACAAGGGCTGCGCCGTCCGCGGCACCTTCATCATCGACAAGGAGGGCGTCGTCCGCTGGACCGTCGTCAACGCTCTGCCGGACGCGCGTGACCTGAACGAGTACGTGAAGGCGCTCGACACCCTGTGACCCGTCGGCCGCAGGGACTGCGGGGGGCGGGAACCCGTCACTAGGATCGATTCGTTGATCCGGCATTCGACGCAACTCAGGGGCTTCCCGCCCCGGTAACCAAGGGAGGACTCGTGGGAGTCAGCCTCAGCAAGGGCGGCAACGTATCGCTGACCAAGGAGGCCCCCGGCCTGACCGCGGTCATCGTCGGTCTGGGGTGGGACGTCCGCACCACGACCGGCACCGACTTCGACCTCGACGCGAGCGCGCTGCTGCTGAACAGCTCCGGCAAGGTCGCCAGCGACCAGCACTTCATCTTCTTCAACAACCTCAAGAGCCCGGAGGGCTCCGTCGAGCACACCGGCGACAACCTCACCGGTGAGGGCGAGGGCGACGACGAGCAGATCAAGGTCGACCTCGCGGCGGTCCCGGCCGACGTCGAGAAGATCGTCTTCCCGGTCTCCATCTACGACGCCGAGAACCGCCAGCAGTCCTTCGGCCAGGTCCGCAACGCCTTCATCCGCGTGGTGAACCAGGCCGGCGGCGCCGAGATCGCCCGCTACGACCTCAGCGAGGACGCCTCCACGGAGACCGCCATGGTCTTCGGCGAGCTGTACCGCCACGGCGCCGAGTGGAAGTTCCGCGCCATCGGCCAGGGCTACGCCTCCGGCCTGCGGGGCATCGCCCAGGACTTCGGCGTCAACGTCTGACGTCCGGTCCGTCCGCCTCACCGTCCGGCGCCGCGCGTGTGCGTGCGGCGCCGGACGCGCAGGAAACCCAGGAAGCACCGCACGGGGAGGGACAGCAGACATGGGCGTCACGCTTGCCAAGGGAGGCAACGTCTCCCTGTCCAAGGCCGCGCCGAACCTCACTCAGGTGATGGTCGGCCTCGGCTGGGACGCGCGCTCCACCACCGGAGCCCCCTTCGACCTCGACGCCAGCGCCCTGGTCTGCGGCGGCGGCCGGGTGCTGGGCGACGAGTGGTTCGTCTTCTACAACCAGCTCACCAGCCCGGACGGCTCCGTCGAGCACACCGGCGACAACCTCACCGGCGAGGGCGACGGCGACGACGAGTCGATCCTGGTCGACCTGTCCCGCGTACCCGACCGGTGCGACAAGATCGTATTCCCCGTCTCCATCCATATGGCCGACGAGCGCGGGCAGACCTTCGGGCAGGTCGCCAACGCCTTCATCCGGGTCGTCAACCAGGCCGACGGGCAGGAGCTCGCCCGTTACGACCTGAGCGAGGACGCCTCCACCGAGACCGCGATGATCTTCGGCGAGCTCTACCGCCACCAGGGCGAGTGGAAGTTCCGGGCCGTGGGACAGGGGTACGCGTCCGGCCTGCGAGGCATCGCTCTAGACTTCGGAGTCAACGTTTCGTAAAGCCGGGTACGGCGCGGGGGAGGCCCGTAGGCCCGTACACAAGGGATTGGGTAGCCAGTGGTTCTGAAAACCTTCGGCTGGTCGTTCGCGGTCACCGCGCTCGGCCTTGTCGCGGCGGTCTTGTACGGGGGGTGGGCCGCCTTCGGTGTCGTGGCGATCCTCTCCGTCCTCGAGATCTCGCTGTCCTTCGACAACGCGGTCGTCAACGCCGGAATCCTGAAGAAGATGAATGCCTTCTGGCAGAAGATCTTCCTCACGATCGGCATCCTGATCGCCGTCTTCGGTATGCGGCTGGTCTTCCCCGTCGTGATCGTCGCGATGAGCGCCCAGCTCGGGCCGATCGAGGCCGTCGACCTCGCGCTCACCGACAAGGACCGTTACCAGGAGCTGGTGACGGACGCCCACCCGGCGATCGCCGCCTTCGGCGGCATGTTCCTGCTGATGATCTTCCTCGACTTCATCTTCGAGGACCGGGACATCAAGTGGCTCGGCTGGCTGGAGCGCCCGCTGGCCAAGCTGGGCAGGGTCGACATGCTGTCGGTCTGCATCGCCCTGATCGTGCTGCTCATCTCCGCGATGACCTTCGCGACCCACGCCCACCAGCACGGCGGCACCCATGTCGACAAGGCGGAGACGGTCCTGCTGTCCGGCATCGCCGGTCTGATCACGTACATGGTCGTCGGCGGTCTCTCCGGCTTCTTCGAGGACAAGCTCGAAGAGGAGGAGGAGCGCGAGCACGAGGCCGAGGAACAGGCGGTGCGCGCCGGCAAGCCCAAGTCGGCGGTCGCCCTGGCCGGCAAGGCCGCGTTCTTCATGTTCCTCTACCTGGAGGTCCTGGACGCGTCCTTCTCCTTCGACGGCGTGATCGGCGCCTTCGCCATCACCAACGACATCGTCCTGATGGCGCTCGGCCTCGGCATCGGCGCCATGTACGTCCGGTCGCTCACCGTCTACCTGGTCCGTGAGGGCACCCTCGACGAGTACGTCTACCTGGAGCACGGCGCCCACTACGCCATCGGCGCCCTCGCCCTGGTCCTCCTGGTCACCATCCAGTACGAGATCAACGAGTTCGTCACCGGCCTCATCGGCGTCGTCCTGATCGGCGCCTCCTTCTGGTCCTCCGTCCGTCGCAACCGCGCGCTCGCGGCGGCCGAGGCGGCCGGCTCGGGTGAGAAGCCGGAGGTCTCCTCCGGAGTGTGAGAACGCCGCATCCCGGGCCCGGTTCGCCTCCGGTGAGCCGCGGCCGCCGGTGTGAACCGGGCCCGGGTGAGGAACGCTCTGTGCGGGGCGGACGTCGAGGACGACTCCTCGCCGGCCGCCCCGTCGGCGTCCGGGGCCGCGGGGCGCGCGCCGTCCCGCGGACACGAAGGTGCACGCGGGCCGCGCGGGCCCGCGGTCGGTCGAGCGAAGGTGGGGGCGGGAATGGGCTTCTTGGACGGGCTGTGGCGCGGTCGCGGGACCGAGTTCGACTCGGGCGGCGCGGCCGGCACCGCCATCGAACTGACCAAACGGAACGGCCAGGTCTCCCTGTCCAAACAGGGCGCGGCCACCGGCCATCTGCGTATCAACCTGGCCTGGCGGATGCGGACCTCCGACATCACCGGCTCCCGGCGCGAGAGCCTGCTGCGCCATCCCCTCAAGGCGCTCAAGCCGCCGCAGGTCCTCGGCCACAGCCAGAGCATGGTCGACGTCGACCTCGACCTCGGCTGCCTCTACGAGCTCCAGGACGGCTCCAAGGGCGTCGTCCAGCCGCTCGGCGGCTACTTCGGCGACGTCAACGCGCCGCCGTATGTGAAGCTCAGCGGCGACGACCGGTTCGGCTCGGGGTCCGGTGAGACGATCTACGTCAACCTCGACCACCGGGACGCCATCAAACGGCTCCTCGTCTTCGCCTACATCTACGACCAGACGCCCGCCTTCGACCGCACGCACGCCATCGTCACGCTCTACCCGAGCAACGGCCCCCGCATCGAGATCGGGATCGACGAACGGCAGCCGCAGGCCCGCTCCTGTGCCGTCGTGATGATCGAAAACGTCAAGGGCGAGATCCTCGTCCGCCGGGAGGTGAAGTTCGTGTACGGCTTCCAGGGCGAGCTGGACCGGCTCTACGGGTGGGGGCTCCAGTGGGGGCGGGGCTACAAGACGAAGGCGGAACGCTGAGCGCCTCCCCGGCCGCGCCCGCGCATACCCGGCCGCGCGTGCCGGGCCCGTGAGCCGTCCGGGGCCCGGGCGGCCTGCCTCGCCGCCCGGCGGGCCGGTGCGCGAGCCGGGCGGCGGTGCCCGTCCCCGGCGTGCTCGCCGGTGCCTTCGGGGCCTGGGTCTTAGCCCTGTCTCAGACCCTAGCGCCCGATGAACTGCGGCCCCTGCGGCGGGAGCCGGAAGTCGGGGTCCGGCACCGGGGCGGCCGGGGGCGGGGCGGCCGGGGGCGGATAGCCGTAGCCCGACGGCGCGCCGGTGGCGGTCGCCGCGGGGGGCGTCTGCGGATAGCCGTACGCGGGCGCCCCGGTCGGGTGCGGGTAGCCGTAGGCCGGCGGTGCCGCCGCGGGCTGCGGGTAGCCGTACCCCGGCTGCGCGGGCACGCCGGGCGGCTGCTCCGGGGGCAGCGGACGGGAGACCGTCGCCGCGGTCTGCGCCGGGACGGCGGGCGGCACGGGCGGTACGGGCGGCAGGGGGGCCGTGGGCGGAGTCGGCTCGGGCGCCTGGGGCACCGGAGGAGCGGGCGCCGGCGGCGCCGGGGCTTCCGCGGCGGCGGGCGTCCGGGGTGCCTGGGGCTCCGTCGGGTGGGCGGATGCCGGCGGGCCGGCCGCCGGGGACTCCTGCGCCGCCTCCGCCCCGTCCACCGAGATGCCGAAGTCGGTCGCCAGCCCCTCCAGGCCGTTGGAGTAACCCTCACCCAGCGCCCGGAACTTCCAGCCGTCCCCGCGCCGGTACAGCTCTCCGCAGATCAGCGCGGTCTCCTCGCCCGTCTCCGGTGTGACGTCGAAGAACGCCAGCGGCTCGGCGTCGGCGGCTGCCGCGTCGTACAGCAGGATGCGCAGGTCCCGGACCTGGTCGAAGGCGACGCCGTCCGCCGATGCGACCAGCAGAATCCGTCGCACGGCGGGCTCGACACCGAGCAGCTCTGTCTGGATCGTGTCGGTCAGGCCCTCGGCGACGCGCTTCTTGCCGAGCCGCCACACCTTCCCGGAGGGGTGCCGGGGCTGGTTGTAGAAGACGAAGTCCTCGTCGCTGCGCACGCGGTCGTCGGGGCCGAGGAGCAGTGCGGAAGCGTCGACGTCCGGAATCCCCTGCCCGGGCGTCCAGCGCAGCACGGCGCGCACCGTCGCGGCTTCCAGCGGGACGTTCGACCCCTTCAGCATGGCGTGCGTCATGCCGTCATCCTGCCCTCTCGTTCCTGGGCACGACAACGCGGGGGCGGGTACCCGAAGGGCGCCACCAGCCGCTGCCCGCAGCGCCGACACGGCCGGGACACCTGGAATTCACGCCGGGCGGGAACCCGCGACATGCATCTCTACGTACTATTACCGGCCACCTTCAGACAGTTCACAGGCCGCCCAGATCCCACGGGGGAGCTCATATGCGTCATTTCGGGCACATCGCCCCCGAGGTGCGGAAGCGCCTCTTCCATCGGGAGCCGTGCGAGTTCAGCGCGGACTCCCCGGCCCGGCTGCTCTCCGCCGCCCTCGGCGCCACCCTCTACAGCCCGGCCACCCGGCCGCGGCTCGCCGAGGACGTCCTCAAGCAGGCCGGACGCGGCGTGGTCTCGATGGTGCTGTGCCTGGAAGACTCGATCGACGACGCCGACGTGCCGGCCGGCGAGGAGAACCTCGTACAGCAGCTCACCGACCTCGCCCGCCGCCCCGGCGCCGATCTGCCGCTGCTGTTCGTCCGGGTCCGCGCCCCCGGGCAGATACCCGACCTCGTGCGCCGCCTCGGGCCGGCCGTGCGGACGCTGTCCGGATTCGTACTGCCGAAATTCACGGAGGAGCGCGGGGAACCCTTCCTGGAGGCCCTCGCCACCGCGGAGGCGGAGTGCGGGCGGCGGCTGTTCGCCATGCCGGTGCTGGAGTCGCCTGAGCTGCTCTACCGGGAGTCGCGCGTGCAGACCCTGGAGGGCATCTTCCGGGCGGTGGACCGGCACCGCGACCGGGTCCTCGCGCTGCGCCTGGGCGTGACCGACTTCTGCTCCTCCTACGGGCTGCGCCGAGGCCCCGACATGACCGCATACGACGTGCAGGTCGTCGCCTCCGTGATCGCCGACGTGGTGAACATGCTGGGCCGGGCCGACGGCACCGGCTTCACCGTGACCGGGCCGGTGTGGGAGTACTTCCGCGTCCAGGAGCGCATGTTCAAACCGCAGCTGCGGCAGAGCCCCTTCCTCCAGGTGCAGGCCGCGGAACTGCGCGCACAGCTGATCGAGCACGCCATGGACGGCCTGCTGCGGGAGATCTCCCTGGACCACGCCAACGGCCTGCTGGGCAAGACCTGCATCCACCCCTCGCACGTGCTCCCCGTGCACGCGCTGTCCGTGGTCAGCCACGAGGAGTTCAGCGACGCCCAGGACATCCTCCGGCCCGAACGCTGCGGCGGGGGTGTACTGAGGTCGGCTTACACCAACAAGATGAATGAGGTGAAACCGCACCGCGCCTGGGCGGAGCGGACGCTGCTGCGCGCCGAGGTCTTCGGCGTGGCCAACGAGGACATCGGCTTCGTGGAACTGCTCGCCGCGGGCCTGTCCGACTGAGCACAAGGAATTCATGAACGACGCAGTGACCGCGGTGAACGCGGTGGACGACGGGAGACGCGAGAGCATGGACGAGGAGGCGCGCGCCGGGCGGCGCCGGGGAGTGTGGTCCGGCAGCTGGGTCGCCGAGCGGCTCGGTGTCGAGCTGGCCGGCGACGACGGGCTCACCGACCTGCTGGGGCTCGCGCTGCGCCGCAACCCCAAGCGGTCCCACCTGCTCGTGTCCAATGTGCTGGGCAAGCACGTCCCGCAGTCCCCTTCCGTGGTCTACCACCACGGCTTCGCCCTCGGCCGGCGCGTACGCGAGCTGCTGGGCGCCGAGGAAGCCGGCACGGCCGTCGTCCTCGGCTACGCGGAGACCGCCACCGGCCTCGGCCACTCCGTCGCCGACGGCCTGGGTACCGCCCCCTGCCTGCACTCCACCCGCCGCCCGGTCGCCGGAGCCGCCCGGGCGGGCGGCTTCGAGGAGTCCCACTCCCACGCCACCTCCCACCTGCTGCTGCCCGAGGACCCGGCGCTGCTGTCCGGCCACGGGCCGCTGGTCCTGGTCGACGACGAGTTCTCCACGGGCAACACGGTGCTCAACACCATCCGCGCCCTCCACGAGCGCTATCCCCGCAAGCGGTACGTCGTGGTGGCCCTGGTGGACATGCGCTCGCCCGCCGACGCCGACCGCCTGGACGACTTCGCCCGCGAGATCGGCGCCCGGGTGGACCTGGTCGCGTCCGCCTCCGGCACGGTCCGTCTGCCCGCGGACGTGCTGGCCGAGGGACAGCGGCTGGTGGCCCGGCACGAGGCGGTGGCGTCCGGGGCGCGGGACGGCGCCGGAAGCCCCGCAGGACCGGCCGCCCCTCCCGTCCCCCGCATCGACCTGCGCTGGCCACCGGGACTGCCCGACGGCGGGCGGCACGGGTTCACCCCCGCCCACCGGGCGCGGCTGGAGAGCGCCCTGCCCGCCATGGCCGCCCGCGTCGCCGGCGCGCTGCCCGGCGGGGTCCGCCGGGTCCTCGTCCTCGGCTGCGAGGAGCTGATGTACGCGCCGCTGCGGCTCGCCTGTGAGCTGGAGCGGATCGTCGGCGCCGAGGTGCGCTACTCCACCACCACCCGCTCGCCCGTCCTCGCCGTGGACGATCCCGGCTACGCCATACGCACCCGCCTGGTCTTCCCCGCGCACGACGACCCCGCCGACGGCCCCGGCGAGCGCTACGCCTACAACGTGGCGGGGGCCGGCTTCGACGCCGTCGTCGCCGTCGTCGACTCGGTGGCCGACACGCCCGCGCTGCACGCGCCCGACGGCCTGCTGGCCCAGCTCGCCGCCCACGTCCCGGACGTCAGGCTCGCGGTCGTGCCCTCGTACGTCCCCGCGTCCCCGCACGCGCCCGAAAGGCCCGCCATGCTGTCCGAGCCCCTCCGCGGCCCCGCCTTCTCCTCGTACGCACCCGACGAGGTCGGCTGGCTGCTCCAGGACCTCTCGGACGTGACCCTGGAGGCGCCGACCGAGGAGCGCGAGGAGGCCATCCAGAGCGGCGGCGCCCACTACGCGGAGTCCCTGCCGGTGGAGTACCAGCCGAGCGAGCAGTACCAGGAACTGTTCCACGCGGCGCTGCGGGCGTCCGCCGCCCGGCTCGCGCAGGCCGTCGGCACCGTCACCGAGATCGTGCTCGCCGAGCGGGCCGGCCGCCCCGTCCTGGTCTCCCTCGCCCGCGCCGGCACCCCCGTCGGCATCCTGATGCGCCGCTGGGCGCAGTTCCGCCATGGCCTCGACCTCCCCCACTACGCCGTGTCGATCGTCCGCGGGCGCGGCATCGACGCCAACGCGCTGCGCTGGCTGGCCGACCGCCACGACCCCGCCGACGCCGTCTTTGTCGACGGCTGGACCGGCAAGGGCGCCATCTCCCGCGAACTCGCCGCCGCCCTGCGCGACTTGGAGACGTCGGACGGCATCACCGGATTCAGCCCCGAGATCGCCGTCCTGGCCGATCCCGGTTCCTGCGTGCGCACCTACGGCACCCGCGAGGACTTCCTCATCCCCTCCGCCTGCCTCAACTCCACCGTCTCCGGCCTCATATCCCGCACCGTGCTCCGCGCCGACCTCGTCGGCCCGCACGACTTCCACGGCGCGAAGTTCTACCGCGAACTCGCCGGAGCCGATGTGTCGGCGGCCTTCCTCGACGCCGTCTCCGCCCGCTTCACCGAGGTCGTGGACACCGTCGCCACCCGGGCCAAGGAACTGCTCGGTGCCGACCGGGAGCCCACCTGGGCGGGCTGGGCCGCGGTGGAACGCATCAGCGAGGAGTACGGCATCCACGACGTCAACCTCGTCAAGCCGGGCGTCGGCGAGACCACCCGGGTACTGCTGCGCCGGGTGCCGTGGAAGGTGCTGGCGCGGGCCGGAGCCGGCAGCGACCTGGACCACGTACGCCTGCTGGCCGAGCAGCGCGGAGTGCCCGTGGAAGAGGTCGCCGACCTGCCCTACAGCTGCGTCGGCCTGATCCACCCCCGCTACACGCGCGGGGCGACCGGCGCCGACGGCAAGGCGGTGACCGCCTGATGCCGGTGCTCGTCGCCAGCGACCTCGACCGCACGCTCATCTACTCCGCCGCCGCCCTGGCGCTGACCGTGCCCGACGCGCGGGCGCCCCGGCTGCTGTGCGTGGAGGTGTACGACGGCAAACCGCTGTCGTACCTGACCGAGACCGCCGCCCGGCTCCTGACCGAACTCGGCGACACGGCCCTCTTCGTCCCCACCACGACCCGTACGCGCGAGCAGTACCGGCGCATCAGCCTGCCCGGCCCTCCGCCGAAGTACGCGATCTGTGCCAACGGCGGCCACCTCCTGGTGGACGGGGTCACCGACGCCGACTGGCACGCGCGGGTCACCGCACGGCTGGCCGGCGAGTGCGCCCCGCTGGCCGAGGTGCACGAGCATCTCCTGTCCGCCGCCGACCCGGTGTGGGTGCGCAAGCACCGGATCGCCGAGGACCTCTTCGCCTACCTCGTCGTCGAACGCGAGCTGCTGCCGGTGGACTGGGTGAAGGAACTCGCCGTGTGGGCCGAGAACCGCGGCTGGACCGTGTCCCTCCAGGGCCGCAAGATCTACGCCGTTCCCAAGCCGCTCACCAAGAGCGCCGCCGTGCGGGAGGTCGCCCGCCGTACCGGCGCCGGCCCCACCCTCGCGGCCGGTGATTCCCTCCTCGACGCCGACCTGCTGCTCGCCGCCGACCGGGGCTGGCGCCCCGGCCACGGCGAGCTGGCCGACACCGGCTGGACGGCGCCGACCATCAGCGCCTTGCCCGAGCGGGGGGTATGGGCCGGAGAGCGGATCCTGCGCGAGTTCCTGCGGGCGGCCCGCCCGGCCGGGTGACCTCAGCCGGACCGGCGGCGTCCTCCGCGGGCGGCCCGTCCTCGGGCCGCCCGCGCCCGCCCCTCCTGCGCCGGCCGGCCCCCGGCCGCAGCAGACGCATCCCGATGAACACCAGTACCGCGAGGACGGCCCCCGCGAGGACCACCTTCGAGTACGCGGAGACCACGTGCGTGACCTGGGACCAGTTGTCCCCCAGGGCGTAACCGGCGAGCACGAAAGCGGTGTTCCACAGCGCGCTGCCGAGCGTGGTCAGGGCCAGGAAGACGGGCAGCCGCATCCGCTCCACACCGGCCGGCACGGAGATCAGGCTCCGGAAGATCGGAATCATCCGGCCGAAGAACACCGCCTTGGTGCCGTGCCGGAGGAACCACGCTTCCGTCTTCTCTATGTCCGCCACCTTCACCAGCGGCAGCCGTCCCGCTATCGCCACCGTCCGGTCACGGCCGAGCAGCGCCCCGATCCCGTACAGGGCGAGCGCGCCGATCACCGAGCCCGCCGTCGTCCACAGCAGGACGGACGGCAGGTCCATCCGGCCGGAACTCGCCGCGAACCCGGCGAGCGGCAGGATCACTTCGCTCGGCAGGGGAGGGAACAGGTTCTCCAGGGCGATGGCGATACCGGCGCCCGGCGCGCCCAGCGCGTCCATGAGGTCGTTGATCCACTGCGGTGCGGCCCCGCTGTCCGCGGCCGTCTGCGCTGCGATGGCTGTCATGCCGACCACGCTAGGAAATCGAGGCTGAAGGGACCCTGAGGAAGACCGCACGATCCGTTGCGGCCAACCGCAGCCGGACATTGCGGTTTTCCGCAGTGTGCGCCGGACCCGACCGCGGCTAGCCTCGCGATCATGCGAAACATGGCGCGACGCGGAGTGCGGTGCGGGGTGGGCCTGATGACGGGAGCCGCCGCGGCCGCCGTCGAGCTGCCCTTCGTCGTCCTGGCGGGTGCGGCCCTGCTGCCGGTGGCCGCCTGGCCGGCCGGACGCCGTGCCGTGCTCGGCCCGGTCCTCGTGTGCGCGCGGAGACTGGCGGAGCTGGAGCGGGCCCGGCTGCGCATCTGGCTGGACGTCCGCGTCCCGCCCGCACACGAGGACCTGCGGGCCCTGCGGTACGTGGCGTGGCGGTGGGCCCTGGGCGTGCTGGGTGGGGTCGTGATGCTGTCGGCGGCGATCGGCCTCGGGTACGGCCTGTTCTGGACGTACGGCTGGATCCTGGTGGACGGCATACGCGACCCCGCCTCGATCGCCCTGAGCAGTTGCGGCGGGTTCTTCCTGCTCTTCCTCGCCGTGCAGGGGATATTCGGCGTCGCCGGGCTGGAGGGGCAGTGGGCGCGGCAGTGCTTCGGGCCCCGCCACCAGGAGGAGCTGGAGCGGCGCATCGCCGAACTGGCAGCGAGCCGCGCCGCGGTCGTCGACGCGGTGCACGACGAGCGCCGCCGCATCGAGCGCGACCTGCACGACGGGGTGCAGCAGCGCCTCGTCGCCCTCGGGATGCTGCTCGGCCGCGCCCGGCGCAGCCAGGACGCCGGCCGCAGAGACCGTCTGCTGGGCCAGGCCCACGAGGAGAGCCGCCGGGCCCTGGACGAGCTGCGCGAGGTGGCCTGGCGCATCTACCCCACCACGCTGGACGAGGCGGGGCTGCGCGCGGCGCTGGAGACGGTCGCCGAGCGGGCCTCCGTGCCGGTGCGGGTGGAGTACCAGCTCACCGAGGAGCCCGAGCGGGCCGTCGCGACCGTGGCCTACTTCGTGGTGTGCGAGGCGGTCACCAACGCGGTCAAGCACGCGGCGCCGAGCCGGATAGTCGTCGCCGTCGGCGGCGCCGAGGAAGGGATGGTGCATGTGGCGGTCCAGGACGACGGCTGCGGCGGGGCCGACGCCGCCGGCAGCGGACTGTTCGGGCTGGCCCGGCGCGTCGCCGCGCTGGACGGGATCCTGACCGTGCTCAGCCCGCCGGGCGGGCCCACCGTCGTGGCCGCGGAGCTGCCATGCGGGTGATCCTGGCCGAGGACTCGACCCTGCTGCGGGAAGGGCTGGTCCGTCTGCTGGCGGAGGAGGGCCACGAGGTTCTCGCGGCCGTCGGCGACGCCGAGACGCTGCTGACGGCGGTCGCCGAGAACCCGCCGGACGTGGTCGTCGCCGATGTCCGGATGCCGCCGAGCCATACCGACGAGGGTCTGCGCGCGGCCCTGGAGATCCGCGAGCGATGGCCGCGGGTCGGCGTGCTGGTGCTCTCGCAGTACGTCGAGAAGCGGTACGCGACGGAGCTGCTGACGGGGGAGACGGAAGGGGTGGGCTATCTGCTCAAGGACCGGGTGGTCCAGGTCGACGAGTTCCTCGACGCGCTGGAGCGGGTGGCCGACGGCCGGGCCGCCTTCGATCCGGAGGTCGTACGCCAGTTACTGGGCCGCACGACACACACCGACCTGCTCGCCCGGCTCACCGCGCGGGAGCGGGCCGTGCTCGACGAGATGGCGCAGGGCCACACCAACGCGGCGATCGCGCAGCGGCTGCACATTTCCCAGAGCGGCGTCGAGAAACACATCAACGCGATCTTCGACAAGCTCGAACTGTCAGGAGGTGAGGGCTACTCGCGCAGGGTGCTGGCGGTGCTGCGGTATCTGGGAAGCTGAAGCGCAGGCCGGGCCCGGCGGGGGCGGGTGTCAGCCGCAGCAGCCCCCACCGCAGCAGCCTCCTCCGCCGCTCGGGCGCGGCGCGGGGGCCGAGGCGGAGGCCGAGCCGCCGACCGCGACCGTCGACAGGAGCTTCACGGTGTCGTCATGGCCCGCGGGGCAGGTGGCGGGAGCGGAGGACTCGGCCATGGGACGGTTCAGTTCGAAGGTGTCGCCGCAGCTGCGGCAGCGGTACTCGTAGCGAGGCATGGGCACAGGTTAACCGCCGTGCGCGGCCGTTCGTAGGGGGAAATCCGCCCGGCGGGCCCGTCCGGCGGCCGGTCGGGTCAGTGAGCGGCGCCGCGTTCCTCCCGGATCAGGGCGACCACGCGGGCCACCGCCCTGCGGATGGCGTCCGTCTCCGTGAGGAAGTGCCAGTAGTCGGGGTGTCGGCCCTCCAGCGTGGCGACCGCCCGCTCCAGCCGGGCGACGGCGTCGTCCAGCGGGCGCGCGTGCCGCGGGTCGGGGGTGTGGCGCCCGGCCATGGCGAGCCGCTGGGCGTCACGGATCGCGAACCGGGTGCGTTCGATCTCCCGCTGCGGGTCCTTCTGCACGGCGTCGAGCTGGCGCAGGCGGTCGTCGGCGGCCGAGACGGCCTCGTCGGTCGCGTTCAGCAGGGCCCGTACGGTCGACAGCAGCGCGGTCGCGTCGGGCCAGCGCTGCTCGTCCCGGGCCGCCTGCGCCTCGGCCAGTTTCCGCTCGGCCTGCCGGACGGTCTCGGCGGCCTGCTCCGGCACCTGCTGGAGGTCCTCCCAGCAGGCGACGGTGAACCGCCGCCGCAGCTCGCTGAGGACCGGCTGGACCTGTTCCGTGCGGGTGGTGAGCGCCTGGGCCCGGGTGCGCAGGGAGACCAGGCGCTTGCCGATCTCGGCGGCCCGCTCCGGCAGCCGCTCGGCCTCGGCCCGGACCGCCTCGGCCTCCCGGGTGACGCGCTCGGCGCGGTCCAGTGTCCCCGGCACGCCGTGCCGGCCGGCGCCCTCGTTCAGCTTGGTCAGCTCAGGGGCGAGGGCGGCGAGACGGGCGGCGAGGTCGTCCGCCCGCAGCCCCGTCCCCCGGGCGGTGTCCAGCGCGTGGGAGGCGGCGAGCAGGGACTGCCGGGCCCGTTCGACGGCGGGGGCGAGCCGGGCCAGCTGCGTCTCGGCCTTGCCGAGCAGCGGGCCGAGCCCCTCGGCGAAGCGGTCCAGTTCCCGCTTGGCCCGGCCGAGTTCGTCCTTGGCCGCGGTGAGCTCGGCGCGGGCCCGGGAGGCGGCCGGCGCCTCCAGGTCGTCGCGGTCCAGGTCGTGGGCGTCGACGGCGTCGATGTACTGGCGACTGGCCTCGTCGATGCGCCGGCCGAGCGCCGCGAAGCCGTCGACCGCGCGCCGGGCGGCGGGGGAGTCGTCGACGGCCGTGATCGTCTCGATGGAGATCCGCAGGTCCCGCTGGGCGGTGTCCAGCTCGTAGAAGGCGGCCGCGGCGGCGTCCTTCGCGGCCTGCGCCTCGGCCCGCTGGCTCTCGGCACGCCCGCCGAACCAGCGCCGGGTGCCGCCACCGGCGAACGCGGCGGGCAGCGCCAGCGCGGCCATCAGCGGCAGGCCGAGCAGCGTGAGCGTGGCGCGGAGCGCGCCGGATCGGGGGCGGCGCCGCGATCGGTGCGGCGGGCGAGGCGCGCACGGCTCCATCGGCGGCGTATACGGCTGCGATGGTGTCGCCGTCACATCCCTCTCCCGTGTCGTCCGCCCTGCCCCGGTTCATTCTCCCACCCGGAAGGGACGAACACACGGGGCGTTCAGTTCGCCGCGCGGACGGTGACTTTCCCGTCGTCGGTGCGGGCGTTGACCACGTGGGGACTGGCGTCGTCGCGCGGCACGGACACGTCCACCCGGCCGTCGCCGGTCTCGGCCGTCACCCGGTACGCGGCCCGGGGCAGCTCGATCGTCACGGAGCCGTCGCCGCTGCGGGAGTCCACGCGATCCGGTACGGCGCCCAGGACGAGGCGGACCGAGCCGTCGTTGGTGCGCGCCCGCACCCGGCGTGAGGAGACCTCCGCCCGGACGGACCCGTCGTTGGTGCGCAGCGTCAGCGGCCCGCTGGTGTCGGTGACGCGGACGGACCCGTCGCCGGTGCGGATGTCCAGCGCGTCGCGGAAGCCGCGCGCCCGCACGCTGCCGTCGCCGTCCACGACCTTCACCGAGACGCCGTGGGGCACCGCGACGCGGTGCCTGGCCGCGCAGTTCGCGACGACGCCCGAGCAGTGCGTCCGCAGCTTCAGCCGGTCGCCCCGCATCGACCAGGTGACCTTCGGGGCCTCGCCGACGGCGACCGTGCCCTGGAACCAGCGGGTGACCTCGACGCGGCCCCGCTCGTGCGCGGGGGCGGCGACGATCTCCAGCGCGGAGTCGTCGGAGTCGACGGTGAGGGTGCGGCCGGGCAGCGGGAAGGAGCGGTGGTCGGGATCGGTGTCGTCCTCGGGCGAGGAACAGGCGGCGAGGCCCGCGAGGAGAACCACGACGGCGCCGGCGACGGCGGCCGCGCGAGCGGGAACGGTACGGGCCATGACGATCTCCCCCAGAGGCGACGACGAGGTGCCTCACCCGGGGCCCGCGCGGACGGACCGGCCGGGACCCGGGCGGGCCCCGCGCGGCGAGGCCCTTCGACCGTAGGGAGCGGCCGCCGGTCCCGGGATCCGGGCGGCTCCCGGATCTGTGGTGGGGTTAACCCCCGGAGCGGTGTCCGGGGAAGGCCCGGAGGGAGCGGCGAACGGGTCCGCGGTACGCGTTTGCGGGACAGCGCCCCGGGCCATGTAGGCTGTCGACTCGTTCTGGGTGCGTAGCTCAGGGGTAGAGCGCCTGCCTTACAAGCAGGATGTCGGCGGTTCGAAACCGTCCGCGCCCACCGGAACCGGCGGCACGCCCGTCGGCGTGCGGGCCCTCGGGATACCCCCCGGGGGCCTTTTCGCGCGGGTCCGTAGGATGTGGACCGTGAGGGGTTCCGAGCAGCACGGCCGACGGCCGCCCGCGTGGCGGTCGCGCGCGGTGTGCGTGCTCGGGCTGCTGGCCGGGTTGCTGGGGATGCACGGGCTGGCGCCGCAGGGCGGCTTCCCGGCCCACGCCCACGCGGCCTCCGCGCATACGGCCCCGACGGAACGGTCCGATACGGCCCCGACGGAACGGTCCGCCTCCTCCCCGGCTGCCGCGCCCCTGTCCGCGACCTCCGCGCCGGCCGCCGCTTCCCCGGCCTCCGCGCTCCCTGTGGCGTCCGGCCCGGTCCCGGAGGCCGGGCCCGGCCGACCGGCGCCGCGTTCCGCGCCGGCCGCGGCGGCGGCTCACGACGGCTGCGGGGCGACGGACGGCTCCTGCGGCGGGGGACATGTCCGGCACGCCGATACCACGTGCGCGTCCGGCGCGGTGGGCGGCGGGCCGGCGCTGCCCGCCCTCGTTGCCGATCCGGCCGCGCCGGCCGTCCGCGCCGATGCCGCGCCCTCCCGCGCGGCCCGGGCACCCGACGGCGCACGCGCGCCGCCGTCCCTGTCCGAACTCCAGCTCCTGCGGATATAGACACCGCCCCCGCACCGCGCCCCGGCGGGCGCGGCGCCCCGGCATGTCGAAAATCCCTTTACACAGCAGGAGTTCACCCATGAGCAGCATCCGTACGATGACGCGCCGCGCCGCCCTGGCGGCGGTGACGGCCGCCGCCGCGCTCGCCCTCGCCGCCTGCGGCGGGGACGGGAACGGCGGCGCCGGACACGGCGGGCACGGCACGGCGTCCGCGAGCGCCGGGGCCACGGCACCGGCGCGGGGCGGGGCCGCGAACGCCGCCCACAACGCCCAGGACGTCGCCTTCGCGCAGGGCATGATCCCGCACCACCGCCAGGCGCTGGACATGGCGCGGCTCGCCGCCGGCCGCACCGCCTCCGCCGAGGTCGAGGACCTCGCCGCGCGGATCGAGAAGGCGCAGGAGCCGGAGATCGCGACGATGACCGGCTGGCTGAGGTCCTGGGGCGAGGAGGTGCCGAAGTCGGCGGAGTCCCTGCCCGGAACGGGCCACTCCGGCCACTCCGGTGGCTCAGGTCACTCCGGCGACTCCGGTCACGCGGGGATGCCCGGGATGATGGACGGCGCGGACATGGAGAAGCTGGAGAAGGCCACGGGCGAGGACTTCGACAGGATGTTCCTGACCATGATGATCGAGCACCACAAGGGCGCCGTCGAGATGGCCGCGGCGGAGAAGGAGAAGGGCGCGTACGGACCCGCCCAGGCCCTGGCCGACGAGATCGTCACCGCGCAGAACGCCGAGATCGCCCAGATGGAAAGGCTCCTTGGCGGCAGCTGACGGCGCCCCCGCTCTCCCCGCCGCTCCTACGAGCCCCGCCCGGGTTCCTCGGCGCCCTCGGCGTCCCCGGGCGGGGCCTCGTGGGCGTGCTTGAGACGGGCGCGGGCGGCCACGCGGTCGGTGCCGCCGAGCTCCGACCAGTAGCGGTGAGTGCTGACGAAGACGGCGAGTTCGCGTTCCCGCTGCCGCAGCTTCTCGACCTCGGCCTGCTCGTCGGCCGACCAGCCGGGCGAGGCCGGCCGCTCGACCTTGCGCCAGCCGTTGTCGTCGCTGAAGGCGTCCTGGGGCTCGACCGACCAGGGGAGCCGCTTCAACAGGGCCGACAGCTCGGCCCGGACCTGATGCAGTTCCTGCTGACCGGCCAGGAGGTCACTCGGGAAGTCATAGGTCGTTGTCACGCACCAATGATACGCCTGTTCGAATATAGGGCCGGGAGGGTCCGGGGCATCCGCCTCCCGGTTCACCCGCCCGGGCGTCTCGGGGCGGGCGGCCGTGCGGGGGCCGGCGTTCAGGGGTGAACGCCGGCCCGCCCGTCACCGGTGCGCGGCGTCCCTCAGTGCCCGCACCACCCGGGCGGTCACCGGGACCGGCACGCCGTGGCGCTCGGCCGCGCGCAGCAAGGCGCCGCCGATGGCGTCCAGTTCCAGGGGGCGGCCGGACTCGGCGTCGCGCTGCATGGACGACTTGGTCCCCGGCGGGAAGGCGTCGTAGCGGGCGAGGGCCTGGGCGGGATCGGCGGGGCCGCCGCAGGCACGGCTGACCGCGGCCGTCTCCTCCACCAGCGCCGTCAGCTCCTCGCGGTGCCGCTCGCGCACAGCGCCCAGGGGGAGCCCGTAACGGGTGGTGAGCAGGGCGAACGGCGCGAGGAACGACATCTTGGCCCACAGCGCCGCCATCTCGCCGTCCACGACCCGGGTGACCGGGCCCGCCGCGGACAGCGCCGCCGCGAGGACGTCGAGGCGGGCCCGGGGGACCGGCACCGGGGCGCCGGTCAGGTCGATCTCCGCGAAGGGGCTGCCGTGGTCGACGACGCCCCGGGCGGCACGGGTGGACTCGACGCGGATGACCGCGGGGGCCACCTGCCCGGGGCGGTAGCGGGCGCGCAGGACGGCGGGGTGCTCGACGCCGTTCAGGAACGGTACGAGCAGCCCGTCGCCGAGCGCCGCGGCCGGTACGCGGTCCAGGGCCGCGTCCAGGGCGGTGTGCTTGACCGTGATCAGGCACGCGTCGACCGGCTCGCGCAGCACGGTGTCCGCCTCGACGCGGGCCGTGAAGTCGCCGAACAGTCCGCTGCGGACGCGGATGCCGCCGGTGCGCAGCGTGTCCGCCGTCTCGTCGCCGGCCAGGCAGATCACCCGGTGCCCGGTCCGGGCCAGCAGCGCGGCGAGCAGGCCGCCCACTCCGCCGGGTCCCAGTACGGCCACGGTGAGGTCGTTGTCGGTCATGGTGCGTCCTCTCGTCGGTCGGCCCCTCGGACGGTGGCCGCCTCGGCCGTGATCATGACAGAGGCGCCGGGTGAAGGGAATGTCCGGCGGCCGGGGGACCGGTGGACGACACTGGGAGCATGTGCCGCAGCATCAAGACGCTTCGCCCGCCCGTGCTGGCCGAGGAGGCCACCGAGGAGGAGATCCGGGCAGCCGCCCTGCAATACGTGCGGAAGGTCTCCGGTTTCCGGGCGCCGGCCGCGCACAACCAGGAGGTTTTCGAACGGGCGGTGGACGTGATCACACGGGCCACGGCCGAGCTGCTGGACGGGCTGGAGGTGCGGGGCGCCGCGGCCCGCCGCGCGGGGTGACGCCGCCGGCGCGCGGGCTCCGGCGCCGGGCCCCCCGGCCCGGCCGCCACGGGTACGCCGGTGTGGCCGCGGACGCCGGACCCGGCGGGCGCCGCGCCCTCCACCGCGCGGGCGGCCCGTCCGCCTGAGACGTCCACGCCGCGGCACCGGGCGCCGCGGGGAGGACGCCGGACACCGGACACGGCGGCGCCGCGCCCTCCGCCGCTCTCCGCGCGCGGACGGCCGCCCCGCGTTGCCACGGGCCCCTGTGCACGCCGCTCCCTGTCGGCGGGCGGACGGCCGCGCGGTGCCGGCCACGGGGCTCCGTACGCGCCGCCCCGCCCGCGTGCGGACGGGCTCCCGGCGGCCGTCGCGCCGGGCCGCCTACGGCGCCTCGGTCGCCGGTGGCCGCTCGCGCCGTACCAGGAAGGCCGCCCCCGCCCCCGCGCCGAACAGCGCGAGCAGGGACACGCCCGTCGCGAGCCAGGTCGCGCCCAGCCACTGCCCGCCGACATAGCCGAGGGCGATGCTGTAACCGGCCCAGGACAGGCCGGCCAGCGCGGACCAGGGCAGGAACTCGCGGGCCCGGCGGTGGGCGGCCCCCGCGACGAAGGAGACGACCGAGCGGCCGGCGGGGGCGAAGCGGGCGAGGACGACGAGGGCACCGCCGCCCCGGGCGAGGGCCCCGCCGAGGCGTTCCCGCGCCGTCGTCAGGCGGCGGGAGCGGGAGAGGGCGCGGTCCAGCCGCGCACCGCCGCGCCAGGCGAGACGGTAGGCCGCCAGGTCGCCCAGGACGGAGGCGGTGGTGGCGCACAGCATCAGCACCAGGAGGTCGGGGACGCCGCGCGGGACCTGCCCGGTGGCCGCGCCCGAACCGGCGGCCGCCGCCGTGGCCGCCGTGATCACCAGGACTCCGCTCGGCAGCATCGGCAGGAACACGTCCAGGAGTACCGACAGGGCCACCGCGGCGTAGATCCATGGGCTGCTGACCAGGGCACCCATGCTCCCGAGACTCTCGACCACCGCGACTCCCCCGTGATTCCCCCCGCAGACCGGACCGTGCCGCGACGCGCGGGGAGCGGCAGGGGCGGCCGATGACAGCCATACAGCGTACGCCTGGGATGTGGCGGCACGTTCACAGGGGGCTCATGTGCTGTGCACGCACCGCTCACGTGTGTCCGGAAAGAAGCCGCCGGACCCGGGCCGGGGGAGCCCGGGAGCGAGCGCGGCAACGGTGCCTTCCCGTGGGGGAGGGCACCGTTGGGTGGGTCCGGGCGGCCGGCTCAGGCGGCGACCGGCGTCTGCCGCTCGGCCGCGGGCCTGTCCCCGGCCGCCGAGCGCCGGGCGAACAGCCGGTCCAGGCCGAAGGCGCCGGAGCCGGTGAAGACCAGCAGCAGGAAGGCCCAGCAGAACAGGGCGGACGGCTCGCCGCCGTTCTCCAGCGGCCACAGGGCGCTGGGCTGGTGGACCTTGAAGTACGCGTACGCCATGGAGCCCGAGGCGATGAGCGCGGCGACGCGCGTGCCGAGGCCGAGCAGGACGAGGCCGCCGCCGACCAGCTGGATCACGGCCGCGTACCAGCTCGGCCAGGCGCCCGTCTCGACAGTGCCGCCGGTGCCCGCCGCACCGCCGAGCACACCGAAGAGGGAGGCGGCGCCGTGGCAGGCGAAGAGCAGGCCGACGACGATGCGGAAGAGCCCGAGGACATACGGCTGGGCTCTGTCGAGGCGTCCGGTCATGTGGGGTGCTCCTTCGGTCGGGCCGGTCGGGGAGGACCGGCCGGGGGACGAACCGACTGGACGCCCACGTTAGGTCTCCCTAACCAATACTTGCAAGTTCAACATTTAGTCATGGAGCGGTTCCGGCCACCGGAGGGGTTTCAGGCCAAGTCGGTCTCGGCGACCGTCCGCAGCGCCGCGCCTCTGCCCTCGCCGCGCTCCGCGCGTGCCTGTTCCAGGCGCAGCCGCGCCGAGCGGCCGTGCAGCGTGAGCGTCATGAGCTGGTTGCCGAACCAGGGCCCGCCGGTCTTCCGCCAGCCGATCGGCGGCCGGGGCGCACGCGCGTGACGGGCCAGGCACCGGCCCAGGACGCGGGCCGGGCCGCCCCACCCCGAACGGAATCCCAAACGCAGCGACAGGGGGATGGAGTTGTGGACGGGGGAGCAGGTCAGCTGCACCACCCGGGCGTCCGGCCCGCGGCTCGGCCAGGAGGGTTCGGCGAGGTAGGCGTGGTGGACGTCGCCCGACAGGACGGCCACGGTGGCGGGCGCCCCCGGTCCCGTACCGGCCTCGGCGATCAGCTCGGCCAGCGCGGCGAAGGAGGCCGGAAACGCCGCCCAGTGCTCCAGGTCCGCGGCCTGCCGCAGCTTCTCCCCGAGCCGGGCCCAGCGCGCGCCCTTCCCGCCCCGGCACAGCGCGGCGCTCCATGCCTCCGCGTCGTGCATCAGGGGCGGCAGCAGCCAGGGCAGGGAGGTGCCGATGAGCAGGTGGTCGAAGGTCCCCCGCCCGGTCAGCGCCTGCTCGCGCAGCCAGGCCGCCTCGCCGGGGTCGAGCATCGCCCGGCGCTCCTCGTCGAGGACCCGGGCCGCCCGGGTGTCGACCATCAGCAGGCGTACGCGGCCGAAGTCGCGCCGGTAGCTCCAGCGGACGCTCGCCGGGTCGGCGTCCGCCTGGGCGGCGAAGGCGCGCAGGACGTCCGTGCCGTCGGGGGTGCGGCGGACGGCGGCGTACAGCGGGTCGGCGGCCAGCTCGTCCGGTGACAGGTTGCCCAGGTGCTGGTACACCCAGTACGACATCAGGCCGCTCAGCAGCCGTTCGCGCCACCAGCCGGTGGCCCGCATGCCGGCGAGCCAGGCGGCGGAGGTGTTCCAGTCGTCGACGACGTCGTGGTCGTCGAAGATCATGCAGCTGGGCACCGTGGAGAGCAGCCAGCGCACGTCCGGATCGAGCCACGACTCGTAGTAGAGCCGGGTGTACTCCTCGTAGTCCGCGACCTGGCTGCCCGGCGGCCGGCGCAGATCGCGGCGGCCGGCCAGCCAGCGGCGGGTGGCGTCGGAGGTCTCGTCCGCGTAGACCTGGTCGCCGAGCAGCAGCAGGACGTCGGGCCGCTCGCCCGTCGGCGCGGCCGCGATGCGGGCGGCCAGGGTGTCCAGCGCGTCGGGGCCGACGGGGTCCGTCTCGCCGGCCGGCGGGGCGGCCCAGCGGCAGGAGCCGAACGCGACGCGGATGCCGCCGTCCTCGCCCGGCGTGCGGATGGCGGAGGGCGGGAAGCGGCGCGGGGGCGCGTCGGGCGGCGGCCACACCGGCGTGCCGTCGAGGAACACCTCGTACGGCGTCGCGGTGCCCGGCGCCAGGCCGGTCACCGCGACCAGGGCATAGTGATGGCCCGCCACCTGGAAGGTGCGGGCCGTGTGGCGGGCGCCGCCGGCGCAGCGCACCTCGGCGGTGCACGGACGGCTCGTCTCGACCCAGACGGTCGCGGACGAGCCGTCGACGTATCTCAGCAGCGGCCCCAGGCGCAGTCCGGCCATGTGTCCCTCGCCCTCCTCCGTCGCTCCGTACGGTACGGAACGACTCGGGCCGGCGGGGAGGTTCCGGCCGGCCGCGCGCGTCGCGACCGGGCGTCCGCCGGGTGCCGGCCCGCCTCAGCAGCCGGCGAGGTGGCCCTGGAGCGCCGACTTCTCGGCGGAGTCCACCGACAGGCCGTAGTAGTGCTTCACCTGCACCCAGGCGCGGACGTAGGTGCAGCGGTAGTCGGTCCGGGAGGGCATCCAGGTGGCCGGGTCCTGGTCGCCCTTGGCCTGGTTCACGTTGTCGGTGACGGCGATCAGCTGCGGACGGGTCAGGTCGTTGGCGAACGCCTGGCGCCGGGTGGTGGTCCAGGCGTCGGCGCCGGAGTCCCACGCCTCGGCGAGCGGGACGAGGTGGTCGATGTCGACGTCGGAGGCGGCGGTCCAGGTGGCGCCGTCGTACGGGGAGTACCAGCTGCCGCTGGTGGCGGCGCAGGAGGCGTCGGTGACGACGTTGGAGCCGTCGCGCTTGAGGACCGTCTCGCGGGTGTTGCAGGCGCCGCTGACCGTACTCCAGTGCGGGAAGAGGTCACGGTCGTAGCCGGTGCGGTCCTCGGCGGTCACGGTGAGGGTGGCCAGATAGCTGCGGGCGGTGGCGCCGCTGATGGGTGTGGGCATCGCGGCGGAGGCCGCCGGGCCGTTGAACAGGCCGATCGAGGCGACGAGTCCGGTGAGGGCGGCCAGGAGGGCAAGGCGTTGACGCGCGTAGAACCGGCGCATGGTGAACTCCCTCGGGTGGGGGTGTCGGTGGACGGGCGAGGGGAATGCTCGCCACGCCGTGTGACGCACAGATGTGCGGTCAGCAAGAAGCTAGTGACGTGTACATGGCGCGTCTATGGGCGTGGCGCCGTTGCCGGGTGGTCTCCGCGCGGCGACGGAGGGGCGATTTCGCGCCGGGAGCGGTCAGGGGCGCGTGGCCGGCTGGCCGCGCCGGCCGGGTGCCGGGGCGAGCCGACGCGGCTCCGGCGCGGAGAGCCGAGGGCGCGCGCCCCCTCCCGGGGGCGGGCGGCGGAACGTGGGAAGACGGCGGCCGGTCGCGCGCCGAAGGCCGTCCGGGTCGAGGGGCGGCGCCCGTCGTGGGGCCGTGGGCCCCTGGGCGGTGCTCGGTCGCGGAAGCCGTGGCAGCCGGTGCGGGCCCGGACGCGGAAGCGTGGCGGCCGGGGCCGCGCCCGGTCGCGGTGCCGTGCAGCCGGGGCGGTGGGAGGGCCGGACCGGGAGGGGGGACTTTCGGCCCTCGAGGCCCGCCCCGGGGGTCGCGTACCATGGACGGCGCAGAAGGGGAGTAGCTCTTCGCCGGACCGTCGACATACTGCTCAGCTCGTCTGAGCCGGCGCCCGGAGGCAGGTCTCGCACGAGACCGGCCAGCGAGACCTTCGGCAAGCAGTGCACGCCCATGCCCGCACGGCAGGGCGCTCCGTGTGCTGCCGTGCCGAGGTGTCTTGCGTCAAGGCTCAGCACTCTCGGCGGGGCAGCCCCGACCGATTGAGGAATCGTTGATCAGCTTCACCGTGACGGCTCTTGTCTTCGGCGTCGTCTTCCTCGCCGAACTGCCCGACAAGACCGCCCTCGCCGGCCTCGTCCTCGGCACCCGCTACCGCGCGTCGTACGTCTTCGCCGGTGTCGCCGCCGCCTTCGCGCTGCACGTGGCGCTCGCCGTCGCGGCCGGCAGTGTGCTCACCCTGCTGCCGCAGCAGATCGTGCACGCGCTCACCGGTGTGCTCTTCCTGGGCGGCGCCGCGATGCTGCTGATGAAGAAGGACGAGGGCGACGAGGAGATCCGCAAGCCGGAGAACCAGTCCTTCTGGAAGGTCTCGGGGGCGGGCTTCATGCTCATCCTGGTCGCCGAGTTCGGCGATCTCACCCAGATCATGACGGCCAATCTCGCCGCCCGCTACGAGGACCCGCTCTCCGTCGGCCTGGGCGCGGTGCTCGCGCTGTGGGCGGTCGCCGGGCTCGGCATCGTCGGCGGAAAGGCGCTGATGAAGCGGGTGCCGCTGCGGCTGATCACCCAGATCGCGGCTCTGCTGATGCTGGCTCTCGGGCTGTGGAGCCTGTGGGAGGCGGTGGCCGGATGAGCCAGGGCGGCGCAGCGCCCGCCGGGCGCGTGAGCCGGGCGGGGCGGTGGGGCCGTCGTGGCTCCGCGCGCGTCCGGACGACCGTGGGCGCGCGGTCCCCGGCGGCGGCGCGCGCGTGCCGCCGAGCCGACGGGGCGGTGAACGATCGGGGAGTCGGTGGCGCGATGCCGGATCTGTTTTGTACCGTGGAGGAACAAAGTGGCTCCCGCCCGTTTTCCCTGACCGGCGGGCGGGGCCGCCTTGTACACGGGGTCACACCCCGTACCTGGGGACACACCCCTGAGCCCCTCTCCCGCGCCTTGGAGCCCTGCCGATGACGGCCACTTCCGTTCTCACCGCCCGCGCCCTGCTGCTCGACATGGACGGCACCCTCGTCAACTCCGACGCCTCGGTCGAACGCGTCTGGCGGCGCTGGGCCGGCCGGCACGGGCTGGACGGCGACGAGGTGATGAAGGTCGTCCACGGACGGCAGGGCTACGCCTCCATGGCGCTGCTCCTGCCCGGCCGGCCCATGGAGCAGAACCACGCCGACAACGCGCGTCTGCTGGCCGAGGAGACCGCCGACACCGAGGGCGTCGTGGCGATTCCCGGGGCGCCGGAGTTCCTCGCCTCGCTGCGCGGGCTGCCGCACGCCCTTGTCACCTCGGCGGACGTGGCGCTGTCCACGGCCCGCATGGCCGCCGCCGGACTGGACCTGCCCGAGGTGCGCGTCACCGCGGAGTCCGTCGGAGCGAGCAAGCCCGACCCCGAGGGCTTCCTCAAGGGCGCCGCCGAACTCGGTGTCGAGCCCGCCGACTGCATCGCCTTCGAGGACTCCGGCGCCGGCATCACGGCCGCGCGCGCCGCCGGTATGCGGGTGGTCGGGATCGGCCCCCGGGCCGGCGCCCACCAGCCCGACGTGCTCGTCCCGGACCTGACGCGGCTGCGGGTCGAGGCCGGGCCGGACGGAACGATCCTGCTGCACGTCCAGACGGCCTGACCCGGCTGATCCGGACAGGAAGCTCCTAGCGCCCCGACGTCTCCGCCTCCAGCCGCTGCCGGGTCTCCGGCCCGTACACGCCCAGTTCGTCGGAGCGGATGCCCCGGGACCACTGGAAGTTGCGGAGGGCGTCCTCGACCCGCTGGTCGAAGACGCCGTCGACCTCGCCCGTGTAGAGGTAGACCTTCCGCAGGCGGGTCTGGAGGTCGGCGACCTGCGGCCCCCGGTCGCCGCGCCGCAGCACGGAGCTCTCGTGGCCGTCCTCGCGATCGTCGTCGCCCGGCTGTCGCGCCGTGGCGGTGGGGCGGGCGGTGGTCGGGCTCGCCGTCGGCGAGGGCGAGCGGGACGGTGTCGGCGAGGCGCTGGACGGTGTCGGGGCCGGCGTCGGCGAGGCGGACGGGCTGCCGTCCGCGGACGGGGACGGCGACGCGGACCCCGGACGCGTGGGCGTGCCCGCCGGGGGCGCGGGCGGTGCCGAGGCCGTGGCGGCGGACGGCTCCGGCACCCCGGCCCGCACCTCCCGCGGCAGAGCTCCGTCCCGCGACGGCGTCTCGTAGGAGAACAGCCCGCCGGCGTACCCGGCCACCGCCACCACCGCGACGGCGGCTCCCGCCGCGCCGAGCAGCACACCTCGCCGACGGCGGCGCGGCCGTCCCTCCCCGCCGTCCCAGTCACCGTCCGTGCCGCCGTCCGCCGCGGGGCCGAGGGCCGGCCCCGGTTCCCGTTCCGCGCTCTCGAACAGACGCGGGTCCGCGGCGCTGGGCGCACCGGCAGGCGCGGCGGGCGGTACCGCGGACGCCTCCCCGGGCGGTGCCCCGGGACCGGCCGCGCGCAGCGGCATGGTGGCGTCCGGCTCCGCGGGCGCGGGCGCCGACGCCGACGGAGTGCCCAGCTCGACGTACGGGCGGATCCGCAGGGGATCGAAGTCCTCGGCCGCGGCGGCCTGCGCCTCACGCGCCTCGCGCAGGGCGTCGGACGCCTGCCGGCCGCAGCCGCAGGAGGGCGTACGGTCGGCCCGGCGCTGTGCCCCGCACCGCGGGCACGGGTGATCCGCGGATCTTCTCGGCTGTTCCACGCGGTCGTCCCTCCCTTCGCGATCCCCCTCGCGAACTCCAGAGATTATGCAGAGGTGCTCCACACTCCGGTGCGCACGCCCCCGGTCGCCGTGCGTGAGCGCCCGCGGAATACCAGCCTCCAGCAGGACTGAACGGGCGATAACTGGTCACACCACCACGAAGGACGGTGTGTCGAGAACCTCGGGAGGTTTTCATGGCCGGGGATGCGCGCAGAGCGGCGGAGGCGACGGGTCCCACGGGGCCGACCGGCGCGGCGGGCCGCACCGGCCCGGCGGGCACCGCGGCCTCCACGGACGCGACGCGGGTCCCCGCCCCCGAGCACGTGTCCGGCGGTGTCCTCGTCTCGATCGGCGCGCTGCTCCTCGGCATGCTGCTCGCCGCCCTGGACCAGACCATCGTGTCGACGGCCCTGCCCACCATCGTCAGCGACCTCGGCGGCATGGAGCACCTGTCGTGGGTGGTCACCGCGTACATGCTGGCGTCCACGGCGGCGACCCCGCTGTGGGGCAAGCTGGGCGACCAGTACGGGCGCAAAAGGCTGTTCCAGACGGCGATCGTGATCTTCCTGGTCGGTTCGGCGCTGTGCGGCATGGCGCGGAACATGCCCGAGCTGATCGCCTTCCGCGCCCTCCAGGGCCTGGGCGGCGGCGGCCTGATGGTCCTGTCGATGGCGATCGTCGGCGATCTCGTCTCGCCCCGTGAGCGCGGCCGGTACCAGGGCCTGTTCGGGGCGGTGTTCGGCGCGACCAGCGTCCTCGGACCGCTGCTGGGCGGGCTGTTCACCGAGCATCTGAGCTGGCGCTGGGTGTTCTACATCAACCTGCCGGTCGGCGTCGTCGCGCTCGCCGTCATCGCCGCCGTGCTGCACATCCCGCGCAAGGCAACCCGGCACGTCATCGACTACCTCGGCACCGTCCTGATCGCCTCGGTCGCCACCTGCCTGGTGCTCGTCGCCTCGCTCGGCGGCACCACCTGGGCCTGGGGATCGCCGCAGATCATCGGCCTGGCCGTGCTGGGCGTGGTGCTGGCCTGCCTCTTCGTGGCCGTGGAGCGCAAGGCGGCCGAACCCGTCCTCCCGCTCAAGCTCTTCCGCGTCCGCACCTTCACCCTCTCCGCCGTGATCAGTTTCATCGTCGGCTTCGCGATGTTCGGCGCGATGACCTATCTGCCGACGTTCCTCCAGGTCGTCCAGGGCGTGAGCCCGACCATGTCCGGGGTGCACATGCTGCCGATGGTGGCCGGCGTGCTGCTGTCGTCGACCGTCTCCGGGCAGATCGTCAGCCGCACCGGCCGCTGGAAGGTCTTCCCGGTCGCGGGCACCGCCGTCACCACCCTCGGCCTGCTCCTGCTCCACCAGCTCGACGAGACCAGCCCCACCGCCGAGATGAGCGCGTTCTTCTTCGTCTTCGGCCTCGGCCTCGGCCTGGTGATGCAGGTCCTGGTCCTGATCGTGCAGAACGCGGTCTCGTACGAGGACCTGGGCGTCGCCACCTCCGGCGCGACCTTCTTCCGCTCGATCGGCGCGTCCTTCGGCGTGGCCATCTTCGGCACGGTCTTCGCGAGCCGCCTCGGCGACAAGCTCGCCGACGCCTTCCGCGGCGCACAGCTGCCGCCGGGCGTCTCCGCGGAGACGCTGCGGGCCGACCCGCGCGGCATCGCCGCCCTGCCGCCCGCGCTGCGCCCGGACGCCCTGCACGCGTACGCCTCCGCCATCACCGACGTCTTCCTGTACGCCGCCCCCGTCGCCCTCCTCGGATTCGCCCTGGCCTGGCTGCTGAAGGAGGACCGGCTGCGCGGCTCGGTCACCGCCCCGGACGGCACCCAGACCCTGGCCAGCAACCCGGTCGAACGGTCGTCGCACGACGAGGTCTGCCGCGCGCTGTCGGTGCTCGGCACCCGCGAGGGCCGCCGCGAGGTCTACCGGAAGATCACCGCGCGCGCCGGCTACGACCTGCTGCCCGGAGCGAGCTGGCTGCTGCTGCGGATCAGGAAGTACGGCCGGGTGGAGCCGGCCGTGCTCGCCGAGCGCGGCCCCGTCCCGCTGACCGTGGTCATCGAGGCCGCCCGCCAGGTGGAGGAGCGCCGGCTCGCGGTCCGCCAGGGCCTCGACCTCGTCCTGACCGACCGGGGCCACGAGGTCGCCGCACGGCTGGCGCGGGCCCGCGAGGAGTCCCTGGCCGAGCTGCTCGGCGACTGGTGGGGACCGGACCGCCCGACCGACCTGGCGCAGCTGGTGCGGGAGCTCACCGGTGAGCTGTGCGGTTCGGACCGGGAGCGCCCGCACGACGGGCGGGTTCCGACGCGGACGGGGTGAGCGGCTTGCGGAACCAGTGCTCGGCGTAGGGGCCGCTGTTGTACGGCTCGGTCTCCGCGTAGCCGAGCCGCCGGTACAGGGCGCGGGCCTCGACGAGGTCGCTGCGCGTGTCGAGCACCATCTCCGCCGCGCCGAGCCCGCGTGCGGCGTTCTCGGCGGCCCGCACCAGCAGCGCGGCACCGCCCCGCCCGCGCATCGGCTCGGCGACGAAGACCCGGGTCAGCTCGGCGGTGGCGGCGGACAGCAGCCGGACGCCCGCGGTGCCGGCCGGGTCGCCCCCGTACCGCGCGACCAGCAGCGCTCCGCGCGGCGGGGCGAGATCGGCCCCGGTCTGCGCGGCGATCTCCCGCGCCAGCTCCGCGGGGTCGGTCCGGCGCCCCTCGTGCCGCAGGTACCAGCGGTCGCTGACCTCCGTGTAGTACGCCCGCCACAGGGCGGCGGCGACGGGGGAGTCGTAGGGTTCCGGCGCGACGGTCCAGGTCATGGGGCATTGTCGGGCCGCGGCCGGCACACCGCGCAACCGAATAACGAACCCGCGCGACCGAATAGCGAATCCGCGCAACCGAATGACGAACACTCGCGCGACCGGTTGACGAACCCGCCCGCACGCCCGGACGGCGGACCGACCGCCCGGCCGGCGGCCGCACGCCGCTCCCGCCGATGACGTAGGGCCCCTGCGCCGATCCGCCGAGGCGGGCGTGGACCCGCCGTGCCGCGCCCTTTGCTTGCCGTTTGGACGACGCCCGCGGGGCTACCCGACCGGCGAACCGGCCCATGACGAGGCCCGGTTGGCCGAGAACCGGAAGGCATTCATGTCCACAGGCGTGATCATCGCTTTGATCGTGATCGTGGCGGCCGTGCTCCTCATCGCGGCCGCACTGACCCTGCGCGCACGCGGCCCGCGCCGCGGCGGGAGCCTGAAGCGGCGCTTCGGGCCCGAGTACGACCTGGCCGTGGCCCGGCACGACGGCGACACCCAGGCCGCCGAACGCGAGCTCGCCCAGCGCCTGGAGCGCCACGGCGACCTGCGCGAGAAGGCGCTGGACCCGGCCGAGCGCGAGCGGTTCGAGGCGCGCTGGACGGCCGCCCAGGAGCGTTTCGTCGACTCCCCCCGGGAGGCGGTCGCCGAGGCGGACCGGCTGCTCGCCGATCTGGCCGGCGCCCGGGGGTTCCCGGACGGCGGGCAGTACGAGGAGCAGCTCGCCGCCCTGTCCGTGCACCACGCCCACCACGTCGACGGCTACCGGCGTGTGCACCGCGCGGCGCACGCGGGCGTGGACGGCGGTACGGGCACGGAGGACATGCGCGAGGCCATGGTCGAGGCCCGCGCCCTGTTCGAGGATCTGGTGCGCCCGGCCCGCCACGACGGCGGACGGCACCGCACCGGCGGGACGAGCGTCCACCACTCGGCTCCGGCCCGCACCCCCTGGTCGTTCAACCGGCACCAGCCCAAGGAGAGTTGAGGCATGTCCGATGTGACCCGTCTGCCCGGCAGCGCTCCCGCCGGGCCCCGGTCCCCCGACGCCCGCGGTGAGACGGCGCTGGGCACCGGTCCGGCGCCGGCCCCGCACCGTCCCGCCACCGCCACCGGGGGCACGGCGAGCGCCCGTCTCCTGCCACACGAGGAGGGTGACAAGCTGGGGCAGCGGCTGCACCACGCGGTCGCCGGATTCGTCGACGAGCCACGCGCGGCCGTGGAGGAGGCGGACCACGCCCTGGAGGAGATCGTCGCCCGCCTCACCGACGCCGTGCACCGGCGCCACCACACCCTGCGCGCGTCGTGGCAGGGCGCGGGCGGTTCCGCGGCGGCCACCGACACCGAGCAACTCCGCCTGGTCCTGCGGGACTACCGGGAACTGGCGGACCGTCTCCTGCGCCTCTGACGCCCGCCGGTCCCTACCGGCCCGCCCGGCCCTCCCGCCACCGCCGTACGACCTCTTCGACGTCGTACGGCTTCAGCCCCAGCGGGGGGCCGGGCGGTGGCTTGAACATCACCTCGCGGATCTTCGCGTTGATGTCCGCGATCATCTTCCGGACCGCCGCCTCGGACGGCGCCTTGGAAGCGGCTTCCAGCACATCCTCCGCCTCCTTGCGCAGGGCCAGCGTCGGCGGCAGTACCGAGGCGCCTTCGCGGGCCAGCTTCCGCTTGACCCACCACAGTTCGTCGTAGGCCGCGTCCACGTCCGCCGGAAGCGGCTTGCCGGCCCCGGGCAGCCGGTCGAACTCACCGCGCGCCTCCGCGTCACGGATCTGCTTGTCGACCCAGGACTCGAAGTCGACGCCGGGTGGCTTCCGCTCGGTCATGCCCCTATTGTGCCGTGGCCGTCGGCTTCTGCCACGAGGCGTGCGCGGCCCGGCTCAGGCCAGCACCCGCGCCAGGGCGAACCCGTCGTAGCCCTTGCTGCCGACGGTCTGGATGGCGGTACCGCTGAGCCGCGGGTGGCTGCCGATCAGCTCGATGGCGGCGCGGGTGCCGCGTACGTCGTCGGCGGTTTCGGCCGCGTCGGCGACGCGGCCGCCGCGGACCACGTTGTCGACGACGATCAGGCTGCCGGTGCGGGTGAGCTTCAGGGCCCACTCGAGGTAGTGCGGGTTGCTGGCCTTGTCGGCGTCGATGAAGACCAGGTCGAAGGGGGGCGGGTTCTCGTCCGCGAGCTTGGGCAGCGACTCCAGCGCCGGGCCCACCCGCACCTCGACCTGCCGGTCCAGACCGGCGCGGGCGATGTTGCGGACGGCGACCTCGGCGTGCCTGGCGCTGTGCTCCAGGGAGATCAGGCGCCCGTCCTCGGGGAGGGCGCGGCCCAGCCAGATGGCGCTGTAGCCGCCGAGCGTGCCGATCTCCAGGATGTGGCGGGCGCCCTGGATCTGGGCGAGGAGCTGGAGCAGTTTGCCCTGGGTCGCGGTGACGTGGACCTGCGGGAGCTCGGCCGCGTCGCTGTCACGGAGGGCGGCCTGAAGGGCGTCGTCGTCGCGGGCGAGGTGAGTGGTGAAGTAGTCGTCGACGTCGTCCCAGAGCTGCGACTCGCTCATGCGCCTGTGCCTTTCCTGGACCTAGTTAGGCTATCTAACTAGCTGCGCTAATGAATATAGTCGCTGCCGGGTGTGGTGTCAGGGGATTGAGGGGGCGTGTTTCGGCCGGACGAGGCGCCCGGCGGGGAGCACGCATGCGCCCACCCGTGTCGCCCTGGGGGCACCCTGGGGCACCTCCCAGGCCGTGCGGGCACTGGGGGAGGTACGACTGCCCGCGGTCAGCGGCCTCGCGCGCCCCCGCCGCCGGAGCGGGCGTGCCACCCGCGGCCGCCCGCGGCGGGGAGGGGCGTGTCGGGGTGACCGCCCGCAGCGGTTGGCGCGTCGACACCGGCCCCTTCGCAAGGCGCCGATTCCCCGCCGTTCCGAGGACGGACACCCCCGGCGCGACCCGACCCGCCCACCGCGCGAAAGCGCTACTCGCACCCCCACCGAAGCCGCACAGGCGCCGCGGGCATGACGCCGCACCCCCACCGCAGCCGCACCGGGGCCGCAGGCACCACCAGCACCCGGCCGCCTCTCCCCAAGCGCCCCCGCGCCCCCAAGCCGAACCGCAGGGACCCCTCAGCCTTCCACGGCCGGGGCCGAGCCCGGCAGCGGGCGGCCCGCCGACTCCGTCATGAACCACACGGCCACGCCGCCCACCACGGCCGCCGCCATCATGTAGTACGCGGGCATCATCAGGTTCCCGGTCGCTCCGATCAGCGCCGTGACCACCAGCGGCGTCGTCCCGCCGAACAGCGACACGGACACGTTGAACCCGATCGACAGCGACCCGTACCGCACGCGCGTCGGGAACAGCGCCGGGAGCGCGGCCGGCATCGCGGACGTGAAGCAGACCAGCAGCAGACCCAGCGCCGCCATGCCCAGCCCCACGGCGAGCAGGCTCCCCTCCCGGATCAGCAGCAGCGCCGGGACGGACAGCAGCAGGAAGCCCACGCAGCCCGCCGCGATGACCGGCCGCCGCCCGACCCGGTCGGTCAGCGCGCCGGCGAACGGCTGCACGACCATCATCAGCGCCATCACGCCCAGCACCACCAGCAGCCCGTGCGTCTCGTCGTACTTCAGCTCACTGGTCAGGTAGCTGGGCATGTACGACAGCAGCATGTAGTCGGTGACGTTGAAGACCAGCACCAGCCCGACGCACAGCAGCAGCGCCTTCCACTGCCCGGTGATCATGTCCCGCAGCGGCACCTTCGGCCGCTCGGACTCCGCCTTCTCGACCTCGGCAGCGAACGCCGGGGTCTCCTCCAGCCGCATCCGCAGGTACAGCCCGATCAGGCCCATCGGCCCGGCGATCAGGAACGGGATCCGCCAGCCCCAGGACGTCAGGTCGTCCGCCGGCAGCAGCGCGGTCATCAGCGTGACCAGCCCCGCACCGCCGATGTACCCGGCCAGCGTGCCGAACTCCAGCCAGCTCCCGAGGAACCCGCGCCGCTTGTCCGGCGCGTACTCGGCGATGAAGGTGGACGCGCCCGCGTACTCGCCTCCGGTCGAGAAGCCCTGCACCAGCCGCGCCGCCAGCAGCAGCACCGGCGCCCAGACGCCGATCGAGGCGTACGACGGGATCAGCCCGATCGCGAACGTGCCCGCCGCCATCATGATCATCGTCAGGGCGAGCACCTTCTGCCGCCCGACCCGGTCGCCGAGCGGCCCGAAGATCATGCCGCCGAGCGGCCGGACCAGGAACGCCGCGGCGAAGGCGCCGAAGGTCGACAGCAGCTGGGCCGTCGGATTGCCGGAGGGGAAGAAGACCTTGCCCAGCGTCACCGCGATGTAGCTGTAGACGCCGAAATCGAACCACTCCATCGCGTTGCCGAGCGCGGCCGCCTTCACGGCACGCCGGACGAGCGCGGGATCGGTGACGGTGGGGGGTGCCGTGGCGGCGGAGGTGGACGTGGTGGACCGGGGAGCGGCGACAGTGGCAGCCGACAAGGCTTCGCTCGCCTACCTTTCGACGGGGACAGGGGCACGACCCGCACGGCGGCGCTGTCGCCGGGCCGAAAAACGACCATAGGCGGTGATGTGCCCCTTACGCACCGCGCCCGTGTCACCTCGGAGCGCAGCAAAACCGGGTACGTGCTGGGGCATCTGCCCAGCGCACGGCACCCCATCCCCACTTCCTCTGTGATCCTTGTCGCTCCCCGCGGGCCTCCGCGCCCTCCCCCGGGCCCCTGAGGGGAGCCCGCGGAGTCGTCCCCGGAGCCCGCCCACTATCGTCATTCGGACAAAAGGAGAGCGGCGGGCAGGTGAATCCGTGGTTGCCTGCGTCTCTCCCCGGGGGCGGTGTGAGCCTCATAGGGTTCGCAGGAAAGCACCGCGCAGGTCGCGCGGGACGGACGGGGCGGGAGGCCGACGAGGCGTGGCGAATGCGGAGCACAGTGGGCGAGCGGCGGAAGCCTTCGCGGCGACGACCACGGCGACGACCGCGGGCACGGCCGGGGACCGCCTGCGCGCGGCCCGGCTGGGCCTGTGGCTGGTCGCGGCCGTCCTCGCCGTACGGCAGCTGGCCGCCGTCCTCGGCACCCCGCGCGGCGAGCGGCTGACGGACCTGGAGACGTGGGTCGGCGCGGACGGCGTCCTGCACGTGGAGGGGTCCCTGTACGACTCCACGCGCTTCACCGGCACCCCCTTCGCCGGCCTGGTCCTCAAACCGCTCACCCGGGCGGCCGAACAGGCCCTCGGCTGGGGCTGGACCTTCGGCACGCTGCTGCTGGTCGTCGCCCTCGGCCTGGTCGCCGCGCGGGCGCTGCCGCAGCCGGTGGGCCGCCGCACCGCGCTGCTGGCGGCGCCGGTCGCGGTCAGCCTGCTGATGCTGTCCCTGCCGGTGCGCAACACCCTCTGGCTCGGCCAGACCAGCATCATCCCGGTCCTGCTGGTGCTCCTGGGCTGCCTCGCCGTGCGGGGGCAGCGCACCGGCGGCCTGCTCATCGGCGTCGCCGCGGCGCTCCAGCCCACCGTGCTGCTCTTCGCGCCCCTGCTGTGGTTCACCGGCCGCCGCCGGGCCGCCGCGTCCGCGGGCGTGGCCTTCGCCGTGTGCACCGCGCTCGCGTGGGCGGCGATGGCGCACGACTCGTACACGTACTGGGTGCACCACATGGCCGGCGTCGGCCTGGGCGGAAAGGCCGACGACCTGGCCAACCAGTCCCTGCACGGCGCGCTGCTGCGCCTGGGCCTGTCCGGCCCGCTGGAGATCGCCCTGTTCCTCGTGCTCGGCGCGGTGGTGGCGGTCCTCGGCGTGCGCCGCGCCGTGCGCTACGCCCGCGACGGTCAGCCGCTGCTCGCCGTCGCGGTCACCGGCTGCGCGGCCGTCGCCGTGTCGCCCACGACCTGGCAGCACCAGCTGCTGTGGGTGCTGCTGGCGGTCGTCGGCCGGGTCGGCAGACGCGCCTCGGACCGGTATGTGTGGCCGGTGGCGGTCGTCCTGGTGATGACGCTGCCCGCGAAGATGATGCTGCCGAACATGGCGGCGCTGTACCCGCTGCGCGACAACGTGGTGCTGCTCGCGGCGCTCGCCGCCGCCACCGCCGTCCCGTTCCTGTCCCGCACCTCGCCGTACTACGACTCGCCGGTCCCGGCCCGGTACGCCGCGCCCGTCCCGGCCCGCTTCCGGCACGTCCCGCTGCTGCCGTTCCTGCGCCGGGTCCTCACCCGCCCCAACCTGCTGCTGGAGCTGCTCCTCATCCGGGTCACCTACGCCGCCTACTCCAAGGTCCGGCTGGCGGCGACCGGCGGCAGCAACTCGGCGGGCCGGGCCCGCGCCGAGGAGCACGGCCACCAGATCCTCGACCTCGAACGCTTCCTGCGCATCGACATCGAGCACGCCGTCAACCACGCGGTCGTCAAGATCGGCTGGCTGCGGAACTTCTTCGACTTCTATTACACGTCGTTCCACTTCGTGATCCCGCTGACCGTCCTCGGGATCCTCTACTGGCGGCGCCCGGTCGACTACCGCTGGGCCCGCTCGGCGCTCGGCTTCACCACGCTGCTCGCCCTGGTCGGCTTCTGGCTCTACCCGCTGGCCCCGCCGCGCCTGATGCCGACGCTCGGGATCATCGACACCGTGCACGGCGTGCAGGACTTCTCCAAGCCGGACTACGGCACGCTCACGGCCCTGACCAACCAGTACGCGGCGATGCCGTCGCTGCACTTCGGCTGGTCCCTGTGGTGCGGTCTGGTCATCGCGATCATCGCGCCGAAGGCGTGGATGAAGGCCGCCGGCCTGCTGCACCCGCTGTTCACGGTCTCGGCGATCGTGGCGACCGGCAACCACTGGGTGCTGGACGCGGTGGGCGGCGCGCTGGTCGTCGGCGCCGGCTTCGCGCTGACCTACCTGTTCCAGGGCCCGCGCGCCCGCACGGCGACGGCCTCCGCCACCACCGAGACCGCCACCGAAACCCCGGCCACCGGCCTTCCCGCCCCCGCCGCCTCCGCCCCCGTCCCCGACGGCCGGGCCGACGTCAGCAGCGGTCCGCCCGCTCCGGCGAAGGACCGTACTCCGAGCTGATCCGGTACACGCCGGGCGCGGAGACGGTCAGCCGGGTGAACTCGCCCTCGCGGGAGAGGCACCCGCCGTCGGACCGCAGCCAGGGCGACCAGGCGATCCGCACGGTCACCGGGCCCGGCCGCTCGGCCCGCAGCACCAGCTCCGCGCTGGTCGTCCGCACCACGCTGCCGGGCGCGGAGACCAGCGGTACGGCGTCCCGCACCCGGTACACCCGCCAGTGGGCGTCCTGCCACACGGGCTCCAGCCACGCGGGCCGCCGCTCCCGCACCAGCCGCGCTTCCTGCCGCGCGACCCCGTCCGGCTTGCCCAGCGGCAGCACCACGAGGCCGACCGCCCACCGGTCCAGCCAGGCCCGGTAGGTCCGCGCGTCGAAGCTGCCGTCGTAGAAGAGGCGGCCCCGTTCCACGTCGAGCTGCCGATTCCAGCCGCGGGCCAGGTTGACGTGCGGGGCGAGCAGGACGGCCTCCCGGTGGTCGCGGGCGGGGACCACCTCCACCCGGGTGCGGTCGGCGCCCAGGCCCTCCAGGGCCCGTACGACACCCTCGGTCCGGGCGGCCCAGGCGGGCACGGCGGTGTACTCGACCACGTCGTCGGCGGTCTTCTTGCCGACCCAGCCCACGGCGAAGACCAGCACGGCGACCAGCAGGTTCCGCCGCAGCCGCCGCAGCCCCGGCCGGGCGAGCAGCGCGGCCAGCAGCGCGGCCGGGGCGAACAACTGCGCGAACCGCTCGACGTTGGTGCCGACGGGGGAGGGGACGAGGTACGTCAGCACGGTCCCGGCCGCGTACACGGCCCCGCTCCACCGGGCGACCCGCCAGGAGCGCGGGGCCAGCGCGGTGACGGCGAGGCCGAGCAGCACCGGCGGCCATATGCGGGCCGCGGGCATGGGCTGTACGCCGCTGAACGGGAAGAGGAGGGTGGTCGCGCCGACCACGGCGGCGGGCGGCACCAGCAGGACCAGGGCCCGCCCCCGGTCCCGTACGAGGAGGAACCCCGCCCCGACGACGGCCAGGAACAGCCCGGCCACCGGGGACGCCATGGTGGCCAGGGCCGCGTAGCCGGCGGCGAGCGCGAGGCGCCGCTCGCGGGTCAGCGGCAGGCAGGCGGCCAGCCCCAGGGCGACGCCGAGGGCGAACGTCGTGCGCCCCGAGACCACGTTGCACCACAGGGCGAGCGAGGCGAGCAGCGCCGGGCCCAGGGGTCCGCGCACCCCGGTCCGCGCGATCAGCGCGGCCGCCAGCCAGGAGGCGGCGAGCCCGGAGACGACGGTGACCGTCCGCACCCCGAGGGCGGCCATCAGGTACGGGGACAGGAGGCTGTAGTTGGCGGTGTGCGTCCCGCCGTACCAGAACAGCCCGTACGCCGAGCCGCCGTGCCGGGAGGCGAAGTCCGCCCAGGCCAGCTGGGCGGCCAGGTCGCCGCCGCCGGTGGCGAGGACCGTCCACCACAGCCCGTACAGGGGCAGGGTGGGCAGGGTGGCGAGGAGGGGGAGCCGGTGGCGCCGCCACAGCGCGCGCGGGGGGCGGCGGGCGCGTCGCACGGCCGGGTCGTGCGCGGGCCGGGTGGCGGTGAGTTCGGCAGGGACCACGGTGGGCTTCCGTTCGCGTCTTCGGTCGGGCACGGCGGGCGGGACACGGGGAAGACGCGAATTCGAACACAAACGTTCATCGCGGGGACGACGAGAACGGCGGACGCCGCCGGGGGAGCACGGCACCGGCGGCGGGTACGGCGAAGGCGGCGGCCCCGGGGATCGGGGGCCGCCGCCTTCGGTCTGTGGCGCGGGTCCGGGCGGACCGGGGTCAGTACCAGCCGTTGGCCTGCCAGAAGCCCCAGGCGTCGCAGGCGCTGCCGTACCGGTCCTTCATGTAGTCCAGGCCCCACTCGATCTGGGTGGCCGCGTTGGTCCTCCAGTCGGAGCCGGCCGAGGCCATCTTCGAGCCCGGCAGGGCCTGGACCAGGCCGTAGGCACCGCTGGAGGCGTTGGTGGCGTCGACGTCCCAGCCGCTCTCCCGCTCGACGATCTTCGAGAAGCACTGGTACTCGGCCGTGTTCCCGATCATCTTCTCCGCGGTCGCCTGAGCGGAGGAGGCCGGCGTCGCGGCCTGGGCGGGCGCGGCGGCGATCAGCGTGCCGCAGGTGGCGGCGGCCACGGCGGCACCGGCGAGGGCCTTCTTCGGGGCGGCGGCACGGCGGAGGAGAGAGGTGACGGTCACGGGGGGCCTTTCGACGGGGACGGGGGAGCCGCGGCATGCCGTGACCGCACCGGCGTACCGGCGGGGGCATGCGACGGCGCCGCGGCCCGGGGAGGGCACGTCGGCGCCTGGCGACCGCTCCAGAGAAGCAGCCCGTGGAGGCCGCCCGCAATCACCCTCTTTACTAGCCTCGTTCGCATGTGGGGCCCCGAGTACGGGCCGACCGGGCGGGCCGGCCGCGGCGGGGGACGGCGTACGCGGCCCCCGCCGGGGGTGCGGCGCCTACGACCCGGCGTCGTAGGTGATCCAGGTCATGTGGGCCGGTTCACCGGCGCGGGGTCCTCGAAGGTGACCGGCGTCTCGAACGCGGCCCGGCGCGTGGCCCGGCGCAGCGCCTTGAGGAGCGTGGGGCCGAGGGCGAAGGTCAGGACCACCGTGACGGCCGCGCGGCCCAGGTCCCAGCCGAGGGAGGTGGCCAGGTGGTAGGCGGCGAAGTGGGCCAGGTTGGTCAGGACGGGGGCGTCCGCGCGGAAGCCGATGCCCGAGCCGAGGCTCATGAAGGGCCAGCCCTGGAGGTTCATCACGGCCCCGTAGGCGAAGGCGGCGAGGAACCCGTAGGCGGCCAGCATCAGCAGCTCCGCCCGGCCGCGCAGCCGGTCCGGGAACGGCAGCAGTCCCGCGCCCATCGTGAACCAGCCCATCGCGAGCATCTGGAACGGCATCCACGGCCCCACACCGCCGGTCAGCAGCGCGGAGGCGAACATGGTGACCGAGCCGAGGACGAAGCCGAACCCCGGGCCGAGCACCCGGCCGCTGAGCACCATCAGGAAGAACATCGGCTCCAGGCCGGCGGTCCCCGCGCCGAGCGGACGCAGCGCCGCGCCCGACGCCGCCAGGACGCCGAGCATCGCCACCGCCTTCGGGCCGAGGCCGGACTCCGCGATGGTCGCCGCCACCACGGCCACCAGCAGCACCAGCAGCCCCGCGAACAGCCAGGGCGCGTCCTGGGCGTGCGCGCCGACCCGGGAGTCCGGCGGGGCGAGGAAGGGCCAGCCGAAACCGGCCACGCCGACCGCGCTGACCAGGATCAGCGCGGCGACGGAGCGGGGGCCGAGCCGGACAACCCGGGGCCGGCGCCGGCGCGCGGGGGCGGCGGGGGCCTCGGGGACAGTCGGGGCGGCCGGGGCGGGGCGGGTCACGACAGGGCCTCTCGCACCTGCGCCACCGTCAGCCACTTCTGCGGGGCGAGGATCTTGGCGACCTGCGGGGCGAAGGAGGGCGAGGCCACCGCCACCTCCGCGGTCGGGCCGTCGGCGATCACCTCGCCCTGCGCGAGCAGCACGACCCGGTGGGCCAGTTCCACGGCCAGCTCCACGTCGTGCGTGGCCAGCACGATGGCGTGTCCCCCGGCGGCCAGGGCGCGCAGGATCCCGGTCAGGCGCGCCTTGGCCGCGTAGTCCAGGCCGCGCGTCGGCTCGTCGAGCAGGAGCAGCGGCGGGCGGGCCGTCAGCACCACGGCCAGGGCGAGCGTGAGGCGCTGGCCCTCCGACAGGTCGCGCGGGTGGGTGTCGTCGGCGATGTCCGGCAGCAGCCCGGACAGCAGGGCGCGGCAGGTGCCGGGGTCCGCCCCGGCGTCCCGGTCGGCGGCCCGGCACTCGGCGGCGACCGTGTCGGCGTACAGCAGGTCCCGGGGTTCCTGCGGGACCAGGCCGACGCGGCGCACCAGGTCGCGGGGCGGCGTCCGGTGCGGCACGGCGCCGGCGGCGCGGACGGTACCGGCGGACGGCTCCAGCAGCCCGGCGAGCGCCGACAGCAGGGTGGACTTCCCGGCGCCGTTGCGGCCCATGAGGGCGACGGTCTCGCCGGGGGAGAGGACGAGGTCGACGCCGTGCAGGGTCTCGGTCCGGCCCCGGCGCACGGTCAGGCCCCGGACCTCGGCGGCGGGCCCGCAGCGGGGGACCGGTCCCGGTGCCCGGCGGGGCGGCCGGGGGCGCGGCCACCACCGGGCGGCCGGGGCCGGCCGGGCGGCGGGCGCGGCGGTGACCGGCACGGTGCCGCCCGGCGGGGTGTTCCGGGGCGGCGTTCGCCCGGCAAGCCGCTCCCGCAGCGGTGCCGCCCGGCGCCGGGCGTCCCGGACCGTCAGCGGCAGCGGCGACCAGTCCGCCAGCCGGCCCAGCTCCACCACCGGCGGGCACACCGGCGAGACGGCCATCACCTCGGCCGGGGTGCCGACGACCGGTGCCGCTCCCGCCTCGGGCAGGAGGACGACCTGATCGGCGTACTGGATGACGCGTTCCAGACGGTGCTCGGCCATGAAGACGGTGGTGCCCAGGTCGTGGACCAGGCGCTGGAGGACCGCGAGGACCTCCTCCGCGGCGGCCGGGTCGAGGGCGGAGGTGGGCTCGTCCAGCACCAGCACCGCGGGGTGCGGGGTGAGGACCGAGCCGATCGCCACCCGCTGCCGCTGCCCGCCGGAGAGCGTGGCGATCGGGCGGTCGCGCAGGTCCGCCAGGCCGAGCAGGTCGAGGGTCTCCTCCACCCGGCGGCGCATCGCCTGCGGCGGCAGGCCGAGCGACTCCATCCCGTAGGCGAGTTCCTCCTCCACGGTGTCGGTCACGAAGTGGGCCAGCGGGTCCTGGCCCACCGTGCCGACGACGTCGGCCAGGTCGCGCGGCTTGTGGGTGCGGGTGTCGCGGCCGGCGACGGTGACCCGGCCGCGCAGGGTGCCGCCGGTGAAGTGCGGCACCAGGCCGCTGACCGCGCCCAGCACGGTCGACTTGCCGACCCCGGAGGGACCGGCGAGCAGGACGAGTTCGCCCTCGGGGACGGTGAGATTCACGTCCCGCACGGTGGGGCGGCTCGCCCCCTCGTACGTCACGCGGACGTCCTCGAAGCGGATCACGACGCCTCCTCGGGGGATGCGGGCCGGTCGGGGGCGGGGGTGACGAGGGCGGGCAGCAGCCCGAGGAGGACGGCCGCCGCCGGCCACAGGGGCAGGCCGGGCGCGGTGAGCGGGACCACGCCCGGGTTCAGCGCGGCCGGATCGCGGGCACCGGCGAGGGCCAGCAGGGCCGCGGCGGCGGCACCGGAGGCGGCGACCAGCCCGGAGCGGGCGTTCCAGCGGTCGGGGCGGTAGCGGGTGCGCGGCGAGCGGCGGCCCCCGAGCCACAGGCCCGCCAGGGCGGCGGCGAGCCCGGCGAGCAGCACCGGCAGCCCGTACGTGCCGCCTTCGGCGGTCAGCACCCCGTACGTCCCCGCGCAGACGCCGAGCAGCCCGCCCAGGGTGAGGGCGGCGGTGGTGCGGCGGACGGCGGCGGGGACCCGCGCGGTACGGCCGTACCCGCGGGCGTCCATCGCGGCGGCCAGGGCGACGGAACGCTCCAGCGCGCCTTCGAGGACCGGCAGCCCCACCTGGAGCAGGCCCCGCACCCCCTTGTCGGGGCGGCCCCGCAGCCGCCGCGCGGCGCGCAGGCGGCGCACGTCGGCGATGAGGTGCGGGGCGAAGGTGAGGGCGACGACGACGGCGACGCCGGTCTCGTACAGGGCGCCGGGCACGGCCTTGAGGAGACGGGAGGGGTTGGCGAGGGCGTTCGCGGCGCCGACGCAGATGAGCAGGGCGGCCAGCTTCATGGCCTGGTACAGCCCGTAGGCGAGGCCCTCGGCGGTGACCTCGCCGCCCAGCCGGATGCCCTGCGCCCAGGCGGGCAGCGGCACTTCGGGCAGGGTGACGAGCACGCGCGTGCCGGGGACGCCGGAGCCGAAGACGACCGTGAAGACCAGACGGACGGCGATGACGGCGAGGGCGAGCTTGACGAAGGCGTCGTAGGAGCGCGACCAGGGGGCGTGCGGGCGGCGGGCCGTCACGACGTACGCGGAGACCGCGACGAGCAGGGCGAGCAGGAGGGGGTTGGTGGTGCGGGTGGCGGCGACCCCGAGGCCGAGCGCCCACAGCCACCAGGCACCCGGGTGCACCGCGCCGTCACGCATTCCCGCGCCGCCGCGCCTGCCACACCGCCGCCCCGCCCAGCGCCACCACGAGCCCGGCGCCGGCGAGGAGCCCGGCCGACGGCCCGCCCTCGTCCTTCGCCGTGCCCCCGGCCGGGGCGCCGGAGGCCGCGGACGTCTTCGTCCCGCCGTCCGCGACCTGCTCGCCGCACCCCGTCCGCGGGTAGCCGGCGATGGCGCACAGCAGGGCGGCCGAGTCGTAGCGCAGCGGCCCGGCGACGGCCGCCAGGGCGTCCGCCGTCGTGGCGTCCGGCGAGACGCGGGCGCAGGCGGTACGGCGGCCGGGCGGGGTCTCGCCGGAGGGGGCGTCGGCCGCGGTGCCGAAGTCGAGGACGAGCGCCACCCGCTTGCTGCCCTCGCGGGCGGGCGTCGCGCCGCAGACCGACGCGAAGCCGGCGGCGCCGCGCGGCTGGTCCGCGTCCCCGGAGCCCGCGCTCACCGCGAACCGGAAGCCCTGGACGTCGCCGTCGTCGGGGCGGGCGGTGGCGGGGCCCTGGGTGGCGTAGGTCCACCGGTCGCCGTCGCGCTCCCAGAAGGACCAGTAGCGGTAGCCGGCGGCCTGCGCCGGGCCGGCGCCCGCGATCAGCAGGAGCGCGGCCAGGCCCAGGAGGGCGGCGCGGCGGATCACGGCTGCCGCTTCCGGTTGCGGCCGCTGATCAGGAAGCCGATGCCGATACCGGCGACGAGGCAGGCGCCGACGAACCACCAGACGCCGACGCCGCCGCTGCCGTCCTCCTTCTTCTCCTCGTCCTCGCTCGCGGTCGTCGCGGTGACCGTCACGCTCGCCGTCGGCGCGCCGGGACCGGTCGCCTGCAACTGGGCGACCAGGTCGGTGCCGCCGAAGGCCCGGGGGTCGGTGCCCGTGGCGTGCGCGGCGAGGACGAGCTGGGCCCAGGCGGCCGGGCCGCTCTGCTTGGCCCAGGTCACGGCGTTCTTCTCCAGCCAGCGCAGCGGCTTCGCGGCCCGCTCGGCGCCGCCCTGCGCGGCGAGCGCCACGACGGCGTCGGCGGTGTTGCCGTAGTCGGGCTGGTCGGCGGCGCCGGGGAGCGCGGAGGTGAGGTGACCGGTCTTGGCGACGGCCCGGGCGAGGTAGGCGGCGCCGTGGGCGGCGGCCTGCTGCCGGGTGGGCTCGCCGGAACCGGCGCAGTCGGCGTCCGCCGCCTCGCCGGGCCCGGTGGCCAGGCCCTTGCCGAGGGCGCCGAGCACACCGGCGGCGGTGGCGTCGGCGTTGGCGGACAGCTCGCCCTTCTCGTCCGGCTGGAAGGCGAAGGCGCCCTCGCCCTCCCCGTCGCAGGGCAGGGCGAAGGCGAGCAGGGCGTCGTAGGGGGTCTTGCCGCCCCGGGCGACCCGCTCCGGCTTCTGGCCGGCGGCGACGAGGGCGCCGATGACGACGGAGGTGGAGTTGGCGTCGCTGGGGCCGCCCGGCGAGTAGCCCCAGCCGCCGTCCTTGTTCTGCGCGGACTTCAGCCAGGCGACGGCCTTGCCGGTGGCGGCGTCGTGTCCGCCGAGCGCGGCGAGCGCCTGCACGGCGGCGGCCGTGCTGTTGGTGTCGACCATGGTCTTGGCGTCGCAGGGCTTGGCGGGGTCGGCGCGGAAGGGCGCGAAGGCCCCGTCGGCGCACTGCTGCCCGGTCAGCCAGTCGACGGCCCGCGCCGGGGGCTCGACGCCCACCGTGTCCTGCGCGAGCAGGGCGAGGGACTGGCGCCAGACGCCGTCGTACGTCGGGTCGGCGGTGCCGTACAGCCCGACCGGGGCCGACGCGGACGCGGACGCGGACGGGGACGGCGACGGGCCGGCGGCGACCGCGGGCGCTGCGGCGCCGAGCACGGCTATGGCGGCCAGGGCCGCGGCGCTGCGGCGGCGGACGTTCATGATCGGCGGTGCCTCTCCCTGTGCGGGCCGGGCAGCACGGGGCACCCCCGGGCGGCTCGGCTCCGTATACCTCGACGGTGCCCGTGCGCCGGCGGGCGCCGGGCACGTGAGCCGGTCACGTCCCGCCCGGGGCGATCCGGCTCACCGCCCTGGGCGGCTCACGGCTGCGGGTCAGCGCCGGAATTGCACCGGCTTCCCCCCGTACGGGTGTGATGACGACCTGGCTACTTTACCCGGCCGGGCGGCGGCGCCCGGGGCCACCCGGGGGGCCGGTGCGGGGCCGTGGCGCCGCTCCCGCACCACCGCACTGTTTCTCCGAATTAATCCCTTTCCGGGGGTTCTCTCGGGGGAAGAAAGGATTATCCTGGAATCAGCCTACGAGGCGAGTGAGGGAGTCCAACCGGAGTAGCCGACTTCGGCGTGAAGCCTCGGTTTCCGCTGGTGCCGACGTCGACGGTCGGGCTGAGAGGCCGGAAGGTCGGGAGACCGGACGGCGACCCCCAGCTACCTGATCCGGGCAATACCGGCGAAGGGAACCCGTCTCGTAGGCCCTTTCGCGTGCGCCGGTCCCCGGTCCCCGTTCCGTCGCGTTCGCGTCGCTTCCGTGCCGCCGGGCCCGTCAGCTCTGTCGCTGTCGCGCCCGTCCCGTGCCGCCGGCACGCCGCCTCGATGCCGGCCCTCACCTGGGCGACCGAGGCCCGGCCGGTCGGCCGGGCGGGCGCTCGCCCGCCGGATGCGGCGGCGGCGCGCCCCCCGCCGCTCGGTGAGGGCGGAAAACGGCGGCCGGCGTGTCGCCCGCCGCCACCACGTCCGCCCTGGTCACCTGGGGCACGCCGGCCATGGCGTCCGCCTCGGCCGCCGTGGCGCGAATCACCTGATCCACGGGCCACAGCGACCCTACCTGCCGGTAGATTCGAGCCTCTGACGATCAAGTCTGAAACTTGTTCCAGATCAGCGTCCCGGCGTAATCTCGCGGGACAGTGCAGGCAGAAGGGGGCACGGAGTGACCGCGGAGGCCAGTCAGGCGGGTCCCCGCCCGGACCTCGCGTCCCCCGGGCTCTCGGCTGCGCCCGGGCAGGGAGGTGCCCCCATCGGCTCGCGACCGCTCCGTATCGCACTGCTCACCTACAAGGGAAACCCGTTCTGCGGCGGCCAGGGCGTCTACGTCCGGCACCTCTCGCGCGAACTGGCCCGCCTCGGCCACCAGGTGGAGGTGATCGGCGCCCAGCCCTACCCCGTCCTCGACGAGCACGAGGGCCACCCCGGGGGCCTGCGCCTGACCGAGCTGCCCAGCCTCGACCTCTACCGCCAGCCGGACCCCTTCCGCACCCCCGGGCGCGACGAGTACCGCGACTGGATCGACGCGCTGGAGGTCGCCACCATGTGGACCGGCGGCTTCCCCGAGCCGCTGACGTTCTCCCTGCGCGCCCGCCGCCATCTGCGCGCCCGCCGCGGCGACTTCGACGTCGTCCACGACAACCAGACGCTCGGCTACGGGCTGCTGGGCGACCTGGGCGCCCCGCTGGTCACCACCATCCACCACCCCATCACCGTCGACCGGCGACTGGAACTGGACGCGGCCGGGACCTGGCAGCGCCGCTACTCGGTGCGCCGCTGGTACGCCTTCACCCGCATGCAGAAGCGGGTCGCGCGCCGCCTGCCGTCGGTGCTCACCGTCTCCGGCAGCTCCCGCCAGGAGATCGTCGACCATCTGGGCGTACGTCAGGACCGCGTCCACGTCGTGCACATCGGCGCCGACACCGACCTGTTCTCCCCCGACCCCTCGGTGCCGCGGGTGCCCGGCCGGATCGTGACCACCTCCAGCGCGGACGTACCGCTCAAGGGCCTGGTCTTCCTGGTCGAGGCGCTGGCCAAGGTGCGCACCGAGCACCCGGACGCCCATCTCGTCGTCGTCGGCAAGCGGCCCGCGCAGGGGCCCGTCGCCCAGGCGATCGAGCGGTACGGGCTCGCGGGCGCCGTCGAATTCGTCAAGGGCATCTCCGACGCGGAACTGGTGGACCTGGTGCGTTCGGCCGAGGTCGCCTGCGTGCCGTCGCTGTACGAGGGATTCTCGCTGCCGGCCGCGGAGGCCATGGCGACCGGTACGCCGCTGGTGGCCACGACCGGCGGGGCGATCCCCGAGGTCGCCGGAAGCGACGGCGAGACCTGCCTGGCCGTGCCGCCCGGCGACGCGGGCGCGCTGGCCGCCGGGCTGGGCCGGCTGCTCGGCGACCCGGGGCTGCGGGCCCGGCTCGGCGCCGCCGGACGCGAGCGCGTGCTGCGGCACTTCACCTGGGCCCGGGCCGCCGAGGGCACGGTGGCCCACTACCGGGAGGCCATCGCCCGCGCGGCCACCCCGGGAGCCGCCCCCGCACCGGCACCGGCACCGGCCCCGGCGTCCCCGGCCCCGGCGGACGGCGCCGCCCCCGAGTCTTGCGTCCCCACCAGCGTCACCGGTGTCTATCCCGAAGGCAGGGCCACGTGCTGACCGTCGACTTCTCCCGGTTCCCGCTCGCCCCGGGCGACCGCGTCCTGGATCTCGGCTGCGGGGCCGGCCGGCACGCGTTCGAGTGCTACCGCAGAGGCGCCCGGGTCGTCGCGCTGGACCGCAACGGCGAGGAGATCCGCGAGGTCGCCAAGTGGTTCGCGGCCATGAAGGAGGCCGGCGAGGCCCCCGAGGGCGCCACCGCCACGGCCATGGAGGGCGACGCGCTCGCGCTGCCCTTCCCCGACGAGTCCTTCGACGTCGTCATCATCTCCGAGGTGATGGAGCACATCCCCGACGACAAGGGCGTGCTCGCGGAGATGGTCCGCGTCCTCAAGCCGGGCGGGCGCATAGCGGTCACCGTCCCGCGCTACGGCCCCGAGAAGGTCTGCTGGGCGCTGTCCGACGCCTATCACGAGGTCGAGGGCGGCCACATCCGCATCTACAAGGCCGACGAACTGCTCGCCCGGATGCGCGAGGCCGGCCTCAGGCCCTACGGCACCCACCACGCCCACGGCCTGCACTCGCCGTACTGGTGGCTCAAGTGCGCGTTCGGCGTCGACAACGACAAGGCGCTGCCGGTGCGGGCGTACCACAAGCTGCTGGTCTGGGACATCATGAAGAAGCCGCTGGCGACCAGGGTCGCCGAGCGGGCGCTGAACCCGCTCATCGGCAAGAGCTTCGTGGCCTACGCGACCAAGCCCCACCTGCCCCGGGTGGACGCCGCGTGACGACGCCCCGGACGGAACACCTGGTCCTGCCCGGGGTCCTCACCGCCGCGCAGGCCGCCGCCACCGTGCGGAGCGTCCTCGCCGCGCAGCGCGAGGACGGCGCCATCCCGTGGTTCCGCGGCCACCACCTCGACCCGTGGGACCACACCGAGGCGGCGATGGCGCTGGACGCGGCCGGCGAACACGAGGCCGCCGAGCGGGCGTACACCTGGCTGGCGCGCCACCAGAACGAGGACGGCTCCTGGTACGCCGCCTACGCCGACGGCGCCCACGACCGGGTCACCGACCGGGGCCGGGAGACCAACTTCGTCGCCTACGTCGCCGTAGGCGTCTGGCACCACTACCTCTCCACCGGCGACGACACCTTCCTGGACCGCATGTGGCCGGTGGTGTACGCGGCCATCGAGTGGGTGCTGCGGCTCCAGCGGCCGGGCGGACAGATCGGCTGGCGGCGCGACGCCGACGGCACGCCCGCGGCGGACGCCCTGCTGACCGGCTGCTCCTCCGTCCACCACGCGCTGCGCTGCGCGCTCGCCATCGCCGAACAGCGTGAAGAGCCCCAGCCCGACTGGGAGCTGGCGGCCGGCGCGCTGCGCCACGCGATCCGCCGCCACCCCGAGCGGTTCCTGGACAAGGACCGCTACTCGATGGACTGGTACTACCCGGTGCTGGGCGGCGCGGTGACCGGCGCGGAGGCCAAGGCGCGCATCGAGGAGGGCTGGGACCGCTTCGTCGTCCCCGGCCTCGGCGTGCGCTGCGTGGTGCCGAACCCGTGGGTCACCGGCGGCGAGTCGGCCGAACTCGCCCTCGCGCTGTGGGCGATGGGCGAATCCGACCGCGCCCTGGAGATCCTCCAGTCGATCCAGCACCTGCGGGACGCGGACAGCGGCCTGTACTGGACCGGCTACGTCTTCGAGGACGGCGCGATCTGGCCGCGGGAGCTGACCACCTGGACGGCCGGCTCCCTCCTCCTCGCGGTCGCCGCGCTCGGCGGGCACGAGGCCACCTGCGCCGTCTTCGGCGGCGACCGCCTGCCGAGGGGGCTGGAGGCGGACTGCTGCGGCTGACCGCTCAGTGCCGGTGGACCCACCCCGCCAGGGCGTGGCCGGCCAGCAGGTAGACCACCGCCGCCAGACCGTAGCCGCAGACCACCCGGGCCCAGGCCGCGTCGAAGGTGAACAGGTCGTGGGACCAGCCGGCCAGGAACCGGGCGGCGTCGTGGACGAACCGGACGAGGTCGTTCCCGCGGTTGGCGTCCAGCAGGTACATCAGGATCCACAGGCCCAGGATGAGCGCCATGACGTCGGCGACGACCGCGATGAACCGGCCGGCCGGACTCGCACCGCTGCGATATCGAGGGGACATACCTCCCGGATTGCCCGCGCCGGACCGGTGAAACCCGCGGCCGGTGAACGCCGTCCGGACCCCGGCCCGGCCGCCGTTCGCCGTGCGTTCGCCCGGAGTTGAGGCTTCCGGCGGCTCGCGTTCGACGGCGTACCCGATGATCCTGGCCCCTGGAGAGGCAGGAGTGCCGGTGTCCGACGCCAGATCCGTCACCTTCGAGGAACCGCGGCTCACCACCCGCCGCCCCCGGGCACGCCGCCGCGTCCCCCGCCATGTCACCGTCGCCCTGCCCGTCGCCCTCGCCGGCCTGTTCTCCCTGCTCGTCACCGGCAACATCCTGCGGCCGTTCGAGCACATCACCACGATCGAGGCCCGCATGGCCTCCAAGTCGGACTACTTCAGGGACCCGGAGGTGCGGCGGCTGCTGCTGCGCCACGGCCTCCGCGTCGACATCCACCGCCTCGGCTCCCGCGGCATCGCCACCCAGTCCCTGGACGGCATGGACGTCGTCTTCCCCTCCGGCCAGCCCGCCGCCAAGCTGATCCTCGACCGGCAGAACCGCTCGGTCCGCTCGGCCCGCCCCTTCGTCACCCCGCTCGTCATCGGCACCTTCCGCGACTACGCCGAGACCCTCGTCAAGGCCGGCGTCGCCACCCCGCAGCGCACCGCGGACGGCGCGCCGACGCTGTACTACGACCTCGACATGCGCGCGTTCACCGGTCTGCTGGACGGCACGGACGACCGCCGCGACCCCGGGGACGGCACCGGCCGCGAGGCCGACACCTGGAACGGCATCGGGTTCGACGACGACGGCCGCCGCAGCAACAGCGGCCGCGTCCTGGTGCGCACCTCCAGCGTGTGCGAGTCCAACTCCGCCGGCACCTATCTGAGCATCCTGGCCTTCGTCGCGGCCGGCAACCGCACCCCGGGGACCCGGCACAGCGACGACCCCGCCCGCGCCAAGGCCGCGGTGCGGCGCCTGGCCGCCCAGATCAAACCGCTCATCAACCTCCAGGGCATGTGGGCCGACGAGCAGGCCGACGGCTACTTCTCCGACCTCGGCGAGAGCATCGCGCCCCTGTCGGCCATCTACGAACACCAGTATCTGGCCCACCAGATCGCCCACCACCGGAAACACGGCGAGCAGGACACCAGCCGGGTCCTGCTCTACCCCAGCCCCTACGCCCTCACCGAACCACAGCTCATCTCGCTCACCGACGCGGGCGACCGGCTGGTGACGCTGATCCAGGAGGACCGGGAGCTGCGCGAGCGCGCCATAGAACTCGGCTTCCGCGTCCGCTTCTCCGGCGAGGACGGCACCAGCGAGCAGCTCAACGCCTACCTGGAGGACCACGGCGTGCAGGTGCCCACCCCGAACCGCGACGAGACCAAGGTCTACGAACCCGACCTGGAGGTTCTGCAGGACATCATCGAGTACGTCGGCTCCTGCCCGCCGCCCGTCCGGGACGAGCCGTGAGCCGCCTCGCCCGCGCCCTCGCCGCCGCGCTCGCCCTGCTGCTGGCGGCCACCGCGCTCACCGCCTGCACCGACGACGGGCCGCACACCACCCTGCGCGTCCTCGCGGCCCCCGAACTCGCCGACGTGGGCTGGCTGCTGGACGACCTGGAGGAGGACACCGGGGTCGAACTGGACATGGTGTACGAGGCGACCGCCGGGCTCGACGGCCTCACCGGCCGGCGGACCGGGCGGGACGCCTACGACCTGGCCTGGCTCACCTCCGACCGGTCGCTGCGGCTGCGCCTTCAGGACACCGGCGCGAGACCGCCCGAGTCCACCGCCATCATGCGCTCACCGGTCGTCGTCGGCCTCACCCCCGAGGTCGCCCGGACCGTGCGCGGAACCTCCCCGCAGGGCCGGATCTCCTGGGCCGACATCGCGGACGCCGCGGCCGACGGCACTCTCCGGTTCGGGATGGCCGACCCGCGGCGCAGCGACACCGGACGGGCCGCGCTCGTCGGCGTCGCCACCGCCGCCGCCGGAACCGGCAGCGCGCTGCGCGAGGAGGACCTCTCCTGCGACCGGCTGCGCGGCTTCCGCTCCGGCCAGACCCTCACCGCCGCCAGCTCCCGGGACCTGATCGACACCTACGCGCGCCACCCCCGGGCGGCCGACGCCCTCATCGCCCACGAGGCCGAACTGCTCTCCCTGAACGCCACCGGAAAACTGCCCCGGCCCCTGGTCATCGTCCACCCCGACGACGGCATGGTGCTGTCCGACTTCCCGCTGCTGCTCCTCGACCCCGCCCGGCGCTCCGCGTACCAGCGGGTGACGAAGTGGCTGCTCGGCGCCGACGCGCAGCGGCGCCTGATGGAACGCACCCACCGGCGCCCGGTCAACCAGGACGTCGAACCGTCCGCGCCCCTGAAGGCCCCCGTCGGCAACGCCCTGTCCTTCCCCGACCGGCTCTCCCTGGTGGAGCGCCTGGTCGACGACTACGGCGACCCGGTGCGGCACAGCGCCGGCCAGGTGGTCTTCGTCCTGGACTACTCCACTTCGATGCGCGGCGCCCGGATCGCCGGCCTGCGCGCCGCCTTCGCCGGGCTGAGCGGCGCCGACGACACCCCCTCCGGCAAGTTCGCCCGCTTCTACCGGGGCGAGCGCCTGACCGTCGTCCGCTTCGGCGGCCGGGTCCTGGAGGAACGTACCGTCACCGTGCGGGGCGAGGCGGACCTGCGCCGGCTGCGGCGGACGGTCGCCGACGGGGGCTTCGCCGGCGCCACGGCCATCTGGACGGCGCTGGACCACGGTTACCGCATCGCCGCCAAGGCCGTCCGCGAGCATCCCGAACGACCCGTGTCCGTCGTGCTGATGACGGACGGCGAGAACAACACCGGCCTCGGCTACGACGCGTTCCTGCGCCGCCACCGGGCGCTGGGCGCCGACGCGCGGGCGGTGCCCACCTTCCCCGTCCTGTTCGGAGAGGCCGACGCGAGTGCCCTGCGCCGCGTCGCCGCCGCGACCGGCGGCCGCATGGTCGACGCCGGCCTCTCCTCCCTCTCCGACGCGTTCAAGGAGATCCGTGGGTGTCACTGACAGCCAGTGGTGGAGCCTGTGGTGGCCGTGGCTGGCCGTCTGGGCCCTGACGGCGGCCGCGCTCACCGTCCTCGCCCGGTACGCGCTGCGGCGCCTGGGCGGGCCGCGCCGGCGCCGTCGCGGCGGGCGCACCGTGCACGGCATGTGCTTCTTCCTGCACGAGCAGCGGGTCATGGACCTGTACCAGCAGGGCGGCTTCTCCGCGGCGCTGGAGCAGGAGGTCGCCGACCGGATCAACGTCACCAGCGGCCTGGGGCTCTGGGGGAAGCTGGGCTTCGGCGGCGCCAAGGCCAACCGGGACGTCACCAAGGAACGCGTCACCGCCTACATCCGGCAGAGCACCCCGATCACGGTGATCCGGCTGCTGATGGACACCATGCGCCGCGAGGACGTGGTCGTGCACGCCGACCTCACCACCGGCCTGGTCGTGCCCAACCGGGCGCTCGCCGAGCGGCTGCGGGACGCCGGAGAGGACCGGGTGCCGCTGACCGCCGTCGCCGTCGTCTCGGCCTTCGTGTCGGTCACCGGCCTGTTCAGCGCCCGCCGCTCCGACAGCGGCGACATCGTGCTGAGCGCCCCCTACGGCGACGGGGAGCCGCGCGCCCGGGTGCGGATCACCTGCGAGGCGGCCGGAGTGCGCGAGGGGTTCCAGAACGCCGAGTACTTCACGGGGGAGTTCCAGGCCCGCTGCCTGGGCAAGGTGCAGACCTGGAACCGGGGGACGGGCGAGCTGACCCTCAACCCGGTCGCCATCTTCCTCTGACCGCCGGGCGGCCGGGCAGCGGAAACGCGCGCGGCCCCCGCCCGGCAGGGCGAGGGCCGCGCACCGCGAGCCACGGCGGGATCAGCCGCGCTGGATGCCCGAGGTGTCCTGGAGCACGCCGCGGCGGCCGTCCTGGGTCTGCGCGATCAGCGCCGGACCGCGCTGCTCGACGGCCAGGTACCAGGTGCCCGGCGCCAGTTCCGCGATCGGCGTCTGCGAGCCGTCCTCCGCGTACAGCGGACGCGGCACCGGCACGGCGAACCAGAACGGCGAGAAGTCGGCGGCCGGCTGCGGCTGCTGGCCCGCCTGCTGCGGCTGGGCCCCGTAGGGCTGCTGTCCGGGCTGGCCCCCGTACGGCTGCTGCTGCGCGCCCGGGTAGCCGTAACCGCCCTGCGGCTGGGCGCCGTAGGGCTGCGGCGCGGCCGGCCGCGGGGCCGGGACGAGGGCGCCCTTGAGGGCGGGGACCAGCGGGGTGGCGATCGCGGCGACGGCCATGATCAGCGTGGCGACGAGCGCGAGGATGAGACCGGTGCCGGCGTCCGGGCCGGCCTCGGAGGAGCCGCCCAGGTTGTTGGCGCCGCCGGCCGGGTCGAAGACGTTGCCGAGCGCGCTCCAGGCGGCGAAGACGGCGAAGGCCGTACCGAACTGCCCGAGGTCGAGACCCGCCACCTTCCGGGGCTGCGACAGCCCGCGCGCCAGCACGACGAGCGCGGCGCCGAAGAGGCCCGCCAGGACGACCCCGAGGACGACCGGACCGCTGCCCCACAGGCTGGGGAAGTCGATGCTGTCGGGAGCACCGTCGATCGAATACAGGTCGAGGAACGACGCGATGAACAGCAACACCGCTGCTCCGATCACCACGCCGTCGCCTCGAGTGAGGGAGCGGATATTCACTTCAGGTCCTTCGCAGGTCGTCGTCTCGTCGTGGGTTGAGGCGTCGCAGCCACCGTGTCGCCGTCAGGCCCGGGTGTGAGCGCGGGGGTGGCCCCTCATCGTACGGACGACACTATCGTCCGGGGGATCGGTGTGTCCGCCGGGACCGGCACGCCGGACGCTACCCGCGCAGGAAGCCCACGATTCCCTCGGAGATGCCCTGGGCCGCCTTCTGCCGCCAGGCTCCGCTGGTCAGCAGCGCCGCGTCCTGGCTGTCGCGCATGTTGCCGCACTCGATGAACACCTTGGGGACCTTCGAGAGGTTGAGACCGCCGAGGTCGGTGCGCGTGACCAGGCCGGTGCCGCCGCCGACGTAGTCGGCGGGCGCGCTGCCGGTGACCCGCAGGAAGCGCCCCGCGATGCGCTCGCCGAGGTCGCGGGAGGGGCCGGCGATGGCGCGGGTGTCGGCGGCGCCCGCGTGCACCGCGCCGGGCAGGATGACGTGGAAGCCGCGGTCTCCGGCGGCCGAGCCGTCGGCGTGGATCGAGACCGCGGCGTCCGCCCGCGCCTCGTTGCCGATCCGCGCCCGCTCGTCCACGCACGGGCCGTACGGCCGGTCGCCGTCCTGCGTCAGCCTCACCGTGGCGCCCTGCCGCGCCAGCAGGTCGCGCAACCGGTGCGCCACGTCGAGCGTGAACGCCGCCTCGGAGTACCCGGCGTCGGTGGACGTCCCCGTCGTGTCGCACTCCTTGTGATGGGTCCCGACGTCCACCGCGCGGTTGATCTCGTCCGGGTACCGGACGTTGCCCGGGTTGTGCCCCGGGTCGACGACGACGACCTTCCCCTTCAGGGGCCCGGAGACGGCGGGCGCGGACGGCGACGGAGCCCGGCGGCCCGGCGAGGACGCGGATGCCGGCGCGGTGGCGGGCGACGAGGCCCGCCCGGCGGGCTCCTTGGCGTCACCGCCGGTGGCGGCGGGCGCGCTGGAGGACGGCACCGGCGCCGCCCGCTCCTCGCCGCCCCCGCCCCCGGGGCCGGCGGCCGCGTACACGCCCCATCCGAGCAGCGCGCCCGGCACCAGCGCGGCCAGGGCCACGGTCAGGGCGCGGCGCGGCGGGGAGCGGCGCGGCCGCGGAGGGTCGAAGTCCGGTCCTGTGTACGACACGTCCGCCACCCTAGCGGCCGGCCCCGCCGCGCCCGGGGTCCGGAACGGCCCGACGGGTGACGCGGACGCTCCCGCCGCGCCGGGGGCGCCCTCAGCTGCCCGTCCCGGTCCGCCGCAGCACGCGCAGCGAGTCCGTCGCCGAGACCTCGGTGAACGCGCCGGAGGCCAGGGCCCTGAGGTAGACCCGGTAGGGGGCCTGGCCCGTGAACTCGTCCCGGGGGTCGGGGAAGACGTCGTGGATGGCGAGGAGCCCGCCCTCGGCCAGGTGGGGGGCCCAGCCCTCGTAGTCGGCGCCCGCGTGCTCGTCGGTGTGGCCGCCGTCGACGAAGACGAGGCCGAGGGGGGAGTTCCAGACCGCCGCCACCTGGGGCGAGCGGCCGACGAGCGCCACCACGTGGTCCTCCAGACCCGCGCGGTGCAGGGTGCGGCGGAAGGTGGGCAGGGTGTCCATCAGGCCGATCTCGGGGTCGACCGTCGCCGGGTCGTGGTAGTCCCAGCCGGGCTGCTGCTCCTCGCTGCCGCGGTGGTGGTCGACGGTGAGCGCGGTGACCCCGGCGCGGCGGGCCGCGTCGGCGAGCAGGATCGTGGACCGGCCGCAGTACGTGCCGACCTCCAGCAGCGGCAGCCCGAGCCGGCCCGCCTCGACGGCCGCCGCGTACAGCGCGAGCCCTTCGTGCGTGGGCATGAAGCCCTTGGCGGCCTCGAACGCGGCCAGGATCTCGGGCTCGGGCGCCGCGGGCATGGGGCCTGCCTTTCCGGAAGGGGCGTACGGACACGTCGTACGGCGGTGCCGTGGCGCGTGTGCCGTACGGCGTCTGTCGTGCGGGGTGGGCGCCCCTATGGTGCCGTACCCCCGGCCGGCGGGCGGCAGGGGGTACGGCGGTGGTACGGCGCGGGGGCTCAGGCGGAGACGGTCTCGCCCGGCAGGGGCAGGTCGAGGTCGACCGGGTGGTCGCCGCCGGTGTGCGTCGCCGCGTGGGCGAGCGGGCCGTGGCCGGCGGCGCGGGCGGCCAGGACGTATGGGCCCTGCGCGGGCACGGCCAGGGCGTAACTGCCGTCCTCGGCGGAGAGGGTGGCGCCCGCCTGGCGGCCGTGACGGTCGATCAGGGTGACCTTGGCCCGGGCGACCGGTGCCCCCGCGGCGTCCAGCACCCGGCCGCGGAAGCCGCGCAGCACCTCCTCGGCGCGGGCCAGGCCGGCGTCCTCCTCGCTGCTCGCGCGCAGCTGGGGCCGGGAGGCCGGGCGCTGCCGGGGCAGGAAGAGGGCGAGGACCAGGCCGACGGCGACCGCGGCGGTCGCGATCAGGAAGGAGACGCGGAAGCCGTGCATGGTGGGGACGGCGACGCCGCCGACGTCGTGGGCGGTGTCGGCCAGGACCATGCCGATGACGGCGCTCGACACCGACGTGCCGATGGACCGCATGAGGGTGTTCAGGCCGTTGGCCGCGCCGGTCTCGGAGGCCGGGACCGCGCCGATGATCAGCGCGGGCAGCGACGAGTAGGCGAGGCCGATGCCGGCGCCCAGCACCACGGAGGTGATGACGGTCTGCCAGGCGGCGTCCATCAGGCCGAGGCCGCCGCCGTAGCCGAGGGCGATGACCAGCAGGCCGATGATGAGGGTGGTGCGCGGGCCGTAGCGGGCGGACAGGCGGGCGTACACCGGCGCCGTGAACATCATCGTCAGGCCCAGCGGGGCCACGCACAGGCCCGCGACCACCATCGACTGGCCGAGGCCGTAGCCGGTGGCGGCGGGGAGCTGGAGGAGCTGGGGCAGGACGAGGGAGACCACGTAGAAGCTGACGCCGACCATGATGGAGGCGAGGTTGGTCAGCAGGACCTCGCGGCGGGCGGTGGTGCGCAGGTCGACCAGGGGCGCGGTCAGGCGCAGCTCCATCAGGCCCCACAGCAGCAGGACGACGACGGCCGCGGCGAACAGGCCGAGCGTGGTGCCCGATCCCCAGCCCCAGTCGCTGCCCTTCGTGACCGGCAGCAGGAGCAGCACCAGGCCCGCGGACAGGCCGAGCGCGCCCGGCAGGTCGAAGGAGCCCGCGGCGCGCAGCGGGGACTCCGGTACGGCGAGCAGGGTGAGGGCGATGGCCACGGCGCCGAGGCCGGCGGCGCCGTAGAAGAGGACGTGCCAGTCGGTGTTCTGCGCCACCAGCGCCGCGGCGGGCAGCGCGAGGCCGCCGCCGACGCCGATCGAGGAGCTCATCAGCGCCATCGCCGAGCCGAGCCGTTCGCGGGGCAGCATGTCCCGCATCAGGCCGATGCCGAGCGGGATGGCTCCCATGGCGAAGCCCTGGAGCGTGCGGCCGGCGATCATCGTCAGCAGCTGGCTGGTGACGGCGCTGACCAGCGCGCCGGCGACCATCACCGACAGGCTGAGGACCAGCATGCGCCGCTTGCCGTAGAGGTCGCCGAGGCGGCCCATGATCGGGGTGGCCACGGCGCCCGACAGCAGGGTCGAGGTCAGTACCCAGGTGGCGTTGCTGGGCGAGGTGTCCAGCAGTTGGGGAAGGTCCTTGACGACCGGGACGAGCAGGGTCTGCATCACCGCGACAACGATGCCCGCGAAGGCGAGCACGGGGACGACGGCCCCGCTGGCTCGCCGGGCGGGCCGGTCGGTCGTCGAGAGCGTCATGTATATGGCCTCCGGGCCGGAAGGATCGGCAGGGTCAGAAGGTCGTACTCAGGCGATCAGGCGATCAGGCGATCAGACGGCCGGGCGATCGGCTGATCGGGCCGTCGAGGGGGGGCGACGGGATACGTGCAACCTGAACCCCGTGCGCCAGGGCAACTATTCCGTTGCTTCGACAGGCTAACGAATTCTTGACCGTTCCATGAAAATCTGATGATCAGTCAGGGAGGTTCGGCGCAGAAGGGAGCAGAAGGGGGCGGGAGGAGGCAGGAGGGGGCGGGAAAGGGGCAGGAAGCAGGGCGTGGCGGCGGTCGCCGGGGCCGGCGTCCCCCGGCCAGGACCCCCTGCGGCGGTGAAATGCCGGTGCAAGGACCGCGAGCCGGTTGAGACCATGACCCCCATGCTGGAAACCGCCGACACCGCCGCCCGCATATCCCGCCGCGGCGCGCCGCCCACCTGGCTGGTCGTGACGCTCGCCTGCGCCGGCCAGTTCCTCGTCGTCCTCGACGTCTCGGTCGTCAACGTCGCCCTGCCGTCGATGCGGGCCGCCCTCGGACTGAGCGGCCCGGGGCTCCAGTGGGTGGTGAACGCCTACGCCATCGCCTTCGCCGGGTTCATGCTGTTCGGCGGCCGGGCCGGGGACCTGTACGGCCGCAAGCGGATGTTCCTGGCCGGGCTCGGGCTGTTCACGCTGGCCTCGCTCGGCGGCGGGCTGGCCCAGGAGGGCTGGCAGCTGCTGGCGGCCCGCGCCGTGCAGGGGCTGGGCGCGGCCGTGCTGGCGCCCTCGACGCTGACGATCCTGACCGCGGCCGTGCCGGAGGGGCCCGCCCGGGCACGGGCCATCGCGACATGGACCGCGGTCGGGGCGGGCGGCGGCGCCGCCGGCGGACTGGTCGGCGGCGCGCTGGTGGACGGGCTGTCCTGGCGCTGGGTGCTGCTGATCAACGTGCCGGTGGGCGCGGTGGTGCTGCTCGGCTCCCTGCTCCGGCTCCCGGAGAGCCGCGCGGGCGACGGACGGCGGCTGGACCTGCCGGGCGCGCTGCTGGTGACGGCGGGCCTGGCGACCCTGGCGTACGGCATCTCGCAGACCGAGACGCGGGGGTGGACGGCCGCCGCCACGCTGCTGCCGCTGGCGGCCGGCCTCGCCCTCATCGGGCTGTTCCTCGTCGTCGAGGCGCGGACGGCGGCGCCGCTGATGCCGCTCGGGCTGCTGCGGGTGCGGTCGGTGGCCTCGGCGAACGCGGCGATGTTCCTGTGCGGCTCGGCCATGTTCTGCATGTGGTTCTTCATGACGCTGTACGCGCAGAACGTGCTCGGCTACAGCCCCCTGGACGCCGGGCTCGCGCTGGTGCCCAGCTCACTCGCCGTCGTCCTGGGCTCCAAGCTCGCGCCCCGCCTCATGACGGTGACCGGGGAGCGGAACCTGGCCGCGCTGGGCACGCTGGTCGCGGCGGCCGGGTTCGGCTGGCAGTCGGCGATGAGCGCGGACGGCTCCTATCTGACCTCGATCATGTTCCCGGGCATCCTCATGATGCTCGGCGCGGGGCTCGCCGCGACCCCGCTGGCCGCCCTGGCCACGTCCGGAGCGGCGCCGGGGGAGGCCGGGCTGGTGTCGGGCCTGGTCAACACCTCCCGCACGATGGGCGGATCGCTCGGGCTCGCCGTCCTGTCGACGGTGGCGGCGTCACGGTCGGCGGGCAGCGAGACGCCGCAGGCGCTGACCCAGGGGTACGCGCTGGCGTTCCGCGCCGGAGCGGGGGTGCTGGTCGCCGGGGCGCTGCTGATGTGGGTCTGGCTGCCCCGGCGCACCGCCGCGCACGGAGGCGGAAGCGGCGCCCCGGCGTGAGCCGGCCCGGCGCCACCCGCCCGCGCCCTTCGCCGTGGGAGGCGCAGGGCGTATACAGAGGGCCGCAGCGGGGGAGCGGCCCAGCCCCCGCCGACCGCCGCCCCCGAGGAGCCCCATGCCCGTCGACGCAGCCACGGCGCTCGCCGCGGCCCCCGACTCCCGGCGGATCGCCTGGGGTCCCCGCGACGTCCAGCTCTACCACCTCGCCCTCGGCGCGGGCGTGCCCGCGACCGACCCCCGCGAGCTGCGCTACACCCTGGAGTCCCGGCTGCACGTCCTGCCGGCCTTCGCCACCGTCGCGGGCGGCGGCCCGCCCGGCGTGATCCGGGCACTGTCCGTGCCGGGCGTCGACGTCGACCTGGCCCGCGTGCTGCACGCCGGGCAGTCGCTGACGGTGCACCGCCCGATCCCCCTCCACGCCACCGTGACCGCGACCTCCCGGGTCACCGCCGTCCACGACAAGGGCACGGCGGCCCTCCTGGCGCTGCGCACGGAGACCGCCGACGACGGCGGCCCGCTGTGGACCGAGGAGGCGCACGTCCACCTACGCGGGGAAGGCGGCTGGGGCGGCGACCGCGGGCCGTCCGGCCGTCCCGCACCGCCCGCCGGCCCGCCCGACGAGGTCGTGGAACGGCCCGTCCGCGAGGACCAGGCCCTGCTGTACCGCCTCACCGGCGACCGCAACCCGCTGCACGCCGACCCGGACTTCGCCGCGCGTGCCGGGTTCGCCCGGCCCGTGCTGCACGGGCTGTGCACCTACGGCATGGCCCTCAAGGCGGCCGTCGACACGGTGCTGGGCGCCGACGTCACCCGTGTCCGGTCGTACACCACCCGTTTCGCCGGGGTCGTGTACCCGGGCGAGACGCTGCGGGTGCGCCTGTGGCGGCGGGAGGGACGGATCCGGATGGCGGCGACCGCCGTCGAACGGGACGACGCCCCGGTCCTCGCCGACACCGTCGTCGAACACGGCTGACGGTCCGGTCCCCGGGCGACACGGCAGCGGCCCCGCCCGTCACGTTCGACGGGCGGGGCCGCTGCCGTGTGTCCCCGGCGTGCCCTCAGGCCGCCGTGCCGGCCTCCTCGGACGGCTTGCGGTGACGGCCCCGCGGAGCCGTCTCGCGGTCCTGGCTGGAGACCGGACCACGGTGCCGGCCACGGCCGGCGGCGATCTTCTGAACGTCGGCACCGTCGGCCGTCATCGGCTGGTTCGTGCTGGCGTCGCTCATCGGAAGGAACTCACCCCGTCAACATGATCTTTCCTACGGCCGGGCGAGTGTAACCGGCACACCTCCGGCCGAATCCAGACGGCCACGCCAACCGGGACTAGTTCGTTACAAGCCGCCCCAACGGGGCCTCTCGCAACGGCACCGGGCGGGCTCCCGCGACCCCCATCGGAGGACCCGGCTCCCCTTCCGCGAACGCGCCGGGGGCGACGTCCCCGAAGCCGGCCGGCGCGACGCGCGCGAACACGGTCGGCGCCGGTTGCGGGCAGGGGCCGGGTCCGGCGGCCGGATAACCGCCCGGTGCCGCTATCACGTACGCGGCCGGCGCGGGTGGTGTGATGCCGTCCGGTGCCGGGTGGGTGCGCGCGGTGGGTACCGGTCGCGCGTACGCGCCGGACGGGGTGTGCGCGGTGCCGGGCGCGGCCGCGGTGTTTCCGCGTGGTGCGGCTGTCGCGTACCCGGCCGGCGCGGGTGGTGTGATGCCGTCCGGTGCCGGGTGGGTGCGCGCGGTGGGTACCGGTCGCGCGTACGCGCCGGACGGGGTGTGCGGGGTGCCGGGCGCGGCCGCGGTGTATCCGCCCGGTGCCGTCTTCGCGTGCCCGGTCGGCGTCGGTTGCGTGAATCCGTCCGGCGGACCGTCCCCGCCCCCGCCCGGTGTGACGTCCCCGCCCCCGCCCGGTGCGGTTTCTCCGCCTCCGCCCGGCGTCGGCGGCAGCGCCCCACCGGCCGAGGGCGGCCGGGTGCCGTCCCGGACCGGACCGCCCGGGCCCGCGGCGCCGTCCCGCTCCGCGTCCCCCTCCCGGCCCGGACTCCGCTCCCGCCCCGCGCTCGCGTCCCGCCCCGCGGTGCCGGACCGGTTCGTGCCGTCCCGGCCCGCGACACCGGCGCCCGGGGCCGCGGGGCGGCGCACGTCCCCCTCCCGGCCGGGGCCGCCGGGCCCGTCCGCCCGCGGCGCGGGAACCGCCGGACGCGCCAGACCGCACGGCACCGCGGCCGTGGCGTACGGCAACCGCAGCGCGCCGTCCGCGGTCCACGCACCGGCGCCCGCCAGCCACCCCTCGGGCGCCGGCAGGTGGTGCATCCGCCGGTCGGCGGGCCGCCAGATCCCGACCCAGCTGCCGAACCGGCCGTCGACGCGCAGCGCCACGGCGCAGCTCTCCGGCGCCAGCGCCTGCCCGGGCTGGATCGCGAACGGCGTGACCACGCAGTCCGGCAGCCGCAGGCACTCCGGGAAGCGGACCGGCAGCGTGCTGCCCAGCACCCCCCACCCCAGCCGGGGCCGCCCGGGAGAGGGGGCGTCGGAGCGGACCAGCAGCAGGCCGCTGTCCGGGTCGGCCAGCACCACCCGGTCGTCGCTGTCGGGGGTGATCTGGAGCAGCGGCGAGACCTCGCCGCCGCGCGCCAGATCCACGACGACCGCCTTGGTGCGCCCGCCCGCCCGCCGGTCCAGGGCCAGCATCCGCTCGGTGCGGTCCAGCCATACGCCGCCCGCGCAGCGCCCGGGGATCTCGGCGAGCTTCTCCGGCCCGAAGGGGCCGCCCGCCACCAGCCACACCGCCGACGCGTGCCGGCCGGCGGCCACGGCGTAGGCCCGCTCGCCGCCCGGGGCCGGCGGCAGCAGCCGCAGCCGGGTCCCCTCGGCGCACTCCACGGCGCCGAGCGGCAGTTCCCCGGTGCCGGGCCCGGTCGGGTACAGCAGCGCGAAGACGTGCCGCCCGGCCGCCACCCGGTGGACCAGCACCCGGCCGTCGCCCATCGGCTGCACCTCGGTGCCGGGCTCCTCCGGCTGGTGGGCGGGCAGCGGCACCGCGTACGGCTCCGGCCCGTCCAGCGTCCAGCGCTCCGGGTACCAGCAGCCGCCGCTCAGGGCCAGGCGGGCGGCGTAGGCACCGTCGGCGGTCAGAGCACAGCCCGCCGGTGGCGCCGTGTCGTCCTCAGGGTCCGCCGACGTCTCGATGGCACAGACCGTCATCGTTCGGTCACCTCCTGTGACGAAGCTAGTTTCGCACGCACGGGTGTGACGGCGGTGATCGTCCGCTTCACACATATGGGTGGCCCGGTGGTCGTTCGCCTGAGGAGCCGAGGGCGGCTGTGCTGTGCCGCCCCGGCCCGGCGGTACCGGTGCAACGGCGCAGAACAGGCAGGTAGCCTTGCTCCCGTGCCCCGTCTGTCAGAAGTCATCGCCGCGCTGGAGAGCCTGTGGCCCGCCGAGCGGGCCGAGTCCTGGGACGCGGTCGGCACCGTCGTGGGCGACCCCGGCCAGGAAGTGACGCGCGTCCTGTTCGCCGTCGACCCGGTCCAGGAGATCGCCGACGAGGCGGTGAAGCTCGGCGCCGACCTGCTCGTCACCCACCACCCGCTCTATCTGCGGGGTACGACGACGGTCGCGGCCTCCACCTTCAAGGGCCGTGTGGTGCACACGCTGATCAAGAACGACATCGCGCTGCACGTCGCCCACACCAACGCCGACACCGCCGACCCGGGCGTCTCCGACGCGCTGGCCGGAGCCCTGGACCTGCGCGTCACCGGGCCCCTCGTGCCGGACGCCGCCGACCCCGAGGGCCGGCGGGGCCTGGGACGCGTCTGCGAACTGGACCACCCGCTGACCCTCCGCGAGTTCGCCGCCCGCGCCGCCGAGCGCCTGCCCGCCACCGCCCAGGGCATCCGGGTCGCCGGCGACCCCGAGGCGGTCGTCCGCACGGTCGCCGTCAGCGGCGGCTCCGGCGACAGCCTCTTCGGCCACGTCCGGGCGGCCGGCGTCGACGCGTTCCTCACCGCGGACCTGCGCCACCACCCGGCCTCCGAGTTCATGGCGGACCACGCCCACCGCCCCCTCGCGCTGCTCGACGCGGCGCACTGGGCCACCGAGTGGCCCTGGTGCGAGCTGGCCGCGGCGCAGCTCGACGAGATCTCCGACCGGCACGGCTGGGACCTGCGCGTCCACGTGTCCAAGACGGTCACCGACCCCTGGACCGCCCACGCGGCGTCCGCCACCGCCCTTCCCGGGAGCGCGTCAGGCGCCCCCTCCGCCGATTCACCTGGAGCCCCCAACTGAACGCCGCGCCCGCCGACCAGATCCGTCTCCTCGACGTCCAGGCCCTCGACGTCCGCCTCCAGCAGCTCGCGCACAAGCGGAAGTCGCTGCCCGAGCACGCCGAGATCGAGTCGCTGACCAAGGACCTCACGCAGCTGCGCGACCTCCTGGTGGCCGCGCAGACCGAGGAGAGCGACTGCGCCCGCGAGCAGACCAAGGCCGAGCAGGACGTGGACCAGGTGCGCAAGCGCGCCGCCCGCGACCAGCAGCGCCTGGACTCCGGCGCCGTCTCCTCCCCGAAGGACCTGGAGAACCTCCAGCGCGAGATCGCCTCCCTCGCCAAGCGGCAGAGCGACCTGGAGGACGTCGTCCTGGAGGTCATGGAGCGCCGTGAGTCCGCGCAGGAGCGGGTCGCCGAGCTGACCGAGCGGGTCTCCGCCGTCCAGGCCAAGATCGACGACGCGACGGGGCGCCGCGACGCCGCCTTCGAGGAGATCGACGGCGAGGCGGCCTCGGTGACCAAGGAGCGCGAGGTCATCGCGGGCGCGATCCCCGCCGACCTGCTCAAGCTGTACGAGAAGCTGCGCGGGCAGCAGGGCGGCGTCGGCGCGGCCAAGCTGTACCAGCGCACCTGCCAGGGCTGCCGCCAGGAGCTCGCCATCACCGAGCTGAACGAGGTCCGCCAGGCGCCGTCCGACGCGGTGCTGCGCTGCGAGAACTGCCGCCGCATCCTGGTGCGCACGGCCGACTCCGGCCTGTAGGAGCCGGTCCGGTGCGGGAGTTCGTCGTCGAGGCCGACGGAGGGTCGCGGGGCAACCCGGGGCCCGCCGGATACGGCGCGGTGGTGCGGGACGCGGCGACGGGGGAGACCCTCGCCGAGGCGGCCGAGTACATCGGGGTCGCCACCAACAACGTCGCCGAGTACCGGGGCCTGCTGGCCGGTCTGCGCGCCGCCCGCGCGCTGGACCCGGAGGCGGCCGTCCACGTCCGGATGGACTCCAAGCTGGTCGTCGAGCAGATGTCGGGCCGCTGGAAGATCAAGCACCCCGGCATGAAGCCGCTCGCCGCCGACGCCGCGGGGGTCTTCCCGCCCGGACGGGTGACGTACGAGTGGATTCCGCGGGAGAGCAACAAGCACGCGGACCGGCTGGCCAACGAGGCGATGGACGCGGGGGGCCGCGGAGAGCAGTGGCGGCCCCCGGAGCCGTCGGCCACGTCCGCCGCGCCGCCCGCCGCCGCGGCTCCCGAGCCGGCGGGCCCGCCGGGCGACGCGGCGGCGGGCGCGGCACGGGTACGCGCGGCCCTGGCGGGGGGCCGCCCGGCCGGCGCCCGCGCCGGGGAACCGGCCGCCGGGGCCGGCGCGACGGACCCCACCGGCGTACCGGCTGAGTCCGGTACACCGGCCGAGCCCGGTGTACCGTCCGGGACCGCCGGCCCGTCCGGGGCGCCGCGCGGGTCCGGGGCCGCTCAAGCCGATGTGCGGGCCGCCCGGACGGTGGCCGCGCCCGGCTGGGGACCCCCCGACATGGGCGCCCCCGCCACCTTCGTCCTGCTGCGGCACGGTGAGACCCCGCTGACCCCGCAGAAGCGGTTCTCCGGCAGCGGCGGCAGCGACCCCTCCCTCTCCGCGGCCGGCCGGGAACAGGCCGAGCGGGTCGCCGCGGCCCTGGCCCGGCGCGGCACCGTGCAGGCGATCGTCTCCTCGCCGCTGGCCCGCACCCGGGAGACCGCCGCGGTCGTCGCCGCCCGCCTCGGGCTGGACGTGACCGTGGAGGACGGCCTGCGCGAGACCGACTTCGGCGCCTGGGAGGGGCTCACCTTCGCCGAGGTGCGCGAGCGCTACCCGGACGACCTGAACGCCTGGCTGGTCTCCGCGGACGCCGCGCCCACCGGCGGCGGCGAGAGCTTCGCGCGGGCGGGCGCCCGCGTCGCCGCCACCCGGGACAAGCTGGTCGCGGCGTACGCGGGCCGCACCGTGCTGCTGGTGACCCATGTGACGCCGATCAAGACGCTCGTACGGCTCGCCCTGGGCGCCCCGCCCGAGTCCCTGTTCCGCATGGAGCTGTCGGCGGCCTCGCTGTCGGCGGTGGCGTACTACGCGGACGGCGGCGCCAGCGTCCGGCTGTTCAACGACACCTCACACCTGCGCTGACCGCGCCGCGGCGCTCGCAGGGGCGCGGTCAGCGGGCCGTGTCGTTCGGCGAGGGGGCGTCAGCGGGCCGTGCCGGTCCCGCCGAGCGCGGCCGCCTCCCGCGCCAGCTCCTCCACGCGCTCCCAGTCCCGGGCGGCGACCGCGTCCTTCGGGAGCATCCAGCTGCCGCCCACGCAGCCGACATTGGGCAGCGCCAGGTATGCGGGCGCGGAGTCCGGCCCGATGCCGCCGGTCGGGCAGAAGCGGGCCTGCGGCAGCGGACCGGCGAGCGACTTCAGATAGGCCGTGCCCCCCGCGGCCTCGGCCGGGAAGAACTTCATCTCCCGCACCCCGCGCTCCAGCAGCGCCACCACCTCCGACGTGGTCGACACCCCCGGCAGGAACGGCACCCGCGACGCCCGCATGGCCTGGAGCAGGCCGTCCGTCCAGCCCGGGCTGACCAGGAAACGCGCCCCGGCCGCCACCGCGTCCGTCACCTGACCCGGCGTGATCACCGTGCCCGCGCCGACCACCGCCTGGGGAACGCCCTCGGCGATCGCCCGGATGGCGTCGAGTGCGGCCGGCGTGCGCAGCGTCACCTCGATGGCGGGCAGCCCCCCGGCGACCAGCGCCCGCGCGAGCGGTACGGCATCGGCGGCGTCGTCGAGGACGACGACGGGTACGACGGGCGCGAGGTCCAGAACGGAGGCGGCCGGGCCGGGACCGGTGGAGAGCGAGGACAGTGGTGAGCTCATGGTCCCATCGTGCCCTCAGACGCGCACCCTGTGCAAAGGCCGTTGCGCACAGTGCAACGCATGGTGGGGTCAGTGGATTTCGTTCACCAGCACGTCCAACGACCACGGCTTGCCCGCCTTCGCGGGCGCCTGCGCCTCCACCTCGTAGCCGAGGCCCCGCAACACCGCCACCAGCTCCGCCGGGTCCCCGGGCGCGGCCCCGGAGGTGAGCAGGCTGCGCACGATCCGCCCCTTGGTCGCCTTGTTGAAGTGGCTGACCACCTTCCGGGTCGGCGCGTGCAGCACCCGCACGGTCGCCGTCCGCCCGGCCACCTCGCCCTTCGGCTTCCACGCCGCCGCGTACGCCGACGACCTGAGGTCCAGCACCAGACCGTCCCCGGCCGCCTCGGGCAGCACCGCCGCCATCGGCGCCCGCCAGTGCGCGGCCAGCGCGCCCAGGCCCGGCAGCTTCACCCCCATCGAGCAGCGGTAGGAGGGGATCTCGTCGGTCACCCGGACCGCGCCCCACAGCCCCGAGAAGACCAGCAGGCAGCCGGCGGCCCGCCGCCGGGCGGCGGGGTCGAGGGAGGCCAGGTCCAGCGCGTCGTACAGCACGCCGGTGTAGACCTCCCCGGCGGGACGGGCCCCCGCCGTGCGCAGCTCCGCGTTCTTCGCGACCTCGCCGCGCAGCCCCTCGCTCAGCCCCAGCACGGCCCGCGCCTCGTCCTCGTCGCCCGCGCAGAGCTCGACCAGCTCGTCGAGCACGGCCGCGCGGGCCTCGCCCAGCCCCGGCAGCGACAGGGACTCCAGCTTCAGCGGGACACCGGAGCCGGACGGCGCCTTACCCTCGGACGGCGGCAGCAGGACAAGCACGGGTACTCCTTCGGATCGAGCTCCGTGCCAGCGTACGGGGCGCTCGCCGGTGCCTGCCGGGCCGCCGTGGGCCGCCGGGAAGGGGGCGGGCACCCGGCACCCGGCGGTGCGGAAACCGGTGGACACCGGGACCTTCCTCTGATCCCCTGAGGCGGGGGGTGTGGCGCACGGTGGGCGTACGGGGGGAACAGGCACGGTGGAGCAGGGCCCGCCTCGGCCGCGGCGGCCCGCCCCTGGACCTGCTCACCGCCCGCTTCGACCGGCACGTCTACGCCCCGCACGCCCACGAGGAGTACACCGTCGGCGTCACCGTCGGCGGCCTGGAGGTCATCGCCTACCGGGGCGGG